>CAIOZF010000022.1 GCA_903862645.1 uncultured Gammaproteobacteria bacterium
TATCGCGGGCAGGCCCGCTCCCACACTCAGGCTAGTGCGCGCATCCGCGCTACTAGCTGCTCTCGGTCTGGCCGCGTCAGCGCAAACTCGCGCAGGGCGACGACACGTTCGCACAGCATCGCATACACGCTGGCGAAAGCCGCGGCAATCTCGGCATCGCTGCCCTTGACGGCAGCCGGATCGGGTAGCCCCCAATGAATCCGTGTGGCCGGGCCGGGAAACAGCGGGCAGCTCTCACCGGCGGCGTTATCGCAGACGGTGATGACGAAATCGATCGTCGGTGCGCCCTCGCCAGTAAAATCCGACCAGCTCTTGCTGCGGTAATTTGTCGTCATATCACCCGCCGACCCACCGGCGGCGCGCAGCTGCTGCAGGGCAAACGGATTCACACGGCCCACAGGCTGGCTGCCCGCACTGAAAGCGCGAAACACGGGCGCACCCTCGGCGTTGAAGAGAGCCTCGCCCATGATGCTGCGAGCGGAGTTACCGGTACACAGCACCAGCACGGTATAGGGTTTTATCTGCAAAGAAGAGTCGCTCAACAACAGCTTGCTCCGTCGGTGGACAATCCTCCGCCGTTGCCGTCGAAGGGGATGGCATCGCCACAGCCCTCGAACAGCCCGTAGTGACGCGAGAAATCGCCGATGAATTCGAAGTGCGGCGCAAAGCGAGTGCCCTTGAGCATGTGCCAGGTGTTGCCACACACGGGGAAGACGCGGCCAGTCTCGATGTAGTGGTGCTTGTCCAGTTCGAAACTGCTGGCGTGCTCGGGGATCGTCCCTTTGTAGATGACGGCCTGACCGTAGTCTTCGCAGGCGCTCTCCAGTTCATCGAGTTTGAACAGACGATACGTCGCCGAGAAGAATTGCAGGTTGCCAACGCGGGGCTGCAGCGCCGCATCGGTGATCTCCAGTGGACGATCATCCGTCAGACGCGGGTCCGCAAAACCCTGGCGGATAGCGATGCGCATAAAGTCGTTCCAATACAGCGCGCCGCCGAGACACTCGCCGTAGAGCACCGGATCATTACGCACCGCATCGGGCACGCGGCGGTCGGCATAGACGTCGGAGAAATAGAACTCGCCACCCGGTTTCAAGAGGCGCTGCACACCGCGCAACACAGCGTCCTTGTCCGGCGAAAGATTGACCACACAGTTGGAAACGATGACATCAAAGCTACCCGGCTGCAGATCCAGCTCGTCAAGCTTCTCGATATAACCCTTCAGAAAACGCACGTTGTCGTAACCGAATGCTTCTGCGTGCCAGGCTTGATGCTCTTGCGCCACGGCCAGCTGCTCGTCGGTCATGTCGACACCGACGACCAGACCCGTCGGCCCCACCAGTTGCGCCAGGACATAGACATCGCGGCCAGTGCCGCAACCCAGATCGAGCACCCGGCAGCCTTCCAGCAGCGCCGGACAGACCAGACCGCAGCCGTAGTAGCGCGAGAGCACCTCGGGGTGAATGCGGGCCAGCAGGGGTTTGAGCCACTCGGGCACCTGGCTGATGTCACAGCAGGCGCTGGTTTTGAGATCGGTCGAGCTTTGCAGCTGGCGGCCGTAATAATCCTGAACGATGTCGTACATGCTGCTGGTCTCTTGTGCTTGGAAAATATGTGGCCAATGAACTGCCAGGCAGTTTACACCAAGTCGTGTGACAGGGGCCCGCGTTGTCGCCTGGCGACGCGCCCCACTACTGGCACTCCACACTCACCACCTGCTCGCACGCGGCCCGCAGATTCATCTGCGCATCCTCATGCCCTTGCTGCGCGGCAAGCGCAAACCAATGCAAGGCGGCGGCCTCATCCCGCCCAATACCCTCTCCACTGGCGTACAGGCGGCCGAGAATATTCTGGGCATTGGCGTCGCCCTGCTCCGCCGCGCGGCGATACCAGCGTGCCGCCTCCACAACATCCTTCGCCACACCGCGTCCCTCGGCAAACATGACGCCGAGTGCGAACTGGGCACGCACATACTCCTGCGCCGCCGAGGCCCGGTACCAGCGCACCGCTGCAGCATCGCTCTGCCCGACACCTAGCCCATACTCATGCATCAGACCAAGCTGATATTGCCCGCGCGGGTACCCCTGCTCGGCGGCCAGCTGGTACCAGTACAGTGCCACCGAAAAATCCTGCACTACGCCCATCCCATAGCGGGCCAGAATCCCCAGATTGGTCCGCGCCTCGTTGTTGCCGGCCTCCGCCAGCGGCCGCCACAGGCTGTGGGCCGTGAGGTACTCCTCATCCATATAAGCCTGACTCGCCTGCGCCAGCGCCGCCTGCTCCGAAGCCGGGTCGGACCCGCCGGACTGTGCGAAAGACGTGGTGTTCAGAAGTGTCAGCAGCACTGCAAACAGCAATGCCGCCAGCCTGCCTGGGTGTGTCGGAGAGAATAGCATAGGGGCAGGTCAGCCTCGCGATCAATTAGAAAGGGGTGGGGTAGCGGGGGTTGGCGATTGTGCGGGCGCCAAGGGCGGTCTGCCCATGCGAATGAATCTGTCGAGATAAATCGAGGCCTTGGTGGCCTGGTCGACGATGCGGTGCAGCTCGCTCATGCGCTCTAAAGTCGCCGCCATGTGCCGGGAGAGAATCTCCCCCGCCGTTCCACCCTGGCGCTTCCACCTTGGCGCTTCCACCTGGGTGAACCCCAGCAGAAAAAGGCCGATTCCTCCCAGAAAAATCAATATGGCGACAGTACTCACACTTTTTCCCTTGGCGTTGGACGATGCGGAAGGCAGATCCCGATCTGCCAGTCTAGAGTACAAAGAAGCGCTCCTCTCAGCAATTGCTCTGGTTCACATATTCGCCGAACAAGCGTAGCGTTTGACGGACTGCGTGTGGCATATTGCTTGCCGTCGTTAAGCCACCCATTCAAACATGAAAAAGGGGTATTAAAGTCGCACTTCAATGCGTCCGCGCTAAGCTCAGCGACCGCTCCACTGGATTGCGATGCCGATATCCGATCAATTCCCTCCCGACGCAGATCGGGAGCACCATTCGACGCTCATCTCTTGGCATGGATTGATGCAGACCTTGGGTTTGCCGACGCTGGCGGCACTGCTGTACTGGTTGGGCTCTCAGGTCAACTTCCTGGCTTCCCATACCCTCGTGCAATCCTTCTCCATCATCAGGTGTTCGCAACAATCACGCACAGGAAATTTTTCACGACATGGCAATTCTTCAGAACGCCGACATCAGGGCTGTCATCTTTGACTGGGACGGCACAATCGTCGACTCCATCGAACACATCTCCACCAGTCTGCACCAGGCTGCCGCCGAATTGGGCTTTCCCACACTGGAGAAATCCGCCTATCGCAACATCATCGGACTGGGAATGGTCGACGCACTCACCACGCTCTATCCCGGACTGACCACGGGCGAAATAGACGCCATCCGCGAGGCCTATGGGCGCTATTTCTTCTCCAAGGAAGCGACCCCGCAGCAGATATTCAACGGCATGACCGAAGTCTTGACCGACCTGCGCGATGCCGGCCATGGCCGTGCCGTTGCCACCGGCAAGAGCCGCCGGGGACTGGACAGCGCGCTGCGCACCAGCGGGCTGCATCAGCACTTTGAGGTCACGCGCTGCGCCGACGAGACCCGCTCCAAACCAGACCCGGCAATGCTGCAGGAGATCCTGGACTTCTATGCCCTGGCGCCCCACCAGGCGGTGATGATCGGCGATACCACTTACGACCTGGAGATGGCGCAGAGGATCGGCATGCCCGCCATCGGGGTGCGCTGGGGAGCGCACAACGACGAGGCGCTGGGTCGCTTCGGGCCAAGGGCGATTGTCGGGTCAGTGGAGGAGCTGCGCCGGGAGCTGGGGTTGTAGCTAACTCTTGCCTTGGTCGGGGGCGCCCGCATCCGGAGCTTTGTCGCGCCGCCGTACCGCGCGGGAGCTCAGCAGCAGGGTCACCGCCCGCGTCAGCAGGTTGAGTGTCATCGTCGGGTGGCGCACGAGGAATCGCATCACAGTGCTGCGCGGATAGCGCAGACGTCGCTTGCTGCGCCGCGTGAGCTTGAGGGAGATCAGCTCACGCTGCATCTGCAGCCGCAGCCGCAAGTCCGCCACCTGTTCTTCCAGAGTCTGTGCACGAAGCTGTGGCTCTTTCCGTGCCCTCTGCTCGTTCTGCGTTTCCATCACAAGCTATTCCTGAGGATGGTCAGATCCGCTTCGATCTCTGCGCGGGTCGCCGCAAACGTGTTGGCACTTTCTGCCGAGAGTCTCTCGAAGTGCCACCAGCAGGCAACGGTCGCCGACCAGTACACGGCCAACATGCCGATCAACACATAAATCCGATAGGGAGTCGCCCAGCTCAGCAGCAACGCCAGGGCACCGAGCGCCAGCAGCGCACAGATCAGGCAGGAAAATCCGAGCAGGGTGAGCATCAGCATCTTCTGCAGCCGGTCCTTCTCCTGCGCCCACTCCAAGCGAATGAGCTGCCCGTGCAGTGTGCTGTGCACCAGCAACGAGCCGCCGGCCTTGCGCAGAATACGCAGCACGTCCATGGCATCCATTTCCTCGGCCGCTGCGTCCGCGCCGACAGAGGGGTTCGGCGCTTGCTCGGATGAGATATCACTCACGCTGCGTTCTCCCTTTTCATCACGGCGGGATCAGCGACGCGCGAGCAACAGACCGATCACCAATCCAACGACCGCGCTGATACCGACTGCGCTCCACGGCTTGGCGTTCACGTATTCATCTGTGGCTTCTGCAGCCTTGGTGGCCTGTCCGGCGATTACGCCGCCCATCACGCTGGTGCTCAGTTTAGCCAGTGCGATACGCTCGCGCAGCTTCTCACTGGCACGCGTCAGTTCTTCGCCGGTGAGCGTGGTGGTTTCCTTGATCAGCTCCTCGATATCGTCAACGAACTTCTGGAACTCGCTGTTATCAGGCGCATCTGCCTGTTCGGTTTTGGTGACCATGTCGGTGTCCTGCAGAAAATGTGATATTTGGCGGGTAGTTGCATGCTACCGTTCAATCCTGAGTAGGACAAGCGGTGGAAATTGTTCTGGGTCAACGAACAAGTCAATGACCAAATCAATAACCAAATCATTCAACTACCCAGTGAACAATAATGTGCCCCCTGCTATAGTCCCGCCCAGCGTTTAACACAAAAAAAAGATATCGAGGTGCCAATGAACCCGTATTTCCGACTGACTGCCGCTGCTCTGACTACCGTCCTGTTGCAAACTGCCTGCAGCCCCGCGTCTGACCAATCTGCATCGACTTCCACTGCGTCGACAACGGCCAGTGTGCAAACCGCTGCATCTTCTAGCGGCTGGGTGGCCACGCCGGAGATGCTCGCCTGTGCGTCTGAGCACGCCGTGCTGGTCGAAGGGACGGGGGATTTCACTCGTGACATCGGCTCACCCTCGCCGGAAGCACAGGACTACTTCGATCAAGGTCTGCGTTTGGCCTATGGTTACTACTTCCCGGAGGCGGTGGGCTCCTACAATGCAGCGCTGTGCTTTGACCCGGATAACGCCCGCATCCACTGGGCACGCGCACAAGGTCTTGGCCCCAACGCCAACAGCCGCAACAGCGCCATGCCGGATGACCCCATGGGCGAGGGCAAGAAGGCCATGGACCGCGCCGTCGAACTCTCTGCCAATCAGCCGCAGAATTGGAAAGACATGATTCAGGCGCTGACGCCGATGTTCGACATGGCGACCTATCCCGATCAGGCCGCCCGCAGCCAGGCGGTCATCGCCTCGGCCAAGACCGCCTACGAAAAATACCCGCAGGACCACGAGATCGCCTTCCTGCTCGGCCACGCCATCATGATGGCCTCGCCCTGGTACTACTTCGAGTGGGACGGCACACCACGCGAGAACACCGAACTGGCTATGCAGGTCATGGAAACGGGCATGAGCGAAAACCCCTATCACCCGGGGCTGACCCACCTGCACGTGCACCTAATGGAAGCATCTCGCCAGCCCATCCGCGCTGAGACTTCTGCCGATGCATTGGAACCACTGACACCGAAGATCGGCCACATGGCGCACATGCCCGGCCACATCTTCATGCGCCTGGGCCGCTATGAGGATGCCATCGCCACCAACCAGCGCTCCGTAATCGCCGACGAATACTTCGTCGAACAGTGGGGCGACCGCGTCCTGCCCGCCTACGGCACCTACTTCCTGTCCGCCACCAATCACCGTGGCCACGCCCGCATGTTCATCCAATGGGCTGGCGTGCTGCAGGGCAACCTTGCACAAACCCTCGCAATCACCGGACCGATGGTGGCGGCCACCACTGCCGAGCAACTGGACCGCGGCCAGTCCATGCGCAACGTCTCCGTGGAACTGATGACGCTGAAAGCCTTCGGCCAATGGGACGAGATCCTCGCCCTGCCCGCCCAACCCGACACGCGTCCCTTCCTGCAAGGCACCATGAATCACATCCGTGGGGCCGCGTTTGCCGCCAAGGGCGACATCGCCAGCGCCGAGGCCGAACTGGCCGCCCTGCGCACCACGCTGCAGAACCCGGTATTAGAAACACAGCGCGCGGCGGTGAATTCCGCGAAAAACATCCTGACCGTATCCGAGCATTTACTGACTGGCGAGATCGCCAATGCCAAGGGTGATTTCGAAGACGCGATTGCCCACTTCACGGTGGCTGTCGATCTGCAGGACAAGCTGCGCTACATGGAGCCGCCCGACTGGATCCAGTCCACGCGCCTGTTCTTAGGCCAGGCCTACCTGAACACGGGCAAGCCGGAACTGGCCGAGCCGGTGTTCCTGGAAGACCTCTCGCTGCTGCAGGAAAACGGCTGGGCACTGCATGGCCTGGCTGACGCGCTGGAGGCACAAGACAAGACAGCAGAAGCCGCTGTCGTGCGCGAGCGCTTCTCCGAAGCATGGGAAGGCGCCGACGTGGAGCTGACCAAGGCGCATTTCTAAGCACTGCGCCTCACCCACTCCCACAACCAACGCACGAAGGGAGCAACCATGCGTATTCTCATCACCGGCGGCAGCGGATTCCTAGGCCAGGCCATGAGCCGTGCGCTCACCTGGCGCGGCGATGACGTCATCATCCTCAGCCGCCACCCCCGCCTGCACCTGGCGCGAAAGGCTGGCACGCAATGGGTCGACAGCTTGGAGCAGGTGCAGCAGCCGATCGACGCGGTGATCAACCTGACCGGCGCCAACCTCTTCTCCCGCCCATGGACGACGCGCCACAAGCAGGCTCTGCGCGACAGCCGCATCGCCGTGACCAACGATCTGGTGCGCTGGGTGTGCGCGTTGCCACAACCGCCAAAGGTATTGCTCTCTGGTTCAGCCATTGGTTTCTATGGCGCTGGCGGCGAGCAAGCCCTCACTGAGGACAGTGCGGTGGGAACGGATTGGGCATCCACAATGGTCAAGGATTGGGAGCTGGCCACCGCGCCGGCAGTCGCGGCGGGCGTTCGCACGGTGTTGCTGCGCACGGGACTGGTGCTCGGCGAGGGCGGTCTGCTGGCTCCGTTGTTGCCCTTGTTCCGCTTAGGGCTCGGTGGCTCATTGGGCAACGGTCAATTTTGGTACAGCTGGATACACCTGCAGGACTGGGTCAACGCAGTGCTGTTTCTGCTCGACTCCAACAAACAACAAGGCCCCTTCAACCTCACGGCCCCCAACCCGGTGCGCTATCGCGAATTCGCCAGCGCCCTCGGCAAATCCCTGCGCCGCCCCGTCTGGCTGACTCCTCCGGCCTGGGTTTTGCGCCTGCTGCTCGGCGAGCGCGCGAGCCTGATGCTTGGCAGCACCAAGGCGCTGCCTGCGCGCCTTGAGGCAGCTGGCTTCAAGTGGCAACACGAGGGGCTGCCGGAGGCATTGCACGACCTTGTGCAGACGAGGTTGGATTGAGGATGGGGCTCAGGAAAAGTACTGAGCCATCTCTGCGTTTGAAATCGTACGTCCAGCACGTTAGAACCGATTGTGTGAATCAGATATACAGCCATCGGCAGAACTGCGAGCTTTTTTATCGTTGAACTCCATAACCATCACGAACGAAACTCCACATTGGCCGCAATCGGATCGCGAGTGGTCCGCGTGGCGTTCGCGGCCACTGCCACATCCTCGTAGCCAAAGGCTATCCCGAACAGAATCCTGGTGCCGTCCTGAATATCGAAAGCCTCGCGCACCAGATCCGGAAAGTTGCGCATTGTGCCCATGGCGCAGCTGTGCAGGCCGAATGACACCAGCGTGAGCATCAGCGTCTGCGCCCACATACCGACATCAATGGCCACCGTCGCACCGAACTCCTTGTCCATGCCGATGAAGACCATATGAGGCGCGTCGAAGAATTCGAAATTGCGCAGCACCGCGCGCTGCCGTCCCGCCTTGTCACCGCGCTCGATGCCCATGCAGGAATACAGCGCCGCGGCACAATCAACCTGACGACGGCGATAGTCCGCTTCAAAGTCCCATCTATATTCATAGTCCGGATTCGGCGTCACGCCACTGTGAATATTTTCCACCATCTGCGCGCTCAGACGTCGTTTCAAATCACCCGACGCGACATAAGCCTTCCACGGCTGCACGTTGCAATTGGAGGGCGCCTGCTGCGCGATTGCAAAAATGCGTTGCAACAGTGCGGGCGACACCTCCTTGTCGAGATAACCCCGCACAGAACGGCGAGCGTAAATGGCATCAATGAGGGGCATGGCGGGATTGCTGTGGCTGGGAATTTTTTCTGACATTACGAGGAATCCTGAATCTTTGTTCCTGTTATAGAGGAGTTTCACCATCGTCTCTGAGCTTGACGTGGAACCATGTTATAGCTGGGGTTGGTATCAGCCGCTGACGCGCATCACAGAGGTGAAACCATTGGTCCCGGAATAACTCCACTTCGCATCCGCACTCTCATGCGTGTGCACCACTGACTCATACTGCACGTACTCGTAATAATTCGGGTTTGGCAAACCATCAATCACGATTCTCTCTCCACCGAGCCCTGGCAATAACTTCATTTCCACCTTCGACTCCGGCACCGAGTAACTCAGCGTCGTCTCGGTTTGCGTGATCGTCATTGGCACGCGCGCTTTGTTGCGCGCCACGCGATCAAATCCGGCAAAGGCCACTGGCAACAGCTTGTCCAGGGTCTCCAGCTGCGCAGGCGTCATGCTGTCGTCGATGTGGATGCGCGTCCATTGCCCCATCAGGAATGTCACGAGGAAAGTGATGCCGGCAAGATCGGCGCCTTCGAACTGCCCCTCGCGAATCCGGATCAGACGGTTACCATCGCAGCGCAGCTCTGTCGGGCGCCCAAAGTTGCATGGACAGGGAATCTCGCAGCTGCAGCATTCGGCCAGATCGGCCACCAGAGACCAGCGCTGGCCCTGCGCAGACTGCGCCGAGGCAAACCGGCCGATCGACAACGCAGGCGCTGCTGCCAGCGCGGACAACAACCCTTTGGTAAACATTCTTCGCTTCATATGGCGGTCCCCTTGTTGTTGTAGTTTGCAGACTGGAATACGTTAAGTCTCGACCAGAAAACTGCGCATCATGCCCATATCCTCGTGTTCGAGGATGTGACAGTGATACAAGTAGATGCCCGCATGGGTCTGGAAACTAATCAACACCTGCACGCGCTCACCCGGCAACATCGGCATCAAGTCCAAGGACAAACTTGCGTCGCGAAATTTTCAACGATTTCCTTCAATCACTTGGTTTTTCTGCCTGCTCCCACAAGGGTTTCGTGGTTGACTCACTGCACTGACACCGGCGGCAGTGGCGTCAGCTCGCCAAACATGTCCATGGTGGGCAAATCCGGTTTGAAATCTCGGTGGCAGGACTCGCAGACTTCGACCAGTTCATCCCCAGCGCGGGCGACCTGCTCCACATTGCGGTTGCGCGCAGCCATTACGGCACCCGCCCCGACGCTGCTCAGCTGCTCCGCATACTCACGCCAGCGCGGCGTGGCAGCCCACTGGGCGTCCAGTGGGCCGGTGCCGGGAAGTTGCAACAGTGCGCCACCGACTTCAATCTGATAAGCCAGACGTTCCAATTCTCGCCATTCCCGATCGGTGCGCGGGTTGCGCCACGCGGCAACCCAGATCGGATCGGCGGCATGATTGATTAGCGCGACCATCAACTCGTTGTGGCTGATAGGGAGGGTCGGACCTGCCGGGGTCGCATTCGCGTCGTGATCGGAATTGCTGACGTTGATGCAGGCGCTCAGGCCCAGCAGCACGGAACCGCTCAGCAGGTACCGCTTGAAAATCAGAGACAACTTTGCGCGCGGGTAGAACATGTTGAAACTCCTGAAGGACGAGTCATGAACGGAGTATGAACGCGGGTGAACGCCAAGAGCAAGCACGTCGGAATGCTGCCGGAGCGTGCCTTTCCTGAGTTTGATCCAACGCAAGATTTGATAGCTGTGGGGAGCAGAAGAAAATCCTTCAAGATATTTGACACTGCCGGCAAAGACCGCTGATCTCGATGGTTTCATCGTTCACTTTGAAGCCGATTTTCTTTGCATTGGTGTCAATCATCGCGGTCAAAAACTCGTCGTCCAGTTCGGCGACGACACCACAATCTTCGCAGATCAGGAACTGCCCCTGATGGCGTCGCCCCGGTTCGCCGCAACCGATGTAGGCGTTGAGCGACTCCAGTTTATGCGCCAGCCCGGCCTCCTGCAAAAAATCCAGCGCCCGATACACCGTCGGCGGCGCCGGACGGTCATGGGTCAGCGCCAACTGCGCCAACAGCTCATAGGCCTTGACCGGCTTGTGGCTGGACCACAGCAGTTCGAAGACGGTCCGGCGCAAGGGGGTGAAGCGTTCACCGCGCTTTGCGCACACGCGCTCAGCCTCACGCAGCGCATCTGCCATGCAATGGCCATGATCGTGCTCGTGCGGCTCGAAGTCCTGAAGCACCATTTTATCGGGCGCTGGTTTGTGAGGAATTGGTCTGTCGGGCATGGAGTCGGTCCTGAGCGCAGTTGTCTGAACAGAGAGATGTCGAGGCCAGCGTAGCAAATTTTGGGACCATCGGGATACTGCAGTCGCGGGGTTGAACAATTGCCAACCAGCCCGCAAGCTGGGACTATAGGCACGTATTACCACGCCCTGAGCTTATGCCCAAAGGACTCACTATGATCGAACCAAACGTTGCTGGCGGATTGATCGGTGGCGGCCTCATCGGCCTGGCCAGCGTCATGATGCTGTTGTTGCTCGGCCGCATCACCGGAATCTCCGGAATACTGACTGGTGTCATCACCTTCAACCATGCCGACGGACTGCCCTGGCGAGCCGCCTTTATTGGCGGTCTCATCCTCGGCGCGGTGCTCTATCAGATCTTTATCGGCCCGCTGCCGATCGAGATGCAGGCCGAGGGGCCGCTGCTGATCGTCGCTGGCCTGTTGGTTGGTATCGGCACGCGGCTCGGCTCCGGCTGCACCTCCGGTCATGGTGTCTGCGGGATTGCCCGCCGCTCGCCGCGCTCCATTACCGCGACCGTGACCTTCATGGCCGTCGCCGTCATTACCGTCTATGTCACGAGGCACCTGCTGTCATGAAAACTATCCTTGCTGCTTTGGCCTGCGGAATTGTCTTCGGACTCGGCCTGTCTATTTCAGAAATGATCAATCCGGCCCGCGTAATCGGATTTCTGGATGTTGCCGGCGAGTGGGATCTGACGCTCATGCTGGTGATGGGAGGCGCGCTGGTGGTGACGCTGATCGGCTTCCCGCTGATTACCCGCCGCCCCAAGCCCGTGCTGGCCGAGCGCTTCGTGCTGCCGACCAAGACCAAGATCGATTCGCCACTGCTCAGCGGCGGCATTCTGTTCGGTATCGGCTGGGGACTGGCCGGGCTATGCCCAGGCCCGGCGCTGGCCGGCCTCGCCTCGCTCTCACCCCAGATAATGCTTTTTGTCGCGGCGATGATTGCCGGACAGTTCATCGCCATCAAGGTTGAACCCCTGATCTGGAAGTGAGGTGCGGGAGCAGACTGGATCAGGGTTTGATATCCAGCAGCGTCTCAGCCGGGGTGATGCGGTCGCCCTTTTTGACGAACACGCTGACCACGACGCCACTGACGGCTGCCTTGATCTCGGTCTCCATCTTCATTGCCTCGATCACCAGCACGGGGTCACCGGCATTCACGCTCTGTCCTTCCTTGACCAATACTTCAACGACGTTGCCGGGCATAGCCGCTGTTACATGGCCAGGCCCGGTGGCGCGCATACGCCGACCCGGACGGCTGTCTGTTGCGGCCGCACCGCCAGCCATGTCGCCAGTCATTTCCAGCGTCACTTCCTCGGGTTCGCCGTCGACGGTCATGTAGAAGCGCCGCTCGCTCTCGCCCGAAGGGCTAACGCCAGTGACGTGGATATCGAAAGTCTCACCGTGAATGGTGACCTTGAATTCGTGGGCGATACTGCCGACCACTGCACCAATTGATGGTGGAATCAGCGCCTCGGGCTTGAGCGTACCCTTGTTGCGATGCTGCAGATACTGCATGCCGACATCCGGGAACATGGCATAGGTCAACACATCTTCTTCACTGCGGGCGTCGCTGCCGATCTTTTCACGCAGCGCGTCAAGCTCTGGCGCAAGCAAGTCGGCAGGACGACACTCCACCACCTCTTCATTGCCAATCGCACGCACGCGCAACTCGGCATCCACCGGTGCCGGTGCGGCGCCGTACAGACCCTGCAGATAGCGCTTCACCTCGTTGGTGATGGTTTCATAGCGACCCCCGAGCACATTCAACACGGCCTGAGTGCCAACAATCTGCGAGCTTGGCGTGACCAGCGGCGGGTAGCCCAGATCCTTGCGCACACGCGGGATCTCCGCGAACACTTCCTGAATGCGGTCCAGCGCGCCCTGCTCTTTGAGCTGGTTGGCCAGATTGGACATCATGCCGCCAGGCACCTGACTGAGCAGCACCTGGGTGTCCACGCCGTTATATTCGCTCTCGAACTGATGGTACTTGCGGCGCACTTCGCGGAAATGCGCGGCGATACGCTCCAGCAGTACTGAATCCAGCCCGGTCTCGTAACCGGCCGCTTCCAGCACGGCCTTCATGGTCTCAGTCGGCGGATGGCTGGTGCCGCCCGCGAATGCGGAGATAGCCGTGTCGATATGATCGATACCGGCCTCAACTGCTTTGAGCTGGCACATGGAGGCCATGCCCGAGGTGTAATGGGAGTGCAGGAACAGGGGCAGGTCGACGGCGTTCTTCAGACTGCTGACCAGCTCGAAGGTGACTTCTGGAGTCAGCAGACCGGCCATGTCTTTGATGGCGATGCTGTGGCATCCCATATCGGCCATCACACGGGCCTGCTGCACAAAATCCTTGACGGTGTGCACGGGGCTCTCGGTGTAGCAGATGGTACCTTGGGCATGTTTACCCGCGGCGATGGTCGCGGCCACGGCGGTCTTGATGTTGCGCACGTCATTGAGGGCGTCGAAAATTCGGAATACGTCCATGCCGTTCTCGGCACACTTGTGCACAAAAGCCTCGACGACATCATCCGGGTAGTGGCGATAGCCGAGCAGGTTCTGACCGCGCAGCAGCATCTGCAAACGGGTGTTGGGAAGGGCGCGGCGCAGCGTGCGCAGACGCTCCCACGGATCTTCCTTCAGGAACCGCACGCAGGCATCGAAGGTCGCGCCGCCCCAGACTTCCAGAGACCAGTACCCTGCCTGATCCAGCGCCTCGCACACTGGTAGCATGTCTTCCAGACGCATACGGGTCGCGATCAGTGATTGATTGCCGTCACGAAGGACGACATCGGTAATGTGAATTTTCCTGCTCATGCAAGAGGTCTCCTGACTTGCGTGTTTCATTTGCCCTGTGGGAGCGGGCTGGTTCTTACATGCCCGATTGCGCCGCTATCGCAGCGGCTATCGCAGCGGCCAGAAACTCTGGTCGACGCTTGGTGGAATATTGCGTTAACTCCGGATGCGCCTCAACGAAGCCGGTGTTGAAATCTCCCGCACGGAAATCGGGATGCTTCAGAATCTCTTTGTAGTATTCACGGGTCGTGTGAATGCCGTAAATCTGCATGTCTTCCAGTGCCCGCAGCGAGCGATCCAGCAACTCTTCCCAATTGCGCGCCCACACCACCAGCTTGGCGCACATGGAATCATAATGCGGTGGAATCGTATAGCCGGTGTAGATGGCCGCATCGGTGCGCACGCCAGGCCCGCCCGGTGAATAGTAGCGACTGATGCGCCCGAAGCTGGGCAGGAAACCATTCTTCGGATCTTCGGCATTGATGCGGAACTGGGCGGAAAATCCCGTGTAGGTAATTGTCTCCTGCTGCACAGACAATGGCAGACCAGAGGCGATGCGAATCTGCTCGCGCACGATGTCAATGCCGGTGATCTCTTCGGTGATGGTGTGCTCCACCTGCACGCGCGTGTTCATTTCCATGAAGTAGAAACTGCCATCGCTATCAAGCAGAAACTCCACAGTTCCCGCATTTTCGTAGCCCACTTCGCGGGCCACTTTTACCGCCAACTCACCGATGTATTGGCGCTGCTCGTCATTGATCTGAGGCGAAGGAGCCAGCTCGATCAGTTTCTGGTTGCGACGTTGAATGGAGCAGTCGCGCTCAAACAGATGCACGGTGTTGCCGAAAGAATCCGCCAGTATCTGCACCTCAATGTGGCGCGGATTGACGATACATTTCTCCAGAAACACATCGGCGCGACCGAATGCTTTGGTCGCCTCGGAGATGACGCGCTGATAATTCTGCTGCAGGTCTTTGGGATCGTTGCAACGACGGATGCCGCGACCGCCACCACCGGACGTCGCCTTGAGCATCACGGGATAACCGAATTTTTCCGCCATTCGCAGCGCGTCATCGACATCGGTCAGATTGCCATCGGTGCCCGGTGTCACCGGAACGCCGGCACGTACTGCAGAACGACGTGCTTCGGTCTTGTCACCCATCGACTGAATGACGCTGGCGGTCGGGCCGATGAATTTCACGCCACGACTGGCACATATCTCCGCCAGTTCCGGATTTTCCGACAGGAATCCATATCCCGGGTGCAGTCCGTCACAACCTGTTTCCACCGCCAGATTCACCAGCTGATGCGGATTCAGATAGCCCTGCAATGGGTCCGGGCCGACGGAGTAAGCCTCATCTGCCTTCTTCACATGCAGTGCGTAGCGATCCGCCTCGCTATAAATAGCAACGGAACGCACACCGAGTTCACGGCAGGCGCGGGCAATCCGAACGGCGATCTCGCCACGGTTGGCAATGAGGACTTTTTTTAACACTGGATTTCAAACACCGAATTGATCTTGGCGACGGAACGGTAGCCGACAAGGCTGGCGGCCCTTAAACGAACGTGGCAGCTTACTCACGCCCTTTTGGCACGTCAACTGCAACAGGGCGATTTTTAAGGCTGCTGGCGATCGTAAACCCGCACCAGCGTGATAGCAGCTCCGAAGTTCAGGGGGCTTATCTCCAACTCTACCCGCAGGCGGGTGTTGTTTTCTTCAAGGGTGTAGGTCTCCATCGTGAACCCGCCGTCGCGCGGTCGAGCCTCCACCACCAGCGTCTCGCCCTGCCACTCGGCCAAGGAAAAATCCTCTCCGCCAGAGGTGTAATGCTCATTGGCACCGACGCTGCGGGTCCGTCCATCACTGTGAAAGACCCGCTGGTAGCCGTCTGCGTAACCGAACCAGAATTCCGGCTCTGTGTAGTCGATGCGCAGGATCGGGTCATAGGTGATGCGATCGTAGAGTTCCTGCTCGGCAGGCCCGCCTCGGTAACGCCCCTTTTCCTCACGGCCAAACCATTTGCGCTGCACACGCCCACCGCCCTCGATGATAGCGGCCTCGACCCGCTCGTCCGGATCATCACTCAATTCTTCGTTGATACGCCAGGAGCCTATAAGAGGGTGCTCCTGAGCCTGCAGCGGAGCGCTGTCGGCCACTCCGGTCAACACCAGTAACATCAGCAGGGCGCGCACAGGCATGCAAAGGCGTGCAGAAAATAATTCCAGGTTGCACATATTGCTCTCTCGCTGAGACTGGGACGGAAGACTGTTACTTATGCTCAGTCCGATGATCTCCGGTTTGCGGCTCATGCGCAAGACTCCCTGCCTGACCAATCCCTGCATGCGTGCGGCTAAGCAGGTTCGATAAGCCTTCACTATCGTAGCGATTCCGGTCATAGTCCAATGACAACTGATATGCGTTTACAACAACAAGAAAAATAAGTGGAGAATAGTATGAAGCGCTCCTCAAGAAAGGGCGGCAGCGCCCTTGCCAGCAATTATCTGCTTGGCGCCGTTGCCCTGTTCCTCATTCCCGTCACGGCGTTCGGTCAGGCCGCAACGGATGAGGAGGAAATTGAAGAGGTAGTTGTCACCGGGTCCTTCATTCGCAATAGCCAGTTCACCAATGCCTCGCCTGTGGAAACCATCACCCAGGATGACCTGATGTATTCCGGTGCCGCCAACCTCGGCGAATACCTGCGCGATCTTCCCTACATGGAAAACATCGACACGGTAGCCTCGGTGCTCGCAACCCAGGACGGCCAGCAGGACTCCAATTCTGCGCGCTTCAACCTGCGCGGGCTCGGCACTGAAAGCACCCTCACTCTGGTAGACGGACGCCGTGCCGTCAACGAAAGTGCCGTGTCTTCACTCTTGCCAGGCATCGCTCAACGCTCGGTAGAAATCGTGACCGACGGTGGTGCTGCTCTCTATGGTTCCGACGCCGTGGCCGGAGTGGCGAACCTGATTCCCTACAAAAAATACGACGGCATGAAGGGCCGCGTGTACTACAAGACCGACCAGCAGAACAGCTCCGAGCAATATACCGCCGAGTTTCTCATGGGACGCTCCTTCGCCAATGGCTTGGACTGGGTGGGCGCCGTCGAAGTCAGCAAGCGCACGCCGATGCTGGTGTCTGAACGCCCCAAGTACCAGCAGTTTTACGACCAGGACAGCGCCTACAACAACCCTGGCCGCTGGGCAACTGCCACTGGCTCGGGCCGCACGGATCCGAGCTGTGGCACCTTCAACGGCCAAAATAACGATGTCAGCCAGTTTGGCTCATACCCGAGCGGTGAAGTCTTCGCCACCGGCTGCCGTCTCTACTTCGGCGAATGGCAGGACTACGCGCGGCCTTCCGAGGGCGTTACCCTCTTCAACAATTTCAGATACCCAGTCAATGACGCGCTGACACTGGAATTCCAGATGAGTGTCAATGATCGCAAGTCAGTGCTTGCCAGCTCGCCCAGCAATTCGGTGACCGCCAACCTGACCAGCCTGTTCGTGCCGGTGAACCATCCTGCCAACCCCTTCGGCACGCGAGTCAGGCCGTCCACCTGGCGCCCGATCACCAAAGCCGGCACCCTGCCGAACGTGCTCACCGACAGTGGCATGGCGATGACGGACTATCACTATTACGCCGACGCCTACAAATTCGGTGGCAACTTCAAGGTAGGTGATACAACCTGGGAAGGCGAGGCCTGGACAGGCTATCAGGACTCCTGGCGCGAATACGACGGCCGGGTGTGGCGTCTGTCCAAGATGGTCAATGCACTGAACGGCCGCGGCGGCCCCGGCGGCAATGAATGGTTCAACCCCTTCGGATCGGCGGACTCACGCTCGCCCTCCTACAACGCGCCGAAAACAGCCAATAGCCAGGCCATGATGGACTGGCTGGTAGACCCGCTCAAATACCGCGACATCCATGACCGTTTGAAGTACTTCGATTTCGTCTTCAATGGCGAGGTAATGGCCGTTCCCAACGGGACGATTCGTGCCGCCTTTGGCGGGCAGGTGCGCGACGAGAAGAATTTCGACTTCGAGAACCCCTACACAACGATGCGGGACAACCTCTATTCGAATGCCACTGCGAAGCTCGTACCCACGACTGACCGGCATTCCGCAGTCCGCGCTGTATTCGGTGAAGTGGAGATTCCCATTCTTGAGAACCTGGGCATAAAGGCAGCGGTGCGCAGCGAGGACTTCTACACCATCGGCTTCAGTGCTACCAAGCCCAAGATCTCGATTCTGTGGGAGCCGCTGGAAACTCTGGCCATGCGCGCCAGTTATGGTGAAAGCTTCCTTGCCCCTTCGCCAGGTCAACTGCGTCCGCTGGCCAAGGACACTTGCACCATCGTCACCAGTGGTGTGGATCCGCTGACCAATATCTCACTGGACGGCACTGACAGCTGTACGTCCGGCAATCCCAGTCTGGGCGCCGAAGAATCCGAGATCATGAACTTCGGTGTGAGCTGGCGTCCGATCGAAGGACTGAGTGTCGACGTTGACTACCAGGAGATCGAGTACATCGGCCGTATTTCGACGCTGATCACTGCCGAAGTGACGCGGCGCGAGCTGAATTCGTTTATGGCCACCAACAATCTGACCACGGCAACCTACCGCCCGACCACCGTTCCGGCCGATGCCGCGAAAGGCATTGCGTGGGCACTGGCGAACCCGAACGAGCTGATCGAGCGGGATGCCACCGGCAAGGTGACCGATGTCTACCGTGCGCCGATCAACCTGTCGTCACAGTATGTGGAAGGCATCGACTTTCGTCTGCGTTACAGCTTCGACGTGGGTAACCTGGGCAGCTTCACCGCCAGCCTGGCTGGCAACTACTACACCCGCTGGGAGTATCTGCCGGATGAGTTCTCGCCGCTGACGAGCGGCATCGGCGGACAGAACGCCATCACCAACCTCGCACCTCCCCTGCCGCGCTACAAGGCGAATCTGGGGCTGTCCTGGTTCAGAGGTGATCACAGTGCGAGTATGACCGCGCGGCACAGCGGCAAGCTGAAATTCGACGAAGACACGCTGGCGCTGAACTACGAAGCCTTTGCGCCGGCCTACATACGCCCAATCACCAAAGTGGATGCTCGCTACTCGTACAGCTTCACGGCCTTCAGCGCCGACTCCACTCTCACTATGGGTATCACGAACCTGTTTGACCGTGATGCCCAGCGTCTGCCAGTGGCTGGTGGCTTGGAGACTCGCATTGATGACCCGTTCGGACGCCAGTTCTACATGTCCCTGGACTTTGATCTGGGCAGCTGAGCCTGTGGGAGCGTGCCTCAGCGGCGGTAGGTGATCTCGCCGCCAACGATAGTCATCACGTTCTCGGCAGTCAGGATATCGGCTACCTCAACGGCCATGATATCCCTGTCAAAAATAGTGAAATCTGCGTACTTGCCCACTTCCACGGAGCCACGGATGGCCTCTTGGAAAGCGCCGTGAGCAGGCCATATCGTGAACATCTTGAGCGCTGTCTCGCGGGAGACTGCCAGCTCGGGATGCCAGCCTTCGCCATCGGTGCCATCAAGACGCTTGCGAGCCACCGCCGCATAGAATTCGATGCGCGGGTCGCCCACTTCCACCGGCGCATCCGAGCCCCCCAGAATCATCAAACCGCGATCCACCAGCTGCTGCCAGGGGTAGGCATAGCCCAGACGGTCGGGGCCAAGGCGGTCGGGCGCAAAATTCAGGTCGCCGATGCCGTGGCTTGGCTGCATGGAGGGCAGCACTCCGAGGTCCACGAAACGCTGCTGGTCACTGGGCGGAATGATCTGCGCATGTTCCATGCGCCAGCGCAAATCCTCGCTGGCCCACTCGCTGCGCGGCACGGCATCACGGGCCTCGGCATACCAATCTAACAGCGTGCGCACCGCACGGTCACCGATCACATGGGTCTCGATCTGAATGCCCTGACGCAGCGCCGCGTGCAGCACCGGCACCAGATCCTCCTTGGTGGTACGGTTCATGAAGCCGTTGTGATCCGCATCGGAGTAGTTGTCGATCAGCGCCGCACCGCGCGAGCCCAGGGTGCCATCGATGAATACCTTGATCCCGCGCACGTCGAACAGGTCATCGTCCGTCTTTTCCCGGCCACGGCTGAGCATCTCCGCCGCTTCTTCCACGGGGATGGCGGCATACACACGGTGGGCCATCTGCCCTTCGGCATGCAGCTGTGTCATCAGGTCCACCAGGCGATAGGACATACCCGCATCCTGCGTCTGCGTCCAGCCCAGCGCGGCATTGCTCTGCAGGCCTCGCAGCAGGTTGTCCTTCAGGTACTCGTCGGTCTCGGGGGGCAGGATCGCGGTGAACACATTCATCGCGTTCGCCAGCACATAGCCGGTGAGATTGCCGTCGATATCACGTTCGAAGCGCCCACCTTCCGGATCGGGCGTGTCGCCGTTGACGCCGGCCAGCTCCATCGCCTTCGAGTTCACCAGTGCCGACACCCCATCAGCGCGGGGCATGTACAGCGGCTTGTTGGCAGTGAAGCGATCCACGTCGCCCTTGTTGAGGAAGCGCTGTTCGTCGGTCCACTCGCGCTCGATCCAGCCGCGCCCTTGAATCCAGTTGCCTTCGGGAATTGTGGCAGCCCACTCTTCAATGCGGGCGACGGTCTGCTGCAGCGTGGGAATGCCGAACAGGCTCAGCGTCTTGGTGCGGCGGCCGACGCCCTCCAGGTGCTGATGGCTGTCCGTGAAGCCGGCGTAGACATAGCGGCCAGCCATGTCGAGGATCTCGGCGCTGCCGCACATGTAGCGTTGTGCGTCGGCATTGCTGCCCACGAACACGATGCGACCGTCCAGCACGGCTGCAGCCTCGGCTGTCCACTGCGCCTCGTTGGAGGTATAAACGGTCGTGCTGTGGAGCACCATGTCGGCGGCTGCACAGCCCGACGCGGCAATAGCAGCAGGCGCAGATGACGGCGGCGTGGTGTTGTCACTACACGCAGAGGCCAGCAGGCTGAGGGCGAAGGCGAAGGCGACAACAAAAGAGGAGCGTGCTGCAATCATGGCAAAAGGTTCCGGTTCATGGGTTTGGGAATCAATGCCGGGCAGTATACCTGCGTTTTTCTCAGCGGCCGACATTACGGGTGCAGACACTGCTGCAAAGCTCCGTGCGAGTTTGCTGCTCCACAAGATTGTTTTTTCCGCGCCCCGTCTCTTTTACCAAGCCCTTGTGGTAGTTTAAGCGCCCGCTGCCACACGCAATACTTGCTCCCCGCTCAAGGAATTCATCAGCATGAAAATCGGCGTACTGTCCAGAAACAGCAAGCTCTACTCCACGCGCAGACTCGTGGAAGCAGCCAGAGCACGAGGCCACGAAGTGCGTGTAGTCGATGTTCTGAAGTGCTACATGAACATCACCGCCAACAATCCTGTGGTGTTTTACAAGGGTCCGGGCTCTCCGAAACCGGAGGCCCTGGAGTTTGATGCCGTCATCCCGCGCATCGGCGCCAGTGTGACCGGCTATGGGTGTGCGGTACTGCGCCAGTTTGAAGTCTGCGGCATCTACTCCGTCAACGAATCCATAGCCATCACCCGCTCGCGCGACAAACTGCGCGCGCACCAGTTGCTGGCCCGCAAAGGCATCGGCCAACCCATCACCAGCTATGCCCACTCGGCGGATGCCACCAGCGACCTGATCGCCTCGGTCGGCGGCGCGCCGCTGGTGGTCAAGATCATGGAAAGCACACATGGTAACGGCGTCGTGCTGGCTGAAACCGACAAGGCTGCCGAGGCTCTGATCACCGCCTTCCGTGGCCTGGAGGCCGACTTTCTGGTGCAGGAATTCATCAAGGAATCCGGTGGTGCCGACATTCGCTGCTTCGTCATTGGCGACCGCGTGATTGCCGCGATGCAACGCACTGCCGCACCGGGTGAGTTCCGTTCCAATCTGCATCTTGGGGGCACCGGCTCCGTAGTCAGACTTCGCCCTGACGAGCGCAAACTGGCCGTCAAGGCAGCGCAGGTGATGGGGCTGGATGTGGCGGGCGTGGACATCATCCGTTCTAATCATGGCCCACTAGTGCTGGAGGTAAACTCCTCCCCCGGTCTGGAAGGCATCGAGCGGGCCACCGGCAAGGACATCGCCGGCGCCATCATCGCGTACATGGAAAAAGACAGTCTCAAGGGCCCGAACAAGATGAAAGGCAAGGGCTAATTGTGGGAGCGTGCCTGCAAGCTCCCACAGGTGGCTATCAGGTGTTGTACAGGTGACAGGAAACAGGCTGCCGATCAGCACTCAGTGCTGGCGTGGCACTGCGGCAAATATCCATCACCTGCGGACAGCGGGTATGGAACGCGCAGCCGGAGGGCGGATTGATCGGCGAGGGCACATCGCCCACCAGTACCTGGCGATGGGACTTGTGGTGCGGGTCCGGCACGGGAATGGCCGAGATGAGCGACTGCGTGTAGGGGTGACGCGCAGTGCGGTAGATGCTCTCCCCTACGCCACTCTCGACAATCTTGCCTAGATACATGATCGCGATGCGATCGGAGATGTGCTTCACCACCGCAAGATCATGGGCGATGAAGAGGTAGGACAGGTTGAATTCCTTCTGCAGATCAATAAGCAGATTGAGAATCTGACTCTGGATCGACACGTCCAGCGCCGACACCGGCTCATCACAGATGATTAGCTTGGGGTTCAGCGCGATGGAGCGGGCAATGCCGATGCGCTGCCTCTGACCACCGGAAAATTCGAAGGGGTAACGCGTCACCGAGCGCGCGGGCAACCCCACCACCTCCAGCAACTCCTTCACACGCTGCCGCCGGAAGGCTTTGTCGCCGATGCTCTGCACGATAAACGGCTCTTCGAGAATCTCCCCCACCGTGTGCCGCGAGTTGAGCGATTCCATTGGATCCTGAAAGATCATCTGAATATCACGACGAAACGGCATCAGCGGCTTGCGCCCCAGACGACTGATGTCGGTACCGTTGAAAATCACTTCGCCCGCCGTGGGTTGATAGAGCCGCGCGATGCAGCGCCCCAGCGTGGACTTGCCGCAACCCGATTCACCCACCAGCCCAAGCGTCTCCCCCGGCATGATGTCGAAGCTGACGCCATCCACGGCCTTGTTGTACTTGCCCGTGCGCATGAAAACCCCTTCCTTGACCGGAAAGTGCATCTTCAGGTCGCGCACCTGCAGCAGCGGAGAAACGGAAGAATTCACCAGAGGGATCACACTCATGCCACAGCACTCATCTTGAAGGTTGCACTGTCGCCGCCCGCGCCGGCGTTGCCACTCACGCGGGCATTCTCCTTGAGATCACGCCACTCGAAGCAGCTGACCTCATGACCATCGTTCACCGTCTCGATCGACGGCACGGCGCGGGTACAGGAATCCTTGCGATAACTACAGCGGTTCTCGAAACGACAACCGGCGGGCAGATCCAGCAGCCCGGGCACCATGCCGGGAATGATGCTCAGCCGCGACTTGGGCGTGCTGTCCAGACGCGGAATCGATTCCAGCAGGCCGCGCGTGTAGGGATGGGTTGGATGATCGAAGACATCGTAAACACTGCCCTTCTCCGCGACCTTGCCCGCGTACATCACCACCACAGAAGAACAGGTCTCGGCGATCACGCCGAGATCATGGGTAATCAGCATCACCGCCATACCCATGTCGTTCTGCAATTCTTTGATCAGTTCGAGTATCTGCGCCTGAATGGTCACGTCGAGCGCGGTGGTAGGCTCGTCGGCAATCAGCAAGCTCGGCTGACACGCCAGCGCCATCGCGATCACTACGCGCTGGCGCATGCCACCGGACAACTGATGCGGGTATTCGCCCATGCGGATGTCTGGTGCCGGGATGCCCACCTTGTCGAGCATGGCGACCGCTTCGCGGAGGGCTTGTTGCTTGGAGATGGGCTTGTGCAGCAGCAGGACTTCAGTGAGTTGACGACCGATGGTATGCACCGGGTTGAGTGCGGTCATCGGCTCTTGGAATACCATGCCGATGCGGGCGCCGCGAATCTTCTGCATTTCGGTCAACGGCAAGGAGACGAGATCACGCCCCTGAAACATGATCGAGCCGCCGGCGATCTGCCCCATAGGCTGGGGCAGCAGACGCATGATGGATTGCGCGGTCACGCTTTTGCCGCAACCCGATTCGCCCACCACTCCGAGGGTCTCCCCGGCAGCAATGGTAAAACTGACATCATCGACCGCGCGCACGCGACCTTCATCAGTTTCAAATTCGGTGATCAGGTGGCTGACCGTCAGCAACGGCTCCGACATCAATGGCTTCGACATCCGGCCTACAACCCTACCGCAAACTGATCATAAATCTTGATCTGTGGCTCGAACGTCTGACCTGAACGGCGCGCCGCCAGAGTCTCTTCCTTCGCAACCGGATCGAACCAGTGCACAAACAACTCACCTGCAGAATCCGAGTGCTTATGGTTGAAATTCTCGGGGAACTTCACCCAGCGCCAATGACCTATCCGGTAAAACGACTGCACAAATCCCGGGACGAAAGACGCATGATCGTGATGCATCTGGATCATCTGATGCGCCAGTTGCACCATGTCATCCTTGTCGGAAGAGGCCGTGTACTGATCAACCAACTGATCGAACTCGTAGTCTGCAAAGCTCTCCAGATTGTTGGTCTGTACCTCGATCTGGCGCGCGGGATTCACACTGCCATCTTCCAGAAAGGCATCGTCATAGGCATTGTCTGAGTGGTAGGACTCCCAGAAACGCGGATACATTTCCAAGAACACGCCGAACGCCGTGAATTGAATCTCGTGCTGCTTTTCCTGCACCTTCTTGAAGGCCGCCGTGCCATCCAGCACTTCGATGCGGAAGTCGAGACCCGCCTTGGCGGCTTCTTCTTTGAGGATCGTCAACACCGGAGCCAGTGATTCATAACCGCTGGTGACGGTAAAGGAAAGACGCTGGCCTTCGGCATTGGTGAGAATGCCGTCGGGACCACGCTGCGTGAAGCCAGCAGCGGCGAAATGCTCTTGCGCCTTATCGATGTCGAAGGGCCTGGCAAGCACGGCGGAGTTGGAGAACTCACCAAAGCCATCGAACGCAGTGTTCATGCGCTGATACTCGCCACGGAAATATTTCTCGATCACCAGATCCCAGTTGGTCGCGTAGTTGATCCCCAGACGGACATCCAGATTATTCAGCAACGGGCGATCTGTGTTGATCCACAACCCATAATTGGGACGTGGCCGTTGATTGTAGAAAACCGATTTCTGGATGTAGCCATTCTGGACATCGGGGTCGCTGTCAGGCAGCTTCTCGTACCAGTACTCGGCCAAATTCAAGCCGAACATGTCGAGATCGCCCACCTTGAAAGCTTCAAACATCTTGGCAGTATCGCGAATCACGGAGATGTAGACCTGATCAGCATTGTAACGGTTGTGCCAGAATTTCTTGTCGTCGGCCCACCAGTTCTCAACGCGGGTCAGGGTGACGGAACGGCCTTTGACGATGTCTTCGTCCTTGATGTAGTAGGCACCGGTGGTCGGCACGAATTTCCACTGATAACGGTCCACGAAATCAGGCCCGAACTCTGCATAGAAATGTTCCGGCACCGGCGTGTGCTCCAGGGCCTGCGTCAGCATGTCCGGCTTCGCTTCCGACATGGTCATGGAAATGGTGTAGTCATCGTACTTGCTGATGTTCGTGTATTGCGTGCCATACCAGTTGTTGTACCAAGGCGCGACGATGTGCTCAGAGCGATTGAAGAAGAACAGGAAGAAATAATCGTCCGCAGTCACCGGTTCGCCATCGGACCAGCGCGCATCCGGATCAAGCTTGATATAGACAGTCTTCGCGGCCTGAGAGATGGCCCATGAGGTAGCCAGCCCAGGGTAATAATCGAATTCATCAGGGTGACGGTGGGCGAGCATCACGGCCACGTTATCGAGAATCCAGTTACGGAAAGAGCCGTTGGAGTCCGGGCCGACGTGGCGCAGCGTGCGCGGGTAATCCTGCATGGCCTCGTACTGGATACCGCCTTTTTTCGCCTCGGGCGAGCCAATGTCCGGAAGTTCAGCGCCGTCTTCCCAGACCAGATCGGTGGGAACATCAGCCGCAGTCTTGAAAGAGAAGAAGTCAGGGTTGGCTGCATAGTAAGCCTGTGCCTGCTCGGAACCACTGGGGCCGGTGGTGGGCGCCGTCGCGGTAGCAGCCGGTTCGGACTCGCCTCCGCATGCGGTCAACAATGCAGACAGCGCCAGCACTATCAGCTTGAAGCCAGAAAATTTAGTCATATGGATGCTCTCCAGATTCAGATCAGTCATTTGTATACGGTAAATTTTTTCGGGTCAAAGGATTCTCTAACGGCTTCGCCGATGAAAGTCACCAGCGTCAGTATCACCACCAGCGTGCCGAAGGCCGACATGACGATCCATGGGGCGGTACGCAAATTCTCGGTGCCCTGTTTCAGCAACTCGCCCAGACTCGGCGTGGGCGGTGGCAGTCCAAAACCCAGGAAGTCCAACGCCGTGACTGCCGTAATCGCCGACACGATGGTAAAAGGCATGAACGTCACCATGGTCGCCAGGGTGTTGGGCAGCACGTGGTGGAAAATGATTCGGGCATCTGAGGCCCCGATGATACGGGCTGCGGATACATAATCCCGCGCCTTCTGTTTATAGGTTTCTGTGCGCATGTAATAGGTCATCGACGTCCACGAGAACAACACCATCACTGCCAGCAGAATCGCGATACGTGTCGAGATAGCAAACGTGGCTGGAATCACCGAGAAGATAATGATGACCATGTAGAGGAAGGGAATATTGCTCCATATTTCAATAACGCGCTGAAACAGCAGGTCGAACCAGCCACCCACATAGCCCATGGCCGAACCAACACTGATGCCGATGGCATACACCGCCGCAAGGAAACCCAGCGAGAAGAACAGCGCGATCCGCGTGCCGTAAAAGAGCCGGGCCAGAATGTCGCGACTGGTAGTATCCGTGCCCAGATAGTGTTTCTGTTCGAGTGAGGGTGGGTCTGCTTTGAAGATGCCGGTGACCGTATGATTCTCATTGGGACTGTAAGGCACCGGCGGCAGCAGCACCCAGTTGTCACTGCCTTCCTGCTCGAATCGAGCCTGCAGATCGCGGTAGTTGGCCTCGTATGAGTAGGTGAAGCCGAAATCGGTGCCGGGATGGAAATCTGTGTAGGTAGGAAAGTACAACTCTCCTTCGTAACTCACCACCAGCGCCCGGTTATTGATGAGCAGTTCGCCCAACAGACTCACCACGATAATCGCCATCAGTATTACAAAACTGTAGTAGCCGCGTTTAATCTCGCGGAAGCGACGCAGCTTCTTCAGGGTCTGTGGATTAAGTCTCAGGCGCATATCAGTTACCGTCGCTCCTGATCACTGGAACCGGATGCGCGGATCGACCAGCGCAACCAGAATGTCGGAAAGAATATTGCCGATCAGCAACAGCAGACTCGCAAGCAGCACAACCCCCATCACCACCGGGTAATCGCGATCAAGGATCGCCGTCAGCCCCAGCAAGCCAAAACCGTCGATATCGAAAATGGTCTCAATCAGGAAAGAGCCGGACACCAGCAGTGTGATGTTTTGTCCGAAGGTGGTGGCAATCGGGATCATCGAGTTGCGCATCGCGTGACCGGTCACGGACTTGCGGAAGGAGACACCCTTGGCGACGGCGGTGCGGATGTAGTCGGCCGCGAGGTTATCCATCAGATGATTCTTCAACAGCAGCGTCACCAGCGCGAAACTCCCCACCAGATAACACAGCAGCGGCAGCACCGAGTGATAGACCAGATCGGTGAACTGTCCCCACGGCCCTTTCGAGGCAAACTGCAGACTGTAGAACCCGCCCATCGGAAACCACTCGAGCTTTACCGAGAAATACAGCAGCAACAGCGAACCCAGCGCATAGCCAGGTATCGCGTATCCGACAAATATAAGGATAGAGGAAATGTTGTCGACGATGGTGCGATGCTTGATGGCCTTGAGCACCCCCAGGGGGATACAAACAAGGTAGGTGATCACCAGCGTGACCAGTCCGTAGTAAAGCGACACCGGGAATCTCTGCTGGATAACATCCCAAACCGGTTCGTTGTAGCGGTACGACGACCCCAGATCACCGGTGGCCACTTTACCGAGCCAATCGGCGTAGCTGACCAGAATGGGTTTGTCGAAACCATAGTATTCACGCAGCCGATCCAGCTGATCCTGCGAAAGTGCCATGTTCTGGCCGGAAGAACGCGACGTGCTGCCACCGGCGCCGATGCTCAGCTGCTGAGCCTCCATCATCGCTCTTTCCAGCGGTCCGCCGGGAACCAGACGGGTGATGATGAATACAATAATGGTCACACCGATCAGAGTCGGTGGAATCAACAGTAAACGGCGGAGAAAATAATCACGCATTCGATTCTTCTAGGTGTTCTTTTTGAAGTTCTTACAGGTCTTTCGAGGCAGCGGTGAGCATACCCGGTTTTTTCAAGAGAGCGAAGACTAATCCTTTTTCTTCCCTGCAGCCTGTCATTACGCTGTCACACCCTTTGTGCACAATGGCACCATGTCAGTCAGACAGCGGCTTGAATATTTCCCTTGGGCCGGGTCAGATGCGATGTAGGGTTCCAACACTCTGAACTTTTTACGGCAGTCCTCGTGACTGCCGTTTTTTTTGCTGCTGCTTTTTGTGGGAGCGGGCCTTGCCCTTTGGGTGCGCTCCCACAAGTTAGAAGAGATGGCACGCGACCAGACGTCTGTCGGGCATCGGCTGCAACTGCGGGGTCTTCTGGCGGCACACGTCCATGGCCTGCGGGCAGCGGCTGGCGAAGCGGCAGCCTTCGGGGACATTCACCGGCGACGGGATTTCGCCGGCGATGGCCGTGGAGGGGCGCGCGCGTTCGCTTTCCGGGTCAGGCTCGGGGTTAGAGGCGATGAGCACCCGAGTGTAGGGATGCAGCGGATTGAAGTAAACCTCGTTGACCGGGCCGATTTCCACAAGCGAACCAAGGTACATCACTGCCATCCGATCACTGACGTAGCGCACCATAGACAGGTCGTGGGCGATGAACAGCATCGTCAGGCCCATGCTCTGCTTGAGCTCATTGAGCAGGTTTACCACCTGCGCCTGCACGGAGACATCCAGTGCAGAAATTGGTTCGTCGCACACCACGAACTCCGGCTCCAGAATCAGTGCCCGGGCAATGCCGATGCGCTGACGCTGCCCACCAGAGAATTCATGGGGATAGCGAGACAGATGATCGGCGTGCAGCCCTACACGCTCCAGCCACTCGGCGGCCTTGACGCGTGCTGCACTGACAGTGGCCAAACGATGCAGCAGCAGCCCTTCTGCGACGATCTCGCCGATGGTCATGCGTGGATTCAGCGACGAGTACGGGTCTTGAAAAATCATCTGCATCTTGCGGGAGAAGCGCTGGAAGTCTTTGGCAGCGTAATGCGCGGGGAGCTGCTCGCCGCGATACGTGACTGAGCCCGACGTCTTGTCATGCAGGCCGAGCAGTGTCTTGCCAAGCGTCGATTTGCCAGAGCCGCTCTCACCGACCAGCCCGACGATCTCGCGCTCGGCAATTGCGAAACTCACCTTGTCCACGGCATGCACGCGCTTGCCGTGGCCGAGGTCAAAGTAGCGCGTCAGCGCATCGATACGAATCAGCTCAGTGACAATCTGTTCAGTCATGGTGACCTCCGGTATAGAGGCCGACCACAGTGCGCGGCGCCTGGGCATGCTGCAGCCAACACCGCGAATAGTGAGCATCTGCCACCGAGAAAGGCGCAGGGGGCTGCGCCGCACACACACTCATGGCATGCGGACAGCGCGGGCAGTAACCGCAACCGACGGGGGGCGCGAACAGGTCCGGAGGGCTGCCTTCGATGGGCATCAATTTCTGCACAGCATCACGGTGATTGGTCGGCATCGCTTGCTTGAGCCCGAGGGTATAGGGATGCGCGGAGCGATAAAACACGTCGTCGACACTGCCTGCCTCGACGATCCTGCCCGCGTACATCACTGCCACATCGTCGGCCATGCGTGCCACGACGCCCAGATCATGCGTGATAAGAATGATCGCCATGCCGGTCTCTCGCTGCAGATCCTTGAGCAAGTCGAGGATCTGCGCCTGTATGGTCACGTCCAGCGCGGTAGTGGGTTCGTCGGCAATCAGAATTGTCGGCTTGCAGGAGATCGCCATGGCGATCATCGCCCGCTGCAGCATCCCGCCGGAAAACTCGAACGGATACTGCGCGGCCCGGCGCGCCGCTTCCGGAATACGCACCAGTTCCAGCAGCTCAATGGCCCGCGCCAGTGCCTGCCGATGACTGTAGCCACGATGCACCTGCAGCGGTTCGGCAATCTGATCACCGATGGTCATGGTCGGGTTCAGTGAGGACATCGGGTCCTGGAAGATCATGCCGATTTCGGCGCCGCGTACCTCCCTGCCCTGCACCGTCTTGCGACCCAGAATTTCGATGCCACGCAGCGTGGCCGAGCCACCCATGATGCGCCCCGGTGGCATCGGAATCAGGCCCATCAACGCCTGCACTGTCACCGATTTGCCACAGCCGGACTCGCCGACGATAGCCAGCGTGCGCCCCGCTTCTACCGTGAAATCGACGCCGCGCACCGCCTTGACAGTGCCGCCATAAGTGTCGAACTCTACCTGCAGATTACTGACTTCAAGGAGTGGAGGATTCATTCAGCTGACCTCATTCAAAGCTCCTCATACGTGCATCCAGCGCATCGCGCAGACCGTCCCCCAGCAGGTTGAATGCCAACACCGTGATGCTGATGAGCAGCGCTGGAAAGATCAGTTCGTGCGGGTGCGTGAGCATGGTCGCCAGCCCCTCGTTGCTCATGCTGCCCCAGGACGCCGTGGGCGGCGCCACGCCCATGCCGATGAACGACAGGAAGGCCTCGGTGAAAATGGCACTTGGCACCGCGAAGGTCAGCGTCACCAGAATCACACCCATGGTATTGGGGATCATGTGGCGCCAGACCAGATAGCTGCTCCTGGCGCCGAGCAGACGCGAGGCGCTGATATACGCCTCCTGCCGAATCTGCAGAATCTGCCCGCGCACCAGCCGCGCCGTCGACGGCCAGGACAGCACGACCAATGCCACCAGCATCGGCACGATGCCACTCTCCCCCGGCCCGATGCCGAACACCACTTGAAAGAGAATCATGAACAACAGGAAGGGCAGCGCCACCACGAAGTCGGCAAAGCGCATCATCAGTTGATCGACGCGCCCGCCGAGGAAGCCTGCAGTCGCGCCATAGGCCACGCCCAGCAGCACGAAAAGAAATGGCGCCACGATGCCGATGAACAGCGAAACCCGCGCTCCGGCCATCAGCCGTGACAGCATATCGCGGCCGAGATAATCAGTGCCCAGTGGATGCAGCGCGAGAAATACTTCATTACCGACAGCCAGCTCCGCAGCAGCGGACACCAGCGCGCGCGTGCGCACCTCGTCGACGGTGATCACACGATGCACCGGCACTTCCAGCGTCTGGTACTCAGTGGTCAGCGCACCCTGTGCATCCAGTGTCACCAGAGAATAGAAATAAGTATCGGGGCGCAGATCGAGACGGTCCTCGTAAAACCCCGCCAGCGAATTCGGGAATTCGGCAATCGGCAGGCCGAAGGCCAGCCCCCCATCCACCGGGAAAATATTGCGATAGAGCCGGAAGCCATCGGCATCCGGCGCAGCTTCCCAGAGCAACCGCACTGCTTGAGAATTAGCTTGCGCACCGAGCCGCAGCCCCGTGCCGTTGTCAAATCCTGATAGTGCCTCTCCGCCCCAGAACTCATAAGGTGCCACGATGCTCGCGCTGCGTTCGGCACCCGGCGCCTGACTGATCTGATCGATATCCTGGCGCGCTGGGTCGATCTGCCACAGCAATGGCCCAAGCAACGCAAACGCCAGCAGCCCGACGATCAACCACAGCGAGACAATGGCGCGTCGATTCTTTTTCAGACGCGCCCACGCATCCTGCCAATAGGATTGCGACGGCCGACTGAGGCCGTGCACGTCCGCACCCTGGGTGATGAGAGCAAAATCCGCCGGTGTCAAAACCTGAGAATTGGAAAAGGGCGCTGTCATTGCAACCTCACTCTCGGATCAATCCAGCCGTAGAGCAGGTCCACGACAATCACCATGAACACCAGAAACGCCCCGTAGAAAACCGTGGTTCCCATGATCACCGTGTAGTCGAGCTGCTGCACTGCCTGCACGAAGTAACGTCCGAGGCCTGGGATCGCGAACACCAACTCCACCACAAAGCCACCGGTGGTAATCGCGGCAATTGCAGGGCCGAGCACCGTGATAACGGGCAGGATGGCATTGCGCAGCTGGTGGCGGGAGAAAATTCTGGCGGCTGGCAGACCCTTGGCCTTGGCGGTGCGCACATAGTCGGAGTGAATGATCTCCAGCATCGACGAGCGCATCAGCCGGGTGAGATAAGCCATCGTGCCCATACCCAATACGAGTGCTGGCAGCAGCATGTGACTGACAGTGCCCCAGCCGGCCACCGGCAGCAATGAAATTCCGAACAGGGCGTTCAAATTCACGAGAGTCAATTGCCCGAGCGCAGCGAACACAAAACTCGGCACCGAGATGCCGAGGATCACCATGAACATTATGATGGTGTCAGGCAGCCGGTTGCGATACAGAGCGGTGAGCGCGCCCCACAGCACGCCACCGAGCGCGGCGAAGATCACGGCCAGAACACCGAGGGTTGCCGAGACCGGGAAGTGTTCGCGGATGATGTCATTGACCTGACGGTTCTGCTGGGTGAAGGAGATGCCGAAGTCGCCTTTAACGAAGTTGCCGAGATAAATGAAATACTGTTCGGCGAGGGGTTTGTCGAGGCCGTAACGGGCGGCAAGGTTGGCACGAATGGCTTCACTGGTGCCGCGTTCTGCTGAAAGCGGATCACCCGGCACGTTGTGCATAGCAAGGAACGTCGCGGTGGCAATAAACCAGACCGTGGTGATTCCCTGTATCAACCGCTTGAGTGTGTACTGCCACATCGTATTGTTCCTAAGAATTTCTCTGAACACAGCTTCGATCACGGAGATCTGAGCCGGGGGCACGGCCGGTGACACGCCGTGAACCCATGGGGGCTCGGGCGCCGCATCCCTGCGGCGCACGGTCACCATCCGTGCCCCCGGCTCAAATCTCCTGCCTTGGTGCTGTCTTACACCTTGCTCTCAACCTTCCTGCAGCCGGCTCCATGCGCAGCGTCAGCAGCGGCAGAGGGCCTTACCCGATTCAGCGGCATCAAAGACCAGCGCCGCACGCAGCAAAAAGACCTTGTGCTTTTTGCGGAGTAAGGGCACCCCGGAGGGGCGCGGTCAGCCGCAGAATCGGGTAAGGCCCTCTGACGCTGCTGACACTTGCAGCATTCAATCGCGAGCGGGCTTTTATGCCCTTTAGGTACGCTCCCACAGTTAGTTCGAAGCATCGATATACGCCCCTGTGTAGTCACTCTCCGCCCCAAACACCCGCCGCAACAAACCCTTGAGCTGCGGATGCGTCGCATATACACGCCCACGCTCGTAATTACCAATGAACGCCGCGTCCTCGTGCAGAATGCGCTGTATCGCTCCGAACGCATCCATACGTGTCTTCGTGTCCGTCGACGTCTGCGCTGTGCGCACCAGTGCGTCCAGAGCAGGATTGTTATATTTTCCGCGGTTGTTCAAATTCCACGATGCAAACAAATCGGCAAAGGTCAGCGGGTCATTGTAGTCGGGGCCCCAGCCGTTGAGCACGAGATCGAAGTCTCCGGAGTCCATCTTGGCCAGCCGCTGCCGGAAGATCTGCGCGTCGATGATGATGTCCAGGCCCAGATTGCGTTTGAACACTTCCTGATAATACTGGCCGGAAATTGTAGCCACTGGCGAGACATCCGAGAGCAGGACCAGCGGTGGTATCTCAGTCAGACCCAGCTCCTGTTTCGCTTTCTCCAGATATTCGCGCGCCAGCTGCACGTTGTAGGGCGCTTCCGGGGCGGGATATTCCTCGCGGAAAGTCTTCTCAACGCCCTGCAGCCAGACCGGAAAAAGACTTTTGGCCGGAAGGTAACCGGGCAGCTTGATGACCCGGTCGACCAGCTCGTTGCCGTCCTGGGCCAGCAGTAGTGCTTTACGCAGATTCAGGTTGCTGGTGATGCGCTCGGCGCGGTGATTGAAGTCGATGAAGAACACGCCGCCATCCATGAAGCGGTCCAGCTGCCAGCGCTGCTGCATCGCGCCTTCTAGCATTTCGGCGGTGAGATCCACGCTGACGATGCGGCCATCCTTGTAGAGATTGAGCAATGTGTTGGAGTCCGAGGTGATATAAGCCGCATTGATGGCATCAAGGCGGATACGTTCGGCGTCCCAGTAGTAAGGATTCTTCTCCATGCGCATGCTGGCACCGTGCACCCAGCTGGTCATGACGAACGGACCGTTGTAGAGCATCTCGTCAGCATCCGCCCCGTAGCGGCCATTGGCTGCGCTGAAGGACTTCTCCTGCACGGGCAGGTAAGTGGCGAAGGACACCAGCTTGTCGAAGTAAGCAGTCGGTTGCTCCAGCTCGACTTCCAGTGTGCGGGCATCCAGGGCACGCACAGCCAGACTGTCCACGGGCATCTGCCCCGTGTTCACCGCTTCAGCGTTCTTGATGGGGTAGAGAATGAAGGAATATTGCGAGCCGGTGGCAGGATCGAGCGCGGTCTTCCAAGCAAATTCGAAGTCCTGCGCGGTTACCGGGTCGCCGTTGCTCCAGCGGGCAGTGTCGCGAATCCAGAAGGTGGCGCGAGTGCCGTTGATTTCCCAGCGCTCTGCCATCGCTGGCACGATCTGATCATTGTCATCGTAACGCAGCAGGCCCTCCATGACGTGGCCGAGCACCATGCCGCTGACGGTATCGGTGGCCAACATGCTGTTCATCTGCGGAGGCTCTTCGCGCAGGTAGATCGTGATTTCGTTGTTCTCAACATCCACCGCACCCACCACACCGCCGGCACCGGTAATGGTCAGCCCCGCCGCGAAATGCAGCGCGTACATCAGCACCACGAGCGCTGCGACCGCGATCAGAGCGTAGACGGCAAGCTGCTTTCCGGCGGAGCGGACGAAGCTGTCTTCTGTGCTGATCGGTGTCTTCATTAAACATCCCAAGTGAATGGCTGCGCTGTTGCAGGGTCGCCCGAAGAATACCCCAGCCCTCCGGGCGAGTCGATAGAGGCGACGACCGTCCCAAACTCTGTGGGAGCGGGCCTTGCCCGCGAGGCGATCCTGAAGTAGCTTGGAGTTCAGCGGTGCGCGTGGCGGTCGCGGTCAAGGCCCGCTCCCACAAATACACAGGAGACAGCGAATGGAGCAGGAATTAGAACAATTCACGGCGATCTACAATCAGGTCACCGCGTTTATGGTGAACTACAGCTTCCAGATCATTGGCGCCATAATCGTCTTTCTCATCGGCATCGTGGTGGGGCGAAAGATCGGCAACATGGTTCTGCACCTGTGCCTGAAGCGAAATATTGATGTCACGCTGAGCAACTTCATTGCCAGCACAGTGCGACTGACCATCATCGTGATGACCGGCATCATCGCCATGGGCAAGCTTGGTATCAGCATCACTCCCTTTGTGGCAGCAATCGGTGCCGCGTCTCTGGGCGCCGGGCTGGCCGTGCAGGGGCTGCTGTCCAATTACGGCGCAGGACTGAACATCATCCTCACCCGCCCCTTTATAGTCGGTGACACGATCACCGTGCAGGGCGTAAGCGGCGTGGTCAGAGAAGTACATCTGGCCTACACCATTCTCAGCGACGAGGACGAGGTCAGCATCACCGTGCCTAACAAGCACATAGTGGGCGAAATCATTCGCAACTCGCAGGCGGATAGCATTATCGAGATGACCGTTGGCATCACCTACGACAGCGATCCGAGGCTGGCCATCAAAGTTGTTCTTGATGCTCTGCGCAAAGTCGAGGGCATCAGCTCAGAGCGTGAGCCCCAAGTGGGCATCGAACAGTTCGCCGACAGCAGTATCGATCTCGGCATTCGCTTCTGGGCAAAAACCATCGTCCGCTACGAGACACACTACATCGCCAACATGGCGATCTATGAGGCGCTGCAAAAAGCTGGCATCCGCATGCCATTACCGCAGCACGAGGTGCGTTTACTGCAATGAACAAATGGGGTCAGAGTAAAAATACAGCACTGTATTTTTACTCTGACCCCAATTTTAGAGGAGAACGGATATGCCATCTTTGGAACTTCCCGGCGCCTTAGTCGACGTCGACTGGCTGGTAGCGGCTTTGCGTGACCCGTCTCTGGTCGTGCTCGACGCCAGCTGGCACATGCCCGGCAGCGGCCGTGACCCCGAGGCTGAATGGCAGAGCCAACACATTCCCGGCGCGCGTTTCTTCGATTTCGATACCCGCATCTGCGACCGCGAATCAAGCCTGCCGCATATGATGCCAGACGCGGAACGGTTCACTACCGAGCTGCGCCGCCTAGGGGTGAACGACGACAGCACTGTGGTGATCTATGACAGCGTCGGAATTTTTTCCAGCCCGCGGGCCTGGTGGATGCTGCAGGCCATGGGGCATCGGCGCAGCGCCGTTCTCGACGGCGGACTGCCGGCCTGGCAGCAAGCGGGTCGGCCACTGCATGCAGACGCAGCGGCGACGTCACCCCAGAGTGGCAATTTTACTGCGCACTTCCGACCTGCACTGGTCAGCGACTGGCGCGAGGTATTGCTGGCCACTTCGGCGACGGACGTGAATATCCTGGACGCGCGTTCAGCAGATCGATTTTATGCGCGCGCCCCGGAACCGCGGCCGGGATTGCGAGGGGGCCACATGCCGAGTGCCCGCAGCCTGCCCTTCGACCAGTTGATTGACAAGGGACGCATGCGCCCCGTTGCCGAGTTGCAGACTCTACTGGCAGCCTGCGCACCGACATCGGATCGCCTGATCGCCAGTTGCGGGTCGGGCGTCACTTCCTGTGTCATCGCCTTGGCTGCACATGTCGCTGGATATCGCGACATCGCAGTTTACGATGGCTCATGGGCAGAGTGGGGAGCCGATGGGACACTGCCGATAGTCACCAGCGACCTTTATTGAAAACTTGCCGAGACGATAGAGAGAATAGATATCGCTTGCCTGTCGAAAGCATGGGACAGCTGAATTTAATTTCGTATACTCCGCTAATGCTGACCTAAACACCCCCTGACCTAAACAAAAAGTACACAGACCGAAGACCATGAGCGACAGCGATACCGACAAACTGACAACGATGACCGACACCGCCACGAAAGCACAGCCCAAGGCCAAGGATAACGCTCCTTCTGGCGGCAACTTTCTGGCGAATCTCGTCTTCAACATTATCTTGCCAGTGTTCATCCTCAGCAGACTGAGTGGCGATGACAGCCTCGGTCCATCCCTGAGCATCGTGTGCGCTCTGGCCTTTCCCATTGGCTACGGGCTCTGGGATCTGCGCCAGTCCGGCAAGGTCAACCCGCTCTCGATTCTGGGTGTGGTCAGCGTGTTCCTCACCGGCGGCATCAGCCTGCTGCAACTGGACCCCAAGTACATAGCGATCAAAGAAGCGACTATTCCAGCGTGCATAGGCATTGCCGTGCTGCTGACCCAGCGCACCCGCTTCCCTCTGGTCAAGACATTGATTCTCAATGCCCAGTTAATCCGCGTCGAAGCGCTCTACTCCGCCCTCGCCGCAAAGGGCATGACAGCCCTCTTTGAGCGACGCCTGGCGCAGGCGTCGCTGATCGTCGCAGGGTCGTTCTTCGTATCGTCGGTGCTTAATTTTGTACTGGCCAAGGTGATCCTTGTCAGTCCGCCGGGAACCTCCGAGTTCAGTGCCGAACTGGGCAAGATGACCGCGTTGAGTTATCCGGTGATCGCGCTGCCGAGCATGCTGATTCTCATGCTGGCCATTTGGTTTGTATTTTCACAAGTGAAAAAATTGACGGGCGAGAGCCTGGAGACTTTCCTGGTGGAACAGGGCGAGTAGCGCGCTCTGCCTCGGCCCCTCACCTTCCCAAACCCTGCCCTGTTCACTTGCCGCTGAACGCCACCAGGTGATCCATTTCGATGTGGATACCGATCATCTCTCCCTCGGCATGCGCGTGATGGCTGGGCGCCAGACTCAGTATCTGTGAGCCGTCAGGGAGCGCCAGCGTGTAGAGATAGCCGGCCCCACGGAAGGCCTTGTCGATGACCCTGGCCTGAGTGGTGCTGGCATCATCGTGAATCACATCGTCCGGGCGGATCAACACGGTCACTTTGCTGCCCAGCGAGAAACCGTGCAATTCTTCTACCTTGCCCAGCACGCCCAGCGCCGTCTCCACTCTGGAAGCATCGACTACGGTGCCGCTGAGAAACACGCCCTCACCCACGAAGTCAGCCACATAGGCGCAGGCCGGCTGATGGTAGAGCTCGAAAGGCGTGCTCCATTGCAGCAATTCTCCCGCACGCATGACCCCAATTTCGTCGGCCATTGCGAATGCTTCGTACTGATTATGGCTGACCAAAATGGCGGTAATGCCATCCTGCTTTAGCACCACGCGAATCTCGCGGGCGATCTGTTCGCGTAATTCCACATCAAGGCTGGCGAAGGGTTCATCCAGCAGCAGGATGCCAGGCTTGGGGGCCATGGCACGCGCCACCGCGACGCGCTGCTGCTGGCCACCGGATAAGCGATGTGGATAAGCGGTGAGGAAATCGCCAATCTTGAGCATCTCTGCCAACTCTTGCACCCGCGTCTGCCGGTCGGCACGGTTCATGGAGGAGAGCCCGAAGGCAATGTTTTCGGTGACCGTCAGATGAGGGAACAGCGCATAGTCCTGAAACACCATGCCGACGTGCCGCTTTTCCACGGGCTGACAGAACTTCTGGTTGCTGACCGGGTGACCGTCAATACTGATCTCGCCCTGCAGGACCTTCTCGAAACCGGCGATCGCGCGCAACAGCGTTGTCTTGCCACAACCGCTCGGGCCAAGTAGACAACCAATGCCCCCCTGACTGAGCTGCAGATTGATGCCACGCACAATGACCGTGCCTTCAAGAGCGACGGAAACATTTTTTAGTTCAAGTACTTGAGTCATGACCGGGCCGGGATCGCGAAATCGATTTACTGAGGATGATAACAGGGAGAATGCCGGCCAACACGATCAACAGTGCAGAGCTGGCGGCCTCCGTCAGGCGCTCCTGATTGGCCAGCTCATAGGTGCGGATGGCCAGAGTATTGAAATTGAACGGGCGCAGAATCAGGGTAGCCGGCAACTCCTTGAGCACATCGACGAACACCAGCAGGCTGGCGGTCAAGAGGCTGCCCTGCAACAAGGGTAAATGCACTCGGCGCAGAATCTGCAGAGGACTCAGCCCCATCGAACGCCCGACATCGTCCATGGTCGGCTTGATCTTGCCCAGTCCGGCATCCAGGGTATTCAGCGCCACCGGCAGGAAGCGCACCAGATAGGCGAACACCACCGCGATCAGAGTGCCACTGAACAGCAACCCGGTGGCGATGTCGAAATGCTCGCGCATCCAAGCGTCCAGGGTATTGTCGAACCAGGCGAAGGGAATCAGCACGCCCACTGCAATCACTGTCCCCGGAATTGCATAGCCAAGCCCCATCACCCGCACTACACCTCGCAGAGTCAGCGTCGGACGCAATCGCTTGCTGTAGGTGATAAAAATACCCAGCAGCAGCGCGATGACAGCGGTAATTGAGGCTAGCTCCAAACTATTCATGAACAGGGTGAAGAAGCTGTCCTTGTCTACCAGATGCCAAGTGTCCACTGCCCAGAATGACAGCTGGATGAAGGGGATCAGGAAACCCAGCAGGACCGGGAGAATACAGTAAATCATCGCTGCCACGCGCTTCCAGCCGGTCAGCTGAAGCTGTGGAAGCCGCGAGTATTTGTTGCTGGTGTGGTGGTAGCGCGCCTGCTGCCGCGACCAGTGTTCCGTCAGCACGAGGAACAGGATGAAGATCATCAGGACGGCGGCCAGCTGCGCTGCTGCCGTGATGCTGCCAAGCCCGAACCAAGTGCGGAAGATGCCGGTGGTGAAGGCAGATACCCCGAAGTACTGCACGGTACCGTAGTCGGCCAGCGTCTCCATCAGCACCAGTGACAGCCCGGCAATGATCGCGGGGCGCGCCAGTGGAATGGCCACGCGGGTAAACGCCCGCCAAGGGCTGGCGCCCAGGGTTCGGGAGACTTCCAGCACGCAAACGGACTGTTCGAGAAAGGCCGTGCGCGAGAGCAGATAAACGTAGGGGTATAGCACCAGTGCGAGCATGGCGACAGCCCCGCCCAGCGAGCGGACATTTGGAAACCAGTAATCCCCGAAGCGCAGATCGAAGGACTCACGAATCCACCCCTGCAGCGGGCCGCCGACGTCCAGCATCCCGGTGTAGGTGTAGGCAATGATATAGGCAGGCATGGCCAGGGGCAGCACCAGCGCCCACTCCAGAATACGGCTGCCCGGAAAACGGGTCATCGTCACCAGCCAGGCGGGGCCGATTCCGAGCACCAGCACAGAGACGCCGACCCCCGCGAGCAGGGTTAAGGAATGGGTGACATAGTCCCCAAGCACGGTGTCGTAGAGGTGTTGCCAGACACCATCGCTGCTGCTGGTGACCGATGCCAGAATGGTGAGCACAGGTACGCACAGCAGCAGACACAACACCAGGATACCCAGCATCGAGAGGCGGTTGTAAAACCCGGTTTTCAGAGACGACAAAGCCCCTTCCGGGGCCTTGTCCATAGTATTGGCCATGAAGACTTCTGCTTCAGTGGGCTGCCATTGGTTTACGGCAACCGGTGACTACCACCAGTGATTCCGGCCGCTTACTTCCAGCCGGCGCGGTCCATCAGACGAACGGCGTCGGCATTATGGATGCCGAGTTGTTCCAGTGCAAGATTGTCAGCCTTGAAGGTTCCCCAAGACTGCAGCAGTTCACTGGCAGGCACATCAGAGCGCACCGGGAACTCGTTGTTGACCTCGGCGTACCAGGCCTGCGCTTCCTCGCCTGCCAGAAACTCCATCAACTGCACAGCGGCATCGCGATTCTTGGCTGCCTTGGTGATGCCGGCGCCACTGACGTTCATGTGCGCGCCGTTACCACCCTGATCTGGGAAGAACACTGCCACTGCTTCGGCTGCCTTGCGCACTGCCTCGTCATCTGATTTGAGCATTCCACCGAAGTAGTAGGTGTTGCTGATCGCCAGGTCGCACTGTCCTGCGGCCACGGCACTGATCTGCTCACGATCGCCACCCTGCGGATCACGACCGAAGTTGCCGACCAGCCCGGTAGCCCACAGTTCAGTAGCTTCGATGCCGTTGCGGCTGATCATCGACGCAACTAGAGACTGGTTGTAGATGTTACCGGAGGAGCGCACACAGATCTTGTTGTCCCACTTCGGATTGGCCAGATCGGCGTAGGTCGAGAGGTCGGCGGGACTGACGCGCGCCTTATCATAAATGATGACGCGTGAACGCAGCGACAGGCCATACCAGAAGCCTTCGGAATCACGGTACTGCGCGGGGATGACGTCGTTGATTCCAGCCGATTCCACAGCCTGCAGCACACCTGCCTGCTTGGCACGGTAGAGGCGGCCGACATCCTCGGTAATCAACATGTCTGCAGGAGAATTGTCTCCCTCCAGAGTCAGGCGCTGAATCAACTCGTCAGCAGCGCCAGTGACCAGGTTCACCGTCACCCCGGTACGCTCGGTAAAGATGTCCAGAATCGGCTTGATGAGATTTTCCTGGCGGGCGGAATAGATGTTCACTTCGGCTGCGAAAACAGGGGCACAAAAGACTGTGTAACTGAAGGTACAGCAGACGCTCAGCAGCGGCAGCGTGAGTTTTCTAAGCATGGAGACAACTCCCAGGTGCGGGTTGAGTGATGGAATTGCTGCCTGATCTAACAGCATGAGTACACCGCATCATGATGAAGATGATAATCGATCTCATTTGTACTTACAATCGGAATTCGGCACAAGTTTTCGCAATGACACGACGATGCGCGATCATTTGCGGAGTTGGGGATGGTCGCAGAATGGCAGAGTTAACTTTCAGAGCACTCGACCGCCCGGTGGCAGCCGGACCGGACACATAGGCAATGACATTGAAATTCATATCGGTCAGCAGCATGGCTGCCGCCTGAATGCGAAAACCGTTTTTCTGCAGAGTAGTCTCAATAGCAAGCCTATCTCCGTTAGCAATAGATTCGCGGACCGTGGCATCAGCGGCAATCACCTGCCCGGTCCACGCCAGCTGTCGGCTGCGCAGCAACACCAGATTGCGCATGACATCCGAAGCAATCGGTAGATCGTGGCCCGCACACTCCGTCGCGATGTTTTCGTCACCTGCAGACAGCACCATACAGGCACCGAGCTGAATCAAGGCAAACACCACGATGAAAACGTGGATGATTATCCATTCATCCAGGCGATAGTTCATGAACATTCATACTTTATTGCAGTGCAGGACAACACTCTTCCAGCCTGTCATCTGCGCAAAAAATTTTTCCTCCAGCAAACTAAAACAGCGCCACAGCGTAATCAAAGCGCCCAGGAATAGATATTACGCGCCAGCCCTCAGACCGCGCACGAGCTTGCATCTGGCAAATAGAATGACGACAGCGAACCACGTGATCATTCGAATCGCCTTCGAACACATTTGCTGTAGAATGCCTCGCATCGGCAAAGCTGCCGCAAGATCCAGCGTCGCCACTTCAACATCAACCTTTGAGGGCCGCACCATGAAAACCAACGTCACGCTGCAACGATTCCGTTCGCTTTCCGCCACCCTGATCAATGTGATGCCCCGGGCCTGGCGGCCTGCCACCTTACTGAGCGTCCTGCTGCTGTTGGCAGGCTGTGGTGAACCTCCGGCTGAACCCACCGCAGGCACCGCGGCTGCCGAGGGGCACAGCGCCTACAACACTTCCTTGGATATGCGCGACTTCATGAACCTTATTCTCGACCCTACTGCTGATGTGCTGTGGGATTCCGCAGGATGGACCGACAGCAGGGAAAGCGGCTACCAGGAACTCTATCCGACATCTGACGAGGGGTGGGATAACGTGCGGCGCCACGCCGCCATGATCATCGAGATTGGCAACATGCTCGCCCTGCCCGGCCGGGCCGTCGACAATGATGCATGGCTGACCTACGCTCAAGGGCTCAGTCAGGCAGGAGCACTCGCGATGGAGGCCGCCGCAATACAGAACAAGGAGGATTTCTTCCAGGCAGGGGCACAACTTTACAGTGTCTGCTCTGCCTGCCATCAGGCCTATAATCCCGAAATCACCTCCAAATTCGTGACCAACTAAACAATGCTCCCCCTTCAGTCGAGTTCTGGCCTACATACGACACCCCGCGTCAGGGTCGTGAGATCTGCGGTGCCGGCGGTGCTGATACTGCTGGCCTCTGTTGTGCTGGCCTCTATTGTGCTGACCACGAATGTTCAAGCCCATACCATTTCGGGCACTGACGCCAATTTCGTGCAGGACATCGATGGGCCCGCCGTCCTGCCCTTCCTCTATCTGGGCGCCAAGCACATGGTCACCGGCTATGACCATCTGCTGTTCCTGATCGGGGTCGTGTTTTTCCTCTATCGCCCGCTGCACGTCGTGCAATACGTCACCCTGTTCGCCGTCGGTCACAGCATCACTTTGCTGGCCGGGATACTCGCCAATCTGCAGGTAAACGCTTTTCTGATCGATGCCATCATCGGATTGTCGATCGTCTACAAGGCTCTCGAAAATATGGGGGGATTCGACAAACTGGGGAGGTTACGCCCCAACCCCAAAGCCGCCGTTTTCATATTCGGCCTGTTTCATGGCCTGGGTTTGGCGACCAAACTGCAGGAATTCGAACTGTCCCCCAACGGCCTTGTCGTCAACATCATCAGCTTCAATGTCGGCGTCGAGATAGGGCAGTGCCTGGCACTGTTTGTCATCTTCATCGCCTTGAGCTACTGGCGCACGTTCGCCAGTTATCTGCGGCATGCCTTCATTACCAACACAATCCTGATGAGCGGCGGCTTTCTGCTCGCCGCTTTGCAGCTGACCGCCTGGATAATGAGTTAAACGACTGACTGCCCATTCATTGAGATTACAACTCGCCGGCTGAAGGCCGAACACGGAGATCCGCGATGACAGCACCGACTGAGCCCAGACAACCCCTCACTCCTCCCTCACGGCAGCAGATTCTGCTTGGCACTGCTGTGGCCGTTGTGTTAGCAGCCTCTTTACTGGTGGCAGTCGTGCTACCTGCGGAATTTGGAATCGACCCGCTCGGTATTGGCAGGGCCCTGGGACTTCAGGAGCTGGCCGATGCCAGCGCGGGACCATTGGAAGCCCAGACCATGGTCCATCGCTCAGACACCGTCGAATTTGTGCTGGAGCCATTCCAGTCCCTGGAATACAAGTATCAGCTGGCCGAAGGCAGCAGCATGGTGTATTCCTGGCTGGCGACAGGCGCACTGGTCTATGACATGCATGCCGATCCGGACGAAATGGAGGGCGAGGAATTTGTAGAGAGCTTTGACAAGGGAGCAGCCACCAGCAGCATGGGCACCTATCACGCGCCTTTCACCGGCATACATGGCTGGTTCTGGGAAAACAGAACCTTTGAACAGGTCGTTCTGCGCCTGCACAGTGCCGGCTTCTACGAAGGCACAATTCTCTTCCGCGACGGTGGTGTCTTCGAGCAGTCATTGGCGCCAGTGCTGGACTGACAGCCACTGCACACCCCACTCAAGACGGCGCCATAAAAAAGCCCGCATGGCCAAGGCTACGCGGGCTTTTGCACATCTGCGGTCAACTGCGACCGGATAGGCTGTTATCTGTCAGTAGAATCGGAACCGTCAACAGGAGCACCAGTACCGGAAGAGCCCATGAACAGCTTGCGTCCGTCCGGGAAGGTTATGTCCCGGCCGTTGCCGCGACATTCCGGCGTGCACAGACGATCCTTGCTCTGATAGCCGGTCACGACAATCTCAGTGCCGATCTGCAGGGTGTCACGGTTGATGCCACGGCGCAGCAATGTGTTAGGCGTGCCGCCTTCCACCATCCAGAGCTGCTTGGTGCCATCATCGTTGGTGTTTTCCAGGTGAATCCAAGAGTGTGGATTGATCCACTCCACGCGGGTAATCGGTCCGCGCAACGCGATCGGCAGATTAGCATCAAACTCCGCAGAGAACGCGTGATGAGCTGCGGCAGGCATGCTGACCGCTGCCATTCCACCCGCTACAGTCACTGCTGCCATCATCATCTTGATCTTCATAATTCCACCCCTTTGCATTAACTGAATTGTCTTTTTATCAACCGTCTACATCCTGCCCGAAAAGCTCAGCTTCGCGTCCCTTCCTGTACTTTCCGTACATTAACTCTTCGACAAACTCTACACACTTGAATTGCGGTAACTCGAAGCCTTCTTCAAGTCTTCTGTAGATCGGCATACTGATCGTCCAGGGACGCTCGAATACATCCGGATCCTCCATCGTCGCTTCATACTCGATGACATTCTCGCTGACCAAGGTATAACGTTCGGTCACTTTCAGCTTGTAGGTATGATAGTTGCCAGCCCTGTCGAACCAGGTTCTGTCATCCAGACCAGTGACCTCGATAACGAAGGTGTCGCCGTCCCAATAGCCATAGGACTGCCCCATCCACGCATCCAGGGGCGGAACACCGGGGTCTTCAAGATAGATATTACGTACGGCACCCGCGAACGAATAGGCAATAAACACAGCCTTGTCACTCTGGAAAATCTGAAACGGATGGGGGAGGTAAGTCGCGCGCGGGACACCCGGCATATAGCATTTGATTTCCGGGTCGCTGGTCAGCCAACTCTCCTGATTAGCCAAGCGCTGCGCCAATGCCTCCGGCCTGTAGGGAATCACCCCTCCTTCCACGACGCCAAAACTTGCAGGCACTGCAGCGACTGCGCCGAGTGCTAAAACCTCCGGTGCCGGCACGGGCACAAAATCACCCGGTACCATAGCAAAAGCTGCTCTGGCTGGTCCCGCCTCAAGATTGTTGTTCGCTGAACTCAACACCTGCCAGATCCCATTCAGGTCCGGCTTGCCATCCGGGGTTCTAGGGATGCTGTCTAGCGGTGCTGCGACCGGCACTGCAGCTGTCTGGGTATCTGCCGGTGAGCAGGCCACCAGCGAAACGAGAACAACGGCACACACGTACTTGAACGTCAATCTATGAGCGGACATGCTTCGGTACCTCCTCTTTTAGTCGGCCGATATAAACACTTCGCCGTCTGTAGTGTCAAGCCACACGGAGCGGCCAGCACAATGGAGAATCCTGGGAATGCAAAGACACCAAGGCAGATCAAGACAAGCACTCAGAGCCTGCGCGGGTGGCGTTTTTGCCCCGCGGGTTCGCCTCCAATTCGGAGGCACACGCTCATGAGTCGCTATGGCATTACCTGGTTAAAGCTGTCTATCGATGGCGATGAACGTTACGTCAAGTTATCGAAGGGCAGGCACGAGCGTATTAAGACGTGCTGTTTTTTCCGTTAGGTGCCGGGAGAATAGGAAGCCACGATCAGCCGGATTTCTTGGCTGTAAAAGTGCCGGTGGCCATGCCGCCGAGGTCTACGGTGCCGGAGATGGTGCCGTCATCCTGCAGTGTTCCCTTGTAAACGACAGAGCCGGCTTCACCGGTCAGCGTGAACTGGAGGTCATCGTCTGTCGCCGTGCCGGTAAAGTCAGTGTCACCGAGCTGGCCAGTGTAGTGACCGGTCACTGCGCCATCATTGCCCTGTGCCATAGTCACAGCGGCATTGCCCGTTTGCCCCATGATATCAACGGCGAAGGCCCAGCTTCCGCTGACATCCGCAGCGGCAAACTGGGCGCCGAGAGTTAAGACGGCAGCAATTGTGAGACGTGAAATTCTAGAGATTGTGTTTCTGAGCATGGTGGAAAACCCCCAGGTTACGTGGTTGATAATGCGGGAATAAAAGTAACATGCCAGCCATCAAAGCTACCAGCAAAATCCAGAGTCGACTGCCCTCGCAATGCATCTATCTATCGAATAGGCCTTCGCTCTGCTTGTCAGCGTGGCGGATCAGTGCGCGCGTGACGAGTCTGGTTGACCCGGAACCAGCCAGCAATGCTGAAGCGATCACGCTGGGCAGGTAGCACTTCATGGGGAACCTCCTCACTAAGAAAGATCACTAGAGTCCCAATTGTCGGCAGCACCTTACCCAACTCGGATTGACCGTCGGCAGCATAGAGCACCAGCTCCCCGCCATACTCAGGCAGCCAATCCACATTGAAGTAGGCTACCAACGACAGCAAACGGTTACTGCTCTCTTTGTTCGCCTCACGCAGTCCCGGTTGCGCCTTGAATGCATCCACATGTTTGCGATAGAAAGCTCCCGGACGGTAATGCGAAAAGTGGCTCTCGAAGGAGACCAGACCAAGGTATAAGCGCCTGTTCAGATAGGACTGCAGACGATCAGACCAATCCAACCACTGTTTCTCCGCCGCCGTTACACGCTCAATCCAGCGGATCTCGTCGCCACGGATAATCTCCGCGATGACATGTCCGGCGCCACGTCCAATCCCGGCCGGAGTGAAATCGGCGGTACCAGTCTCCAGAAATTGTTGACCCAATGCAGCACCGAGTCTTGCGGGAATGGCATTGGGGATCACACTCCAGGATTGGGTGGCCAGGTCTTCGGCGATACGGGAAAACAAGGCGGCTTCGTCTTTCGCCCAGCCTGTTTCTGCTATGGAGTCGGTTGCGCCTGATGCCGCTTCAATATCCAGAGACATACTGGTTTCAGCTCCTGCTCAGAAATCCGACTAGGATCGTTGACAACCGATCAGTCTGGTTTCTTCTTGAAAGTACGCGGTTTCTTGAATCCCAGCGGCGTGCCATTCTTTTTGGTACGAGCACGGCCAGCCGCATCCGCTGCAGGGGCTTCGACCGGAGCCTGTTCTGCAGGCAATTCGCCTTCGGTACCAGGAGCTCCCACGACAACATCTTGCGCCTTCTTGACGCGAATGCGGCTGCCCCGCACTTCCAGATTATTGAGGGCGCGAATGGCGGCCTTGGCTTCATAGGGCACGGGCATGTTGGCAAAACCAAAACCCTTGGAACCTCCCGTCACAGAATCCATGACGACGGCGCAGGACTGCACGCGGCCATGCGCCTGAAACAAGGCAAGAAGCTCGGCCTGGGTCGTTTCCCGTGCCAGATTGCGGACTAAGATTTTCAACGCTGTTCCTCGAAAGACTGCTGCAGGATACCGACAAGAGGTCGGTGGCGGCGGCACGATACTGTAAATGTGGCCGTGAGTCTAACAAGGCGCCGGGAAATAAGCAGTAGTCGCCTGAGCGCGCCTCCTTTATAATGCGCCGCGCCTGCAATCGACGATCATCAAGACAGTCAGCCGCAATTCCGCAATGACTCTCACCCGCAACACTCATCTGTAAAGAACGGACAATACTTTGATTACTGCCTCCAATATCACCATCCAGTTTGGTGCCAAGCCTCTTTTCGAGAATGTTTCCCTGCGTTTCGGCAACGGCAACCGTTACGGTCTGATTGGCGCCAATGGCTCCGGCAAGTCGACTTTCATGAAGATCCTGAGTGGCGAGATTCAGCCATCCGCTGGCAACGTTAACGTGGATGCCGATGAGCGCTTGGGCATTCTGCGCCAGAATCAGTTCGCCTATGAAGACTTCACGGCGATCGACACAGTGATAATGGGCCATGACAAGCTGTGGAAGATCAAGGAGGCGAAAGACCGCATCTACAATCTCCCGGAGATGAGCGAAGACGACGGTATGCGCGTAGCCGAGCTGGAGATCGAGTTCGCCGAACTGGATGGCTACTCCGCCGAGGCCAACGCCAGCGAGCTGCTGCTGGGCCTGGGTATTCCTCTGGAACAGCATTACGGCCCCATGAGCGCCATCGCGCCGGGCTGGAAACTGCGCGTGCTGCTGGCACAAGCTCTGTTCGCCGATCCGGACATCATGCTGCTGGATGAACCGACGAACAACCTCGACATTAACGCGATCCGCTGGCTGGAAGGCATTCTCAATCAGCGCGACTGCACCATGATCATCATCTCCCACGACCGTCACTTCCTGAACAGCGTGTGTACGCACATGGTTGATGTGGACTACGGCGAGCTGCGCCTGTACCCCGGCACCTACGATGACTTCATGATCGCCTCGACCCAGGCGCGCGAACGCATTCAGTCCGACAACGCCAAGAAGAAGACGCAGATTTCCGAACTGCAGTCGTTCGTGAGCCGCTTCTCCGCAAACGCCTCCAAGGCCAAGCAGGCGACCTCACGAGCCAGACAGATCGAGAAGATCAAGCTGGAAGACCTCAAGCCTTCGAGCCGCATCAGCCCCTTCATCCGCTTCGAACAGGACAAGAAGCTGCACCGCCTTGCGCTGGAAATCCACAAGCTGAGTCTGTCTTACGGTGACAACACCTTGATCAAGAATCTCAGCCTGATGATCGAAGTCGGCGAGCGTGTTGCCATCCTCGGGCCGAACGGTATCGGCAAGACCACTTTGCTGCAGGCACTGACGGGTAATTTCAGCAAGAAGCCTGGCGAGACGCTGGCGGGCCAGATCAAATGGTCTGAAAACTCCAACATCGGCTATTACGCTCAGGACCATAACCACGAATTCGCGGATGACATCAATCTGTTCGACTGGATGAGCCAGTGGGCCAGGCCGGGCGATGATGAACAGGTGATTCGCGGTATTCTGGGCAAGATGCTGTTTTCCAAGGATGACAGTCTCAAGAAGGTCAAAGTCATCTCCGGCGGAGAAAAAGGCCGTATGCTGTTCGGCAAGATGATGTTGCAAAAATCCAACATCATGGTGATGGACGAGCCGACCAACCACCTGGACATGGAATCCATCGAAGGACTCAACCTCGCGCTGGAGAACTACCCTGGCACCCTGATCTTCGTCTCCCATGACCGCGAGTTTGTGTCGTCTCTGGCGACACGCATTCTGGAAATTTCGGCAAACGACATCGCCGACTTCAAGGGCGACTACGACGAGTATCTGCATCAGCAAGGAGTGGAATGAGCGAGTCTCACGTGACTGATGCCTTCACCATACTGAATCTGCCTTCCGAGCAGATCGACAACCTCACTGCACTGGGTTACACCACCATGACCCCAGTGCAGGCGCAGGCACTGCCGATCGCCCTGCACGGTGGCGATCTGATCGTTCAGGCCCGCACCGGCAGCGGCAAGACTGCCGCCTTCGGCATCGCTTTGATCAACCGCATTAACCAGCGTGACTTCGGCACCCAGGCCCTGATCCTGTGCCCTACCCGCGAACTGGCAACTCAGGTCGCCGCCGAGATTCGACGGCTCGCGCGCTACCTGCCCAATCTTAAAGTGGTGGTGTTGTGCGGTGGGCAGGCTTTCGGGCCGCAGGTTGGCTCGCTCGAACACGGTGCCCACATCGTCATCGGTACTCCCGGCCGTCTGCGCGATCACATCGAGAAGCAGACCCTGAATCTGAGCCGAGTCAACACTCTCGTGCTGGACGAGGCGGACCGCATGCTCGACATGGGCTTCTCAGAAGACATCGAACTGATCATTGACCAGACGCCACCGACCCGGCAAACACTGCTGTTCTCGGCCACATTCCCGCACGATATCGAGAGACTGAGTTCGCGCTACCAGAAGGCCGCCGGGCGCATCACCATCGAAGAAGGCCACGGCGCTGCCAGTATTGCTCAGCATTATTACAGCGGCGGTGCCACTGAGGCAGGCGATAGTCGCTATGCCGCCGTGTTGCGCCTGTTGCTGCATTTCAAACCAGAATCCTGCCTGGTGTTTTGCAACACCAAACAGGCTACTCGTGAGGCCGCTCGCTATCTCGTGCACGCGGGCCTGAGCGCCATGCCACTGCACGGCGACATGGAGCAGCGTGAGCGCGATCAGGTACTGATCCAGTTCCGTCATCAGAGCTGTCAGATACTGGTCGCCACCGATGTCGCCGCACGCGGTCTGGACATCGAACAACTGCCAATGGTCATCAACTGCGAATTGCCGCGTGACCTCGAAGTCTACACACATCGCATCGGGCGCACTGGACGCGCAGGCAACACCGGCATGTCACTGAGCATCTTTTTCGAGAACGAAAGGTTCAGAGTGGACGCGCTGCGGGAACGCCAGGAGCAGCCGTCGGATTCCGACATCCAGAGCATTGCGGTGGTGCCACAGGAGCGCGGCAAGCCGGCTCCTCCGATATGGCAAACTCTGAGCATTGCCGGTGGGCGCAAGAACAAGATTCGTCCCGGTGACGTACTGGGAGCGCTGACCGCTGGTGGGGCCATTCCAGCCGCGGCGATCGGCCGAATCGACATTCTCGATCACGCCAGTTATGTGGCCATTGGCACCAACCTCGTCAAGGACGCGCTTGAGCAACTCGCCACTCGCCCCATCAAGGGGCAGAAGTTCAAGGTACGGCGCTGCTCGATGCATGTGGATGCCGGAACGGAAGAGCCTGGCTCGCCCTGGAAGCGTTGAGCGAGGATTATCCGCATGTCGGCCCGAGTGCGTTGTCCACGCTGTCAGCGTCCTGCCACCCGCTGCTACTGCGCACAATTACCCTCTCACGCGCTACAGAATCACTGGCCCGTCACGATTCTGCAGCACCCTCAGGAAAGCCGCCACGCGCTCGGCACCGCCCGCATCGCGCAACTGGGGCTGAGCGCTTGCAACCTGCTGGACGCCACCACTGACAGCATTGCAGAGGATCTTGCCGGGCAGCGCGTTGCGCTGATTTATCCCGGCGTCGACAGTCAGCCGCTGGCCGTTCTGCATGACCAGCCCCCGCATCGACTGTTGTTTATCGATGCCACCTGGCGCAAGAGCCGTCGCCTGCTGCTGGAGTCACCCTTTCTGAGCGCTCTGCCGCGCTACCATCTGGAGGCGCTTCCGCCCAGCCGCTACCGCATTCGCAAAGAACCTCGCAGCGACGCACTCTCGACATTGGAGGCCGTTGTCTATGCACTGGGATGTGTGGAAAGAATGCCGGACAGATACCTGCCGCTGCTTCGAGTCATGGATTGGTTGATTGAAGAGCAGATTGAGGCAATGGGGGCGGACACTTTTACAAAGAACTATTTTGCAAGGAACCGTTTTGCGAGGAACAATTTACCAGCCGATGACCGGTTCGACCCCACGCGCCACGAATGAACGCGTTAGTCGTCCAGCTTACAACAGCGAGAAGACGGCGGCGACTCCACCACCCAGCAATAAAATGAGGGTAGGGAGAATACTCAGCCCGAATCCCAGAGAACGGCTGCCTGGATCGGAGACGTAGGCACGCAGATAGACGATTCTGCCTATCAGATACACTGCGCCGATGCCGGCACCCAGATCGGGCCGTACCCAGTATGCAAACAGGACAATTGCGGGGATGAAGATCACCAGCATTTCCAAAGTATTCTGATGCACTCTGTAATAGCGCTCGAAAACCGGGTGCCCGGTGATTGCCGGCGCGGCCACGTTGTACTTGCCTCGCGCATTGCCCACCAGGATGCCAAAGTAAAAATACTGCAGCAGCGCTCCCACTATCACCAGTGCGACATACTCCATCGTGCCTTACTCCTCTATTTAGCCTGTGCTTGAACTTGGTTGTGATTGTGTCTGACTGCTCATGATGACCTGCTCCAGATAGGAGCTGGAGCGCGTCGCCTCGTACCGCTTGAACTTGATGCGCGGATGAAACTCACGCATGCGTGAACTCAGCATCCCGTGCGCCGAGTGCAGCTGCGCATCAGATATAATGCCATTCGTATCACAGTCCTTGGCCAGGCGCAGCATGCGATCGAAGTTCATGATGAAGTTATCGGTATGCGTACTGCGAATCTGCGTACCATAGAACAACGGTTTTAGATCTACCCCTTGGCCTGACAGTGACAAAAAGGTACGCGAGAAGATCTCGAAATCACCCGTGGCAAACAGGTGCCACATCTCCATGAACTCCGCTTGCGAATAGGTTTCATCGCCTGCTGGACCCTTGCTGGATTGTAGTAACAGTCCACTGATTCCGCCCAGTTGCCTGCGGGTGTTATCCGCAATCTTGAAGAACGTTTCCTGACGGGCATTCATTTCCGTGGCGGCTATCGCCATGGTCTGCTTCTCGGACTGCACATTGTTATGCCGCAACTCGCGGTTGTTTTCGGCCAGCACACTCTGTTGAATGAACAGACCGATCACCAGCCAGAGAAACGCCAAAGGAGCAAAGGCTCCCTCCAGGAAGTTGCCCATCTCGCCGATAGGCAAATAAATGAAATCACTCCAGCCGACATTTGCGGAAATATAGAGCACAGCCAACAGCAACCACACCAGTGTCAGAACCAGACCGAAAAGTATACGCCAGTCCCTGTGCTGTTCATCACTCTTGCTTTGCGTTTTTACTTCGTTACTGACTTCTTCCAACTTCCTTTCTCCACTGACCTGTCATACAGAGTCAAATTGCTGACCGGCAACGAAAAAGCGCCGCGGCGCGCACGCTGGCTAGATTACTGCCTGCCCCCCGGCTGGTCAACGAATAACACCCGTTCGACAGGGGCTATGCCACCCCGACTCTGAGGCATGAATTTGACAGTTGCTACGACTCAGCTCCTTCCCCGGCGTTGCTATTACAGGGCAGAAAATCGATAATTGCCGGCCTGCGCAAGCCAATGGAACCCAGTCGATGACCAAGAAAAAAGACGGTGCATTCAACTTTGAAGAGTCCCTCACGAACCTGGAGAGTCTGGTCTCTGCCATGGAAGATGGAGAGCTGAGCCTGGAAGAGTCCTTGCAAGCCTTTGAGAAAGGCATTCGCCTGACACGGGAGTGCCAGGCCGCGCTGCAGAAGGCTGAGCAGACCGTGCAGATCCTCATCGACGAGAACGGCAATCCCGAACCGATCGGCTTCGCAGCGGACGGATCGCCAGCAGCCAGTGCCATACAATGACCAGTGCCAACAGCAAGTCCACATTCGACCTCAAAGACTTCATGCAGCAGTGCCAGCAACGCATCCAGGCAGTGCTGAGCGCGAATCTTGAGGCGTTGCCTGCACGTGCTGAAGGACTGCGAAGTGCCATGCAATACGCGAGTCTGCAGGGTGGCAAACGTGTGCGGCCGCTGTTGGCATATGCCGCAGCACAGGCTCTGGGTGAACAACCCGCAAAGGCTGATGTGGCGGCCTGCGCGGTCGAACTGGTGCATTGTTATTCACTGGTACACGATGATCTTCCCGCCATGGACGACGATGCCTTGCGGCGCGGAGTCCCCACTGTCCACATTGCCTTCAACGAAGCCACCGCCATTCTGGCTGGCGATGCTCTGCTCAGTCTGGCATTTCGACTGCTCAGTGACCCGCAGGACAATAACGGCAGCGCTACCACGCGATTGCGTATGATCAATCTGCTGGCTGAAGCTTCTGGCTACGAGGGCATGGTGGCAGGACAGTCCATTGACTTCGATGCGATGGGCAGCACTCTGACGCTGGCTGAACTGGAAAACATGCACAGCCTGAAGACCGGTGCGCTGATAAGTGCCAGCGTGCAGATGGGAGCGCTCTGCACGGAGCGGGCGACACCCGCACAGCTGGCGGCTCTGCAGCAATACAGCCGCTGCATTGGTCTGGCTTTTCAGGTCCAGGATGACATCCTCGACGTAATCAGTGACACCGCCACGCTGGGCAAAACCCAGGGGGCCGACAAGGCTCTCAATAAGCCGACTTATGTATCACTGTTAGGTTTGGATGGCGCAACCCGCAAAGCGCATGAACTCTGCGAGGCTGCCGTGGATGCGCTCAAAGACTTCGATGCGCATGCGGACGCCTTGCGAGAAGTTGCGCTTTACATCATAGAGCGGAAAAACTGACCCCCCCGTTCGGCTGATTGACGCCGTCAGGTCATTACATTAAGTTGGCGCCAGCCTCAAACAGAGTAATCACACCCAAATGCTCGACGAAATCCCCCTTAGCCGCCCTGAAACCCCGCTGCTTGATCAGATTGAAAATCCTGACGACCTGAAAAAAATAGACCCAGCCCTGTTACAGGATCTCGCCAGGGAAGTGCGCAAGTTTCTGCTCTACTCGGTCGGCCAGACCGGAGGCCATTTCGGTGCTGGACTGGGAGTCGTGGAACTGACCATCGCACTACACTATGCCTTCAACACTCCGCATGATCGTCTGGTGTGGGATGTGGGTCATCAGTCCTATCCCCACAAAATTCTAACCGGCAGACGCGAACGCATGCTGACGATGCGTCAGGCCGGAGGACTCAATGCGTTCCCCAGTCGCGAGGAGAGCTTGTACGACTGTTTCGGGGTGGGACACTCCAGCACGTCCATAAGTGCGGCACTCGGCATGTTGATTGCCGCACGGGAACAACAGATTGATCGCCACACCGTCGCAATTATTGGCGACGGCGCCATGACAGCCGGCATGGCTTTCGAGGCTCTCAACCATGCTGGCGACATCGACCAGAATCTGCTGGTGATCCTCAACGACAACAACATGTCGATCTCCAGAAACGTTGGCGGGCTCTCCAGTTATTTTGCCCGTATGTGGGCGAGCCGGCCCTATAACTTCATTCGTACAGGCGGCAAGAAAGTGCTGTCGCATATCCCACCGGCGCTGAAAGCAGCACACCGGGCAGAAGAATATATGAAGGGCATGGTGTCACCTGGCACCCTGTTCGAGGAGATTGGGTTCAACTACATCGGCCTTGTGGATGGACACAACACGCTCGGTCTGATCGACATCCTCAACAACATCAAACAACTGCGCGGCCCGCAGTTGCTGCACATCGTGACGCAGAAAGGCAAGGGTTATACCGCGTCAGAAAGTGACCCCTTCGGCATGCACGCGATGAACAAGATCGAGGCGAAGCAGTCGAAGCCGGTTCTGCGCACGGCGGAAACCCCAACTTATTCTGCAGTATTCGGGCAGTGGCTGTGTGATATGGCAGCGGATGATCCACTGCTCGCCGCCATTACACCCGCGATGGGAGCAGGCTCCGGTATGGACCAGTTCGCGGAGAAATTTCCCCGGCAATTCCACGACGTTGCCATCGCCGAGCAACATGCGGTCACGCTGGCCGCCGGGATGGCCTGCGACGGATTGAAACCAGTGGTAGCAATTTACTCGACATTTTTGCAGCGCGCCTATGATCAGTTGATTCACGACGTGGCATTACAGAATCTGGATGTGTTGTTCGCCATCGACAGAGCCGGACTGGTGGGCGAGGACGGACCTACACATGCGGGTAGTTTTGATCTGAGCTTCCTGCGCTGCATCCCCAATATGGTTGTCATGGCACCGAGCAACGAGAACGAAGCCCGGCAGATGCTGTACACAGGCTATTGTCACAACGGGCCGGCAGCCGTCCGCTATCCGCGCGGCAAGGGGCCAGGTGTCGAGATCAATCAGAAGATGGAATTAATGCCCATCGGCAAGGGGATCGTCCGCCGCAAGGGTCACGACGTCGCCATTCTCGCATTCGGCAGCATGGTCACGAAGGCGCTGGAGGCTGCTCAGATTCTCGATGCCACCGTAGTGGACATGCGTTTCATCAAACCGCTGGATGAAGAATTGACGGGAGACATGGCCCGCCAGCATCGCTTGATAGTGACTCTGGAGGAAAACACCGTCATGGGCGGTGCCGGTTCCGCCATCAACGAACTCCTGGTGCGCGAAGACTACCGCGTATCCATTCTGAACCTGGGACTCCCCGACGCCTTTATAAGCCACGGCAAAGTCCCCGACATGCTCGCCGCGGCCGGCCTCGACACCCCCTCGATAATCACCGCCATCCGCGCGCGTCTCCTCTCACTCCCCGCGGGTCAGACCCGCGCAATTTATTGATATTAAAGTTATTTTTTGCCTCGCACAGGACATGTAGAGGCAGCTTTAACTTCTGCCTCTACAGCGTAGGAACATTGGGGGTCTCGAAGAGCATACAGATCCCCTTCTTCAAGCACCTTACGGTAGCGGGCCATGACTCCAAGGTCTTTCTGAAAGCGTCTGACGAACCCGGAGCTGCCCACGGCCAGGCTTTTAGTCCAGCGTTCATCCCGCTCGTTATGACCTCGGCTCAAAGCAGTCTGCACCCAGAGTTGGTGTACCTCGCGCAACTGTTCCGCGCTGCTGCAACCCAGCAAAGCGGCAAGTGCCTCCACATCGATGAAGCGGTGCTGAGGTCGGGCAGAATGTATGTCTGAATACCCGCAGTGCGGCCAATCGGCAGGATGTGTAATGACGTTCGCTCGCACCATGTTCATGTCGATATACACCAGACATTCAGCAAGATAGCCGTCGCAGTCCACCGCAGTTGCATGATACCGATCCTCCCAGAATGCTCCGCGACGCTCCTTGCGCTGGTTGTACTCCTGAGCCGTGCGCCCCGCGATCAATTGCATTGAGTCCGCGATCTCGCCACGGCCACGATCGTGTACCAACAGGTGAATGTGATTCGATGTGACGGTGTAATTCAAAACGCGCAGTCCGTAGCGCTTCCTGGCTTCATTCAACCAAAAGAGCCAACGTTCGCGGTCAGGCGCGAACTCGAAAAAAAACTGCTGCTGGCAGCGATGAGTGATATGCCAGACATGTCCTTGAAGAAAAAAGCGATTGGCGCGCGGCATCCTTGCCCTCCAGAGAATCGAATTGTACTACTGAAAAATTAGTACATAAGTGCCTTACCGGCCACCAAAAAGGAGTTATTTTACAACTTCATTGTATTTTCAATTAGTTACGCGGGTCTGACCCGCGTAGGGCCTTGCGGATTGACTCGTGGAGGGGCAGTGCGTAGACTGCCGGCGTTGCAGTACGGGCCTGGCTCGTGCAGCGACGCTGATTAGTCGTTCAGGTGCCCGACTTCCGCTTGTCCAAGGACAGGACGCATTCGGGATAAATGGGAAGCTGGTTTGATTCCAGCGCTGCCCCCGCAACGGTAATGCGTGACATGCTTAATAAGCATGTTGCATGAGCCCGATACCAGCCTGACGATGAATTACACCTGTGATGAAGCGGAGGGCTCCATCGGTGGTCGGTTCAGTCGTCTTCTGTCGATTTTTTCCTGCCGCGCCCCTCCCTCATGAAATTTTTTTCATAGAGGAAAACCAACCATGCAATACCGTAAACTTCTGGCACTGGCCTGTACTACAGGCGCCACGTTATCTCCATTTCTGTGCCTGCAGGCACAAGCCCAAAACACCACAGCAGAAAACCATGCACTGAGCGAGATTATCGTTACGTCCAGCCGCATCGCCACACCCCTGCGACAGGTCGGCACTTCCGTATCCGTACTCAACAGCGCCGATCTGCAGAACCGGTCCAATGCTTCCCTGCTTGACATCCTGCGCACTCTTCCCGCTATCGCAGTGACGAACAATGGGGGTACCGGCCAGATCACCACGCTGCGCATTCGTGGCGAAGAAGGCTATCGCACGCTCACACTGCTCGACGGCATGAAACTGTCCGATCCCAGCGTCACTCAGGTGCAACCACAACTGGAGCACCTGTTAAGCAGTGGCATTGAACGCGTTGAAATCCTGCGCGGACCGCAGGGGCTAAGCTACGGCGCCGATGCCGGTGGGGTCATGAATATCAGCACACGTCGCAACAGCGATGAGCTGCAAGCGACCATGGATGTGCTGTCCGGCGCCTTCGGCACCCAGCAGCTGAACGGCAATGTCAGCGCTGGCAACGAGCAGGGCGATGTATTCGTCTCCGCAAGCAAGCTGAAGACCGATGGTTTCAATACCAGAGTTGCCGACACGAGACTTGCCGATGACGATGGCTACCATAACAGCTCCATGCACGCACGCCTCGGTGTTAACGCCAGCGACAAGCTGCGCCTTGAACTGGTGCATCGCAATGTGACGGGCGAGTCCGAATATGACGGTTGTTACGAACCGGTCAGTTTCGGTCAGGTGCACGACTGCGAAGCGAGCTTCGAACAGCAGGCATCCAGAGCCTCAGCGAGCTATCAGGCAGCGTCCGGAGCCCACACGCTGGCCTACGCCACAACCTCCAGCGAACGCGACTACTTCACACTTGGGGCGCCGGCATACGATTTCAGCGGCGAAATTCAACGCTGGGAGTATCTAGGCACTAACTCCTTCACGGACTTCAATCTGGTCTACGGTGTCGATCTGGAAGAAGAGGAGAACGGCGGCGAAACCCGTGACCAGCTTGGGTACTACGTCGAATATTTGAGCGGCTTCTCCGACTCCTTCTTCGTGACCGCTGGTGCCCGCCGCGATGAGAGCGACGATTTCGGCAACCACCTGAGCTACCGCGTCAGCAGTGCCTACCTGATAGCCTTGCAAAATAGTGGAGAGCTGAAGCTGCGCGCCAGCGTGGGCACCGGTTTCCGGGCGCCAAGCCCCTATGAAGCCTCTTACAACAGAAGCCCATTCGCGGCGCCACCGGCTTCGCTGGTCAATCTCACTGAAGAAACCAGTTCCGGCTATGAGCTCGCCGTGGAGTATTACACCGCGACCGGCTTGCACCTGGAGGCGGTCTATTTCGACCAGAAGATCGAGGATGCGATTCAGTTCGACTTAAGTACCTATTCCGGCTACCTGCAAGACGTCGGCAGTAGCACCTCCCAAGGAGTAGAGTTGTCTGCCAACATGCCGCTGACCGCCCGACTGACGCTGAACAGCAACTACACCTACAACGAAACGCGCAGCCCTGATGGCAATCAGCGTTTTCTGCGTCCAGAGCACCTGGCCAACCTGGGTCTGACCTGGCTAAGTGCCGAGGAGCGCTTGCATTTCAGCGGCTTCTATCGCCGCTCGCAAGACAGCGTCGACTCTCTCTTCGGCAGCGCCGTGACACTGGATGCCTACGATGTGTTCGATCTCAGCGCCAGTTTCAAGCTGACGACTCTGCTCAACATCTACGCCAGAGTCGACAATGCCACCGACGCAGAGTACGCAGAGGTAGTCGGCTACAACACCGCAGGAAGATCAGTCTATGTGGGTGTTCAGGCCAGCTTCTGAACCGAGGCATGTCGACGTCTTCACACCCATTGCCAGGAGCCTTCATGAGTACACAGGACGATAGAAACGCGCGCCACAAAAAGGCGATGCAACGCAAGAAAGCTCTGGTCGATGAGCGCATCGCCGCCGCCACCATCGACAAGGGATTGATGGTGGTCCTCACCGGCAATGGCAAGGGCAAGAGTTCCTCTGCCTTCGGTATGCTGGCACGCAGCGTCGGTCATGGCCTGCGCTGCGGCGTGGTGCAGTTCATCAAGGGACAGTGGGAATGTGGCGAACAGATGATGTTCAAGGATCATCCCATGGTGGAATTCCATGTCATGAATACCGGTTTCACCTGGGAAACTCAGGACCGGGATAAGGACATCGAGGCGGCGAGGGCGACCTGGCTGCATGCCGCCTCACTGTTGCGCGACCCACAGGTGCAGGTCGTAATCCTCGATGAACTGACCTACATGCTCACCTACGGTTATCTGGATTCTACCGAGGTCCTGCAGGCACTGGCCTCTCGTCCTTCACACCAACACGTCATAGTGACCGGGCGCAACGCCAGCGATGGGCTTATGGACATGGCCGACACGGTCAGTGAGGTCAAGGATATAAAACACGCATTCAATAACGGCGTCAAAGTTCAGAAGGGAATTGACTACTGATGTGGCAGCCCTTGTCCCATCATCCAGACCTCCCCGACAATTCCCCTCTTGGCACGGGAGTACTGGCAGCAATGGGTTGGCTCCTGTCAATGCTGTTTACGTCGTCATCAATTGCGCAGCCCATCAGCGTTATCGACGATGATCGAAGAACCGTCACACTGACGCAGCCCGCACAACGCATCATCAGCCTTGCCCCCTCTCTGACGGAACTGTTGTATGCCGCCGGTGCCGGAGCGCAGGTCGTCGGCGTCAGTGAATACAGCGACTTCCCGCCCGAGGCCGCTCGCCTGCCTGTCATCGGTCGCTACGACCTGTTGAACATGGAAGCCATCGTCGCTCTGGCGCCCGATCTCATCGTCGCCTGGCGCAGTGGCAACCCGCGCTCTGCCGTGCAGAGCCTCATCGAACTAGGCCTCAATGTTTACGTGGCAGAGCCGACCACTATCGCGAGCATCGCCGACCATATCGAACGCTTCGCTACCCTGGCAGGGACGCTCCCCTCAGGAATGGCCGCTGCCAGAGATTTTCGCGAGCAACTGACCCGCCTGAGTGACACCTACCAAAGCAGGACCTCGGTCAGTGTGTTCTATCAAGTCTGGAACGAACCTCTGATCAGCGTTGGAGGCAATGAATTGATCAACGACATCATCCGCTTGTGCGGCGGCAGCAACATCTTCGACGACTTGGGCCTCGCTCCCAAAGTCAGCGAGGAGGCCGTCCTGTTGCGCAATCCGCAAGTCATTATCGCCAGTGGCATGGATGCCGCGCGTCCAGCCTGGCTGGACGACTGGCTGCGCTGGCCACAACTGCGCGCGGTGGCCAACGACGATCTCTATTTCGTCCCTCCTGACCTGGTGCAACGCCACAGCCTGCGCGTATTGAGCGGCACTCAGCAGACCTGCGAACACATTGAGGCGGCCCGTATCAGACCATGACTCTCTGCCGCTAAGACGGGCAGAATCGAATGGCAAGACGAGAGCAGCGCTCACCCAGCGACCGGAGCGGCCGGAAGAAACGGAGACATCTTCGTCGTTATTGGTCGATGCCTCCGATATTTTTTCAGCCGTGCATTTATAACCAGGCGTCCTGATGTCTATGCACTTTCCCTATGACGTTGTTCCGACTCACAGCCCGGATTGCGGGCTTCCGCGGACCACTGCAGCCAGATCTTTGAGTGGCCTTGGCCCGTTCAGAACTTGGCCAAGGCCACCCAAAGATCGACCCACAGTGTAATTAATCGTTATGCGTCATATGCCCCATCTTGGTGGCTTTGACGGCCAGATAGGCTTGGTTGTGCAGATTGTGACCCGTGTGTATCGGCACTCGCTCGGCGACGGTGATCCCGATTGCCTCCATCCCTGCCACCTTGGCCGGATTGTTGGTCAACAGACGCAGCGACTTCACACAAAAATGCTGCAGTATCGGCCGACAAATCTCATATTCACGCCCATCCGCCAAAAATCCCAGACGCTCGTTGGCCTCGACTGTGTCCGCACCGGCATCCTGCAGCTCATAAGCTCTGATCTTGTTCAACAGCCCGATACCGCGGCCTTCCTGCCGCAAATAGAGAATGAGTCCACGCCCCTCCCTGGCAATCTGCTGCATTGCATACTGCAACTGCGGCCCACAATCACAGCGCAGGCTGAACAGCGCGTCGCCGGTCAGGCACTCCGAATGCACACGGCAGAGCGCCGGCTCGTCCGAATCCAAGTCGCCCATCGCAAGCACCACGTGCTCCTTGCCGGTACGAGGATCCTCGAAACCGTGAATCGTAAAGTTTCCCCACTCGGTGGGCAGCATCGCTCCCGCCACGTATCTGACTTGCACTGAATTTTCCTCACTTAACCGAATACTGATTGACCGTATATATACGCTGCAGACTGCAGACAGATCAGTGCCATCACCCCCGCCAGCACATCATCGACCATTACACCGAAACCGCCTTTGACGTGGCGGTCCAGCCAGCTGATCGGCCAGGGCTTCAGAATGTCGAACAACCGGAACAGCGCGAAACCAGCCACAATCCATAGCCAGCCTTCCGGAGCCATGAACATGGTGATCCAGTAACCGACGAACTCGTCCCAGACGATGCCGCCATGATCATGCACGCCGATGTCCCGCGCCGTTCGGTCACAGAGCCAGATGCCGACCAGTGTGACAACGAGCAGAAACAGCAGGTAGAGCGTCCAGGTCATGGCGGGCAATAGCAGATACAAGGCGACGCCCATTAGCGTACCAAAGGTGCCGGGCGCCACGGGAGCCGCCCCACTTCCAAAGCCGAAGGCCGCAAAATGCACGGGATTGCGCCAGACTGAACGCGGGGTGGGTGCCATCAGTGCTGCTCCTGGGTAAGGTGCGCGGCGGCTGCAGGGTCAGGAAAGTGATTGTAGCCACGCACCTGCAGGTCCAAAGTCTCGCCCTCGCGTTGCCAGCGTATACCCTCTCCGGGGGCGCTGTAACCGATACAAGTAACCGGCGTGCCGGCCTCGCGCATCTGCTGCTCCAGCATCTCAGTCTGGTCGGAAGGAACGGTAAAACACAGTTCGTAGTCATCACCGCCGCCCAGTGCCAGAGCCAGTTGGTCGGCCTGCGGGATCAGCGCCCGGAAAGCTTCGGAGAGGGGCAAGGCATCGACATTCACGACCGCGCCCAATCCACTGGCTCGGGCAATATGCCCGAGATCCGACGCCAGCCCATCGGAGATGTCGATGGCCGCAGATGCCAGCTGACGCAATCGCTGCGCGGCACGCACTCGGGACTCGGGTAGATAAAATGCATCGATCAATGCCTGCCTCTGCTCGGGAGACAGGCGGTCGCTTTGTTCGGGATTTTGCAGAAGCACGAGGCCGGCCGCCGCATCGCCAAGCGTGCCGGTGACATAGATCATGTCACCCTCGTGGGCACCACTGCGCAACAGTGCAGCCCCTTGCGGGACGGTGCCATGTACCTGCACGCAGACAGTCAGGGCGCCGCGCTGCGGGTGACAGGCCGTAGTGTCACCGCCAACCAGCGGGCAGGCATGGGCACGGGCGACGGCGGCGAGCCCAGCACTGAAACGCTCCAGCCAATGAGGATCTGCAAAAGGAAGACTCAGTCCCAGCGTGAAACAGACGGGCTGTGCCCCCATAGCGGCGAGATCACTGAGATTGACCAGCAAGGCGCGCTGACCGAGCATATACGGATCACTGCCGGGCAGGAAGTGCACCCCCTCCTGCAACAAATCCATAGATATTACAAGCTCTTGCGCGGGTCTGACCCGCAGCAGGGCGCAGTCGTCGCCGATGCCGAGCGCGACGCTGGGGGAAGCGAAGGCCAGTTCGCTGCGCTGGAAATAGCGGCGGATGATGTCGAATTCATCGGAAGCCACGTTGGGAAACCTCGGGTTTCAGACCTCGGATATCAGATTTCGAGAGTCCGGATGGAGCGGGCGGCACGATCCAGAATGCCATTGATGTATTTGTGGCCGTCGGTGGCGCCGAATACCCGCGCCAGCTCCACACACTCATTGATGACGACTTTGTAGGGCACGTCGATGCGATGCAGCAATTCGTACATACCGTAGCGCAACAGTGACAGTTCGACGGGATCGAGCGCGTCAATGCGGCGGTCCAGCATCGGTTCCAGCGCGGCATCCAGCTCCTTTACGAGCGGAGGGATGGCGGGGAAGACTTCGTGAAAATACGCCCAGTCAATCTTGCCCAGGTAGTAGCTGCGGAACTCCGCCTGAATATCACTCACCGGAGCGCGAGCAATCTGCCACTGGTACAGCGCCTGCAGGACCATGCGGCGAGCCTTTTGACGGTCCGACAGTTTCTTCTTGGAATCCTTCCGGGCAGCCGCCGAGAACGGCGCACGGGCACCTGGCAGACTGGAATCGACCTCAAGTTTTGCGGAGAAAGGCTTCGCCACCAGGGACTCCAACGATTCGGGCTTAACGGGCACTTGTATCACCTACTGCAACTTCAATTTATTGATAACACTGACCATTTCCAGCGCACTCAGCGCGGCTTCCGCGCCTTTGTTGCCGGCCTTGGTGCCGGCGCGTTCGATCGCCTGCTCAATGGTGTCGACAGTGAGGACGCCGAAGGCAACCGGAATGCGGCTTTCCAGGCTGACGACGCTCAGGCCTTTAACGCATTCGCCGGCGACGTATTCAAAGTGCGGTGTCCCGCCACGGATCACGGCGCCCAAAGCGATGACCGCATCGTAGGTACCGGTGGCCAGCACGTTGCGGGTGAGCACTGGCAGTTCAAATGCACCAGGCGCCTTGATGATGGTGATGTCCTCGTCCTGCACGCCATGACGGCGCAGCGCATCGATCGCGCCTTCTAGAAGTTTGTCGACGATGAAACTGTTGAAGCGCGCGACCACGATGGCATAGCTTGCCTTCTGGGCGATCAAAGTTCCCTCTATTACCTTGATATTATTCATTTTCCCTCACCTGTGATTAGAAGTTTCGAGCTCTTCAATCAACTGTTGTTACGTTAACTGCTGCGCCTGCATGAAGGCTTCATCAAACGGGACAAACTCCACCACCTCCAGATCAAAACCGGAAATGGCATGATAACGGGCCGGATAACTGAGCAAGCGCATCTTGCCAACGCCTAGATCACGCAGAATCTGCGAGCCCGTCCCGACGGTCAGATCGCTGCCTTTGCGCGCGGCGCGCTGCCCCCCGGTGCCATCCCCGAAGGCACTACTCAGTGTCTCGTTGATGTCCTCCGCATATTCTGCGCCGGATAGTAACACAGCCACCCCCCGCCCTTCCTCTGAGATTCGCGCCAGTGCGGCACCAAAGGACCACGATGGCCAGGCCGGATGGATCACGTCGCAGACATCGCGCAGCGTGTTGGCCACATGCACACGTACCAGCGTCGGCTCACTCGCCTTGATCTCCCCCATGGAGAAGGCCAGATGTGGCCCGCCCTGAATGGTGTCCTTGAAAGTGTGCACTGTGAACTCGCCATGTTCGGTCTGAACGGCGTGACTGTCATTGCGGACTACCGTGCGTTCGTTGGCAATGCGGTAGTGGATCAGATCGACGATGGTGCCAATCTTCAAACCATGCTTCTGCGCGAAGATCTCCAGATCCGGCCGCCGGGCCATCGTGCCGTCATCGTTCATGATCTCGACAATGGCGGCTGCTGGCATGAAACCGGCCAGCCGTGCCAGGTCGCAACCCGCCTCGGTATGACCAGCACGCTGCAGCACGCCACCGGGCTGAGCCATGATCGGAAAGACATGACCGGGCTGGACGATATCGTCCGGCTTGCTGTCACGCGCTACCGCCACTTGAATGGTGCGCGCACGATCGGCAGCTGAGATGCCAGTAGTTACCCCGGTCGCCGCTTCGATGGAGGCGGTGAAATTGGTAGCGAACTGTGCGCCGTTCTTGCTGACCATGGGTCGCAGGTTGAGGAATTCGCAACGCTCGCGGCTGAGGGTAAGGCAGATCAAGCCGCGGGCGTTGGTGGCCATGAAGTTGATGTCTTCAGTCCGCACGCGCTCGGCGGCGATAACGAGGTCACCTTCGTTCTCGCGGTCTTCGTCATCCATCAGAATGACCATGCGGCCCTGGCGGATGTCTTCGATAATCTCTTCAACGGTGTTCAGTTTCATTGCTTTTCCAGTCACTCATTCTGTGTGAGCCTGCCTTGCAGGCGACCAGTACTCTGTACTCTGCATTTCGAGCTGAGTGACATTGTGGAGCAATCAGGACACGCCGCGTGAATACATCCATGTAGGGCTCAATCGCGCCATCCATGGCGCTTAATGGTCCTGCCTTGCTCCACACTGTCACTCAGCTCTCGCTTCTGTGGTGCGTCACGCAAACCCCTGCTCTGCCAGGAAAGCGTGGGTCAGTTTCGTCGTTTCGCCATCGGCCTCGTCGGCTGCGTGGTCGCCCTGCATCAGGCGTTCTAGGTAGCGGCTGATCAAGTCGACTTCCAGGTTCACCTGCTGCCCAGGGCGGTAGTCCTCAATGATGGTCTGGGCCTGGGTATGCGGGATGATGTTGACGCTGAAGGTGGCACCGTTGACGGTGTTCACGGTCAGGCTGGTGCCATCGATGCAGACGGAGCCTTTGTGGGCGATGTATTTGGCCAGCGCTTTGGGGGCGCGGAAGTCCATGCGCACACTGGCGCCATCGGCGCGGCGGTCGATCAGTTCGCCCACACCATCGACATGGCCGCTGACGATGTGGCCGCCGAGGCGCTTGGAAGGTGTCAGGGCCTTCTCCAGATTCAGTTTCGCGCCCTTGCTCAGAGCGTGCAGGGTCGTGAGCTGCATGGTCTCATTGGAGACGTCGGCTTCGAACTGCGACGGTCCCAGTCGGGTTACTGTCAGGCATACCCCGTTGACGGCGATGCTGTCGCCCAGCACGACGTCGCTGAAATCCAGGCGCGGACTGTGCACGCTCAGGCGCCACTCACCGCCCCGCAGTTGCAGGTCGGCTACTGTTCCCAGTGCTTCGATGATTCCCGTAAACATGCCTCTATTCGCCTCGTCACTTATGCCGGTCAATGGTGGATGAAGCGTGCCGTGATACGGCAATCACCGTCAAGGGTACGCACGTCGATGATGTTCAGTCTGACACGATCCGCCATCTGCCGCAGCCCCGGCAGATTCAGCAAAGGCTGCGCATCGCTGCCCAGGAGCATGGCCCCGATGTAAATGATGACCTCGTCCACCAGACCAGCTTTGATCATGGCGCCGCTCAGGGTGGGGCCGGCCTCCAGCAACACCTCATTACAACTAAACTCGGCCGCCAGAGTCTGCATCGCGGCACGCAGATCCACACGCCCCCCCTGTTCGGTTGTCACTTCGCGCAACAAAGCGCCGGTCTCTGTAAAACGCTGGCTATGCTGGCCGTGAGGACTGCAGGTCAGCACCAGCGCGTCGCCGGACAGGGTCAGTATTTTCGCCTGCGGCGGTGTGCGCAGTGCCGAGTCCACGATGACTCGCAGGGGCTGACGAGAGTCAATCTCACGCAACTGTGCAGCGGATAGATCGTGCGCCTGCCACTGTTCGGGGCGAACATTCAGGCTGGGATTGTCGATCAACACGGTATTCACGCCCGTAACCACTGCGCAGGCGGCAGCCCTCAGGCGCTGGACATCCGCTCTGGCTGCCGGGCCGGTAATCCACTGACTCTCGCCCGAGGCCATCGCCGTGCGGCCATCCAGACTCATGGCCATCTTGCAACGCACGTAGGGCAGGCCCTCAGTCATGCGCTTGATGAACCCCCTGTTGAGTGCGCGGGACTCGTCCTCCAACAACGGACCGCTGACCTTGATGCCAGCACTACGCAGCGCCTGAATACCCTTGCCCGCCACAATGGGATTGGGGTCGAGCATGCCGAACACGACTTCCGCGACGCCGGCGGAGATCAGCGCCTCTGTGCAGGGTGGGGTTTTGCCATGGTGACAACAGGGTTCGAGAGAAACATAGACGATGGCGCCGCGAGCAGCTTCACCGGCCATCTGCAAGGCATTGACTTCAGCATGGGGATGGCCGGGCTTCTCATGCCAGCCGGTGCCGACAATCTGGCCATCCTTGACGATCACACAGCCCACGCGGGGATTGGGGGTCGTCGAGTAGACGTTGGCAGCCGCCGTTATGGCCACATGCATGAAATAGGCGGCGTTGCTGTTCATCTCAGGGTCCAGATGCTCAATTGTCGTTGGCCAGACGGTCGATTTCGGCACGGAATTCATTCAAATCCTTGAAGCTGCGATAGACCGAAGCGAAACGCACGAAGGCAACCTCATCGAGCTGCCGCAGCTCCTGCATTACCTGCTCACCGACGATGTGGGAGGGAACTTCCCGCTCGCCGGTAGCACGCAGATGGTTCTTGATACGATTGATCGCCTCGTCGACTTTCTCGATGCTGACCGGGCGTTTCTCCAGCGCCTTGAGCAGGCCGGAGTGCAGCTTGTTCTCGTCGAAGGGTTCACGATTGCCATTCGATTTGACGATGCGGGGCATCACCAGCTCGGCGCTCTCAAAGGTCGTGAAGCGTTCGGCGCAAGTGATGCACTCGCGGCGACGCCGAACCTGATTGCCTTCGGACACCAGACGCGAGTCGATCACCTTGGTGTCCAGCGCGTTACAAAAGGGACAATGCATAACCGAATCTGCCTGATGTCGTCGATACATACAGACCCGGCTGACCCGGGCTTCTGGATCAGCCGTAGACTGGGAAGCGCTCGCATAGCGCCAACACCTTGTTCTTCACCTGCTCGATCATGGACTCGTTCTCGATATTATCGAGAATGTCGCAGATCCAATCGGTCAGCTGTGCAACTTCCGCTTCCTTGAAACCGCGACGCGTGACAGCTGGAGAGCCAATGCGCAGTCCGCTGGTGACGAAGGGGGAGCGTGGATCGTTGGGTACGGCGTTCTTGTTGACTGTGATGTTGGCACGACCCAATGCTGCGTCTGCATCCTTGCCGGTAATGTTTTGCTTTACGAGGCTCAGCAAAAATAGGTGGTCGTCAGTGCCATTGGAAACGATATCGTAACCGCGTTTGATGAAACCTGCTGCCATTGCGCGGGCATTCTTGACGACCTGCTGCTGGTAAACTTTGAACTCGGGGCTCATGGCTTCCTTGAAACAGACGGCTTTGGCCGCGATGACATGCATCAGCGGGCCACCCTGACTCTCGGGGAATACGGCGAAGTTCAATTTCTTTTCCAGCTCGGGGTTGGCTTTGGCCAGAATCAGGCCACCGCGTGGGCCGCCCAGAGTCTTGTGGGTCGTGGAGGTGGTGACATCGGCGATTTGCACGGGGCTCGGGTAGACGCCTGCAGCGACCAGACCGGCGATGTGCGCCATATCCGCTAAGAGGTAAGCTCCAATCTTGTCGGCGATGGTACGAAAGCGCTGCCAGTCAACCACTCGGGAGTAAGCGGAGAAACCGGCTATAATCATATTGGGCTTGTGTTCGAGAGCGAGTTTCTCGACCTGGTCGTAATCGATCTCGCCGGTGGCGCTATTCAAGCCGTACTGGACGGCGTTGTAGATACGACCGGAAAAGCTGACCGCGGCCCCGTGAGTCAGGTGACCACCATCGGCGAGGCTCATGCCCAGCACGGTGTCGCCCGGCTTGAGTAATGCCATGTAAACTGCGGCATTAGCCCCCGAGCCTGAGTGGGGCTGGACGTTTGCATAATCGGCACCGAACAGCTCCTTAGCGCGCTCAATGGCCAGAGTCTCGACCACATCGACATGTTCACAGCCACCATAGTAGCGCTTGCCCGGATAGCCTTCGGCGTACTTGTTGGTCAGCACAGAACCCTGGGCCTCCATCACGCGCGGGCTGGTGTAGTTCTCGGAGGCAATCAATTCGATGTGGTGTTCCTGGCGCTGGGCTTCGGCCTTGATGGCGGCGCTCAGTTCCGGATCAAACTCCGCAATTGTCATTTCGCTACTAAACATGCAATTCCCCATTGGCTGGTCATTCAGTGGAGCGGCATTTTAACTCAAGCCCCCGAACTGAGCACCCACAATGTGCTGCGGCAGCAGTCTTTTGGTGGATTTTTTTGCAGCACCCTCCCCTCGCGGGTCAGACCCGCGCAACGTGTTGAATTTATGAGCTTAATCTTGATCGGCGTGAATTACCGAAGCGCTAAGGCTCATTTTTCAATCCAGCAACCGTTCAAGCGGAAGTAGTTCGTGAGCAAACTTTGGGTATTGATGCAGTTGCTTCATGCCATCAGCAGCCATTGCAGCCAACCCTATCAAACGCAATATCAGTAAGTTATGCGGGTCTGACCCGCGCCAGACTGTGCCATAATGGCGCCTGTTTTTTTTATTCAGGAAATTTTTGGGAATCTGCATTTTATGGCTCAGTTTGTTTACACAATGCACCGGGTGGGCAAAGTCGTTCCGCCCAAGAAAGAAATCCTCAAGGACATTTCACTGTCGTTTTTTCCAGGAGCCAAGATCGGCGTACTCGGTCTCA
>CAIOZF010000023.1 GCA_903862645.1 uncultured Gammaproteobacteria bacterium
TATCGCGGGCAGGCCCGCTCCCACAAAAAAACAATTACAACAGGAGCACCACCATGCCGCTTTCACGCCGACAACTGCTGAAAATCATGACGACCAGCGTCGCAGTCGCCACCTTGCCACTCCCGCTGCGCGCGCAACCAGCCAATCAAGTGCGCACCATCGCCGGTGGTGGTGTCACAGCACCCATCACCAATCCCTATGGCATCGTGTTCGGCCCGGACGGCGCGCTGTATTTCTGCGAAGTCGATACCGGGCTGACCCGGCGGCTGAGCCTGGGCGACGGCCTTCTCACGACTATCGCCGGTAACGGCCAGAAGGCCTATGCGGGCGATGGTGGCACCGCGCTCGCAGCAGCGTTCTCCGCTCCGCACGAGATTCGTTTTGATAAAGACGGCCACCTGTTTGTCGTCGAGCGCGATGCCCATGTGGTGCGCCGCGTCGATGCCGTCACCAGTATCGTCTCCACCGTGGCTGGCACCGGCGAGGCGGGTTTCTCGGGCGACGCCGGGCCTGCCAGTCGCGCCCAACTGCGTCAGCCCCACAGCATCGCTTTGGATGCCGATGGCAATCTGCTGATCTGTGACATCGGCAACCATCGGGTGCGCCGGGTAAATATGGCAGATGGCACCATCAGCACGCTCTCTGGTACAGGGGAGCGCGAGCAGACGCCAGACGCAGCGCCACTGGCAGGCACGCACCTGCGCGGGCCGCGCTCACTGGACACCGACAACGATGGCAACGCCTACCTGGTGCTGCGCGAGGGCAACGCGGTGTTCAAGCTGGATCTGCGTGCGCAGACTTTGCAGCGCATCGCCGGGACTGGTGAGAGCGGCTACACGGGAGATGGTGGCGCGGCTATCGACTGCACCTTCAATGGTCCCAAGGGCATTGCCTACTCGGCTGAGGATCACAGTCTCTACATCGTCGACACCGAGAATCATGTCATCCGCCGCATGGATCTGGCGTCGGGAATCATCAGCACGGTGCTGGGCACAGGTGCGGTGGGCGATGGTCCAGACGGCGATCCACTGGGCTGTGCGCTGGCGCGTCCCCATGGGGTGTGCGTGCGCGCCGGCGTGCTCTATGTGACCGACAGCGAGAACCACCGCCTGCGCGCGGTGTCCATCAGCTGAATAAATCATCCCACCGCCCGCTCCCACTGGGCGCATCTGGAAGTGCTACACTCCCCCGACCGCATTCAACGAGACGGGGAACCCGCAAATGAAACACGAAATCGAAAATCTGGTCGACAAATTCGAACGCAGACACATGAGCCGCCGCGAACTGGTGGCCTCACTCCTCGGCCTGGCAGGTGCGATGGCGGCTTCGCCCATGATCCGCGCCCAACAGGTCACACCGGCAACGCCATCGGCTATCGGCATTTCCATGAACCATGTCTCGCTCTCTGTCGCTGACGTCAATCGCTCGGCAGAATTTTACAATCGTGTGCTGGGGATGGAGATTATCAGCCGCCCGGCCAACGGAGGGCTGAACATGGGGTTAGGCAGCGAGAGCTTCCTCGGTCTCTACCAATTGGCGAATCCTGGCACCATGCACCACCTGTGCATCGGCGTGGACAACTACAATGCTGATGCTATGGCCGCGCGCCTATTGGAACACGGCATCACCGCGTCCATCAGTCGCGATCCGGCCAACCGCACCAGCGGTGGCGATCAGCTGTATTTCAATGACCCGGATGGCATTCGTCTGCAACTGGCGCAGCACGGTTATCTGGGGTGATGTCACCTGCATCCTTCTAACAGTGCATCGGGAAAAACCTGATGCGCCTTAGCACGAGACTGAGTCATGAAAGAATACGCTTCAGTCGTCAGAACATGCGCAAACTCAATATACCTCGACAGTTTGGTGAATGTACTGGAGATATCTCAAGGCTGCTATCAGATGAAGGGTGGAAGGCGGCGCGCGCTGTACTTCAATCCGGCACCTGATTATGCTTCCCGCAGCACTGGCCCTGACTCCCCCGCACTCACGGCCTTCACTCCGGCCGGGAAGAGGTTAGTCATGCGCAAACTGTGGTCCTCCGTCATCATTGCCAGTTCACTTTTCACCGCCGCCGCGCAGGCTGCTCCGCTCTGGCAGTACGACGCCAGCTCGGCACCGGCCGGTGCCAGCGTCCAGTTGCCTGCCAATGCAGTGAATGCCCAGGCTGTCACCCTCTCTGCCGCCATGCTCGATACGCTGACCATCGGCAGTGAGTTGACTCTGACACTCGCTGGTCAAGAGCTGATCTTCGAAGTCGTCACCGAACAACGCTTTGCCAATGGCGACCGTGGCTTTCGCGCGGTGCTCGCTGGCAGCGACGGCAGCCAGATAATCTCGATGACGACCAGTGCCACCACTGTCATGGCGACCATCTACGCCGCGCAGGACAAATATGTGCTGCAGGCTGCGAGCGTCGCGGGTGGTTTTGCCGGTTATGTGTACAGCGAATCTTCGCGCATCTGGATGCTGCCGATGGATGAGGGAGCGAGTGCCGGTTCGTCGCGAGCGGGCTCGCTCCCACAGGGTGGGTTGCTGTTGCAGGAAGCGGTGAGCAGTGCGGATGTCAGCATCAGACAGAGCTTCAGTGCGACGCCCGTGATGATTGGCAGCACGCTGGATGCCACCATCGAGATCACCAACAACACCGCGTCAGTGATCAACGGCGAAACCCTGAAAATACAGGACATTTTCGACAAGGCCGAATATCTGGACAGCAGTGTCGGCTGCACGTTAAAGAATGTTCAATACAGTAATGGCATTTTCAAGGAAGTGCATTGCCCGTTGAACAATCTGGCGGCCGGCGCCAAATTCAGCGTCTCCTACAGCGTGCGCGCGACCGCGCAATCCTCGCCCTCGATCGGCAGCAGCGTCGTGCTTGACAGAGCGAATGACACCGCCTTAATCACTGCCGTCAACGACACACTCAAGGACACCGACAACGACGGCATCAGCGATTTCAACGAGAACATCCTCGGCACCAACTTCAACAGCGCCAGCTCCGGCCCACAGCAAGGCGCGAATGCCGAGATCGATCTCCTGCTGGTCTACACGCCGCGCTTTGTCGCCGA
>CAIOZF010000024.1 GCA_903862645.1 uncultured Gammaproteobacteria bacterium
ATTGGCTGCCTACTCGGGTAAAACCCGAATCGCGCCAGTCACCCATCAGGATCAAGCCGCATGCGCTGTTCTGCACGCAGCCCTGGCAAGCAAGCTTGCACCAGAAGAACGTTGGTGCCGTGTCATGTCCATGGATGGTTTCGTTCAGTATTGTGGCTACCCTTCGGTGCCAAACCGCAGTGGGCTCATTTCCCAGGCGAATCGGAAACGGGTCAGGTGGAAAGGAAGTGTGTCCATTCAGACTGGTGGTTACCGGGGGAGGTTCGCCTCGGCACCAGACCCCATTTCTGGCTCAACACCCCCCTTGCCAAACTTTGTTCGCCAGCCCTACATGCCGGCAAAACAGCGTTGCATCTCGAATGACTTGCCGGTCTTGAGCACGTGGTAACTCGCCCTCGCCAGCTTGTGCGCCAAGGCCTTGGTCGCCACAGCCCCATTGGTCTTGGCAAACTTCTTTTGGTAGAAGCGCTTAGCCTCAGGGTAGAAGCGTGCCGCAAAGTGCGCGGCTTCGACAAACGCCCAGCTCAAGTATTTATTGCCATTCTTGCGATTGCCTTCGCCTTTCTTCTTGCCGTTGCTCATGCGCGCACTGTCCACACAGCGCGCATAGGAGGCAAAGCAGCCGACATCGTCAAACCGGCCAATCTCGCCAATCTCCAGCAGGATCACGCGCGCCAAGGTCTTGCCAATGCCTGGAACGGTATTGATCAGCTTCCATTCGTCGGTAGCGGCGATTGCGGCATCTAGGCGGGATTCGAGTTTGTCGATCTCGGTGTTGAGTACACCAATGATGGCGACGTTGGCCTTGATGCCGGTGGCCACATCAGGCGGTAGCTTCCAGCCATCGACTGCCTCGGCCGTCAGTCGCTTTACGTCGTTGCTGCGAATATTGCGCCCGGTCTGCCGTGTAACTTGGTTCTCGACGGCCAAAATGTGCAGGGTGCGATTGCGCACCAGTTGCAGTCGACGGCGCGCCAAGTCGCGTAACGCGCGCTTCGCCGGTGGGCAAATGTAGCCTGTGGGCAGGATGTTCAATCGCAGCATCTGTGCCAAGTGGCGGGCGTCAGCTTCGTCGCCACTGTGCTTGAGGCCATCGTAAGTCTTGACGGCGGCCGTATTGGCTAACTTAACCACAAAGCCTGCGGCCATCAGGCCATCGACCAGCCAATACCAGTTGTAGGTCGATTCAACGACTACACCAACCAGTTCGCTTTGATGTGGGGCGAGAAACGCCACAATCACCGACAAGTCATTCGGCAGTCGCTTCTGTGCCAACACCCGATCCTGCTCGTCGGTGACAACGACAACACTGTTATTCGAATGCAAATCAATCGCGCTATATTTCATCTTGGCCTCCGTTGATAAAGGTAAGTTCGCAAACTCACTTTATCCCCGCTGCCCCCTCGGCAGCGGGGGGCCAGCTAGATGATTTTCACGCTTGATCTGGATTCCACTGTGATGACCCGTTACGGCGCGCAAGAAGGTGCGGCACGTGGTTACTACAACCCGGCCAAACGCGGCCGTGCCAGCCATCATCCCTTGATGGCCTTTATGGCTGACACACGCATGATTGCCAACTGCTGGC
>CAIOZF010000025.1 GCA_903862645.1 uncultured Gammaproteobacteria bacterium
GGTGTGGCTGTTGCCCTTGGCTCTTGCCGCTTGCTTTTCAGCGATGGCGCGCATGAGCAGAGCACGGGAGGCATCGGCAGCGCTGGGTTTGGCGGCTTGGCCATCGCCGTCTTCATCAGGTAAGGGGGGGGTTCGTATCCCCGTGACTTTGACGTTGACAGCAGTGACACCCCGCAGGCTGGGAACACTTGGTGGCTTTGGCTGCCAGGGCATCTGCTCAGCAGCCGCGCTGAACACGTGGGCGGGGAGGACAGGTGCGTCGACTTGCTTGCTGGCGGCGCTTAGCATGAGCGTGCCCTGTTGCGTGTGGCCCGGTCCGTGCGGGCCGGGCACCACGCGTGGGGTGGCTGCGAGCGTTTGCGCGGGGAGGGGCGGGGGCTTTTGCGTTGGGGTTTGGACTTGAACGTCTTGAGTTGGGAGTTGGGGCGCAAACTGGGATTGGGCTGAGAGCCCAATCTGAGCCTTGAGAGGGCTCGCCCTGTCTTGAACAGCCGCGGGAGCGGCGGCAGGGGGGGGGAGCATCTTGAAATTGTGCCAGTAAACATTTTCACCTTCTTCACTTTTCTCTTTCTCCACGCTCCAGCACTTCTGTTTGAGGTGCATTGGTCCGCAATTGACGAGGCGAACAGAGACAAGAAGCCTGGCGGCTACATTGACGTCGGCACGAGCCTCCTTGTAGGCGGGGTTGGTCGAACAGTATCGACTGGCCTCGAGAGCCCTCCACATAGAGAGTTCTCCAGTGAGAGACCTTGCGTCGTACTCCTCCAGGGCTTCGAGGAAGTCCTGCTCAATGAGGCGGCATTGAGACAACGAAAGCTGGGTCTTGAGGCTTCTTTTACGGCCTTCCTTGTGCTGGCCCATGTGCTGATCGACTTCCGGGTGCACCACCAGCTGGCGGTCCTTTTGGGGGGGTGGATCCCCGTACGGATTTTCCGGAGTGACGATACCCTCCACCATCTTGATCGGCTGGAGCCCGTTCGGGTACATTGCACCCTTCCAGGTGCGCACGACGACCGAAGGAAGAGGAGGTTCAGCTTCACTGACAGCTTGGGTCTGAGGCGCCTCAGCAGGCGCTACTGTTGTTGGATCAGCCAGTAAAATTCTGCTAACCGGCTCGATGACGGTAGACACAGTAGTAGTGACGGGTTCAGCCCCATCCGACCCTCTCTCAGGCGAAGATGACCGAGAATTCGGTATGTAGGCTAGGATGTCTGAGGGGTCCGAGCCTGAGTCAGGAAAATTCAGCGGAACATACTCGCTGGCATCCGGGTTCAGCTCACACAGCTCCTTGGGAGACTCAAAGTCATCAGGGACCATGATGATTTCCTCCTGGCCGGGGGCACGAACCGCGCCGCTCGTGAGAGCAGGGGGTTCGGCGCCAGCTGGGTTGGGAATATCAGGCTTTTCATCATCGCTCGATTGCAGGAGCTCTTTAGCCGTTCTTCTCTTGCGTACTTGAGGCATGGTGCTGGATTGTAGCCGTTGACAATTGATCAATGTGGCGGTGGCTGGCTGTTGTGTTTCGACTCGGTAGAGTTGTAGACAATTTATTGCTTTATATGTTATGTTTTTGAAGTACACCAATCAGAATCGATTTGCGCAAACGGCAGGCATAGGCGTTGGGAGGGCGTTTGCTCCGTGCGCGGAGGACATTGCATCTGCCCACCCCCGGCGGTGCACATGTGATGGTCGAGGTGATCGATGGGGCAGGCTGCACTCCGCTCGTGACCTCGCCAAAGATGACAGCGCATCATCTTGGAACCGTATTGGAGTGTGGAGCACAGAAAAGGATGGCCTAGGACTCCTTTAGGGGCCTAGGCAGGTCAGTCTAGGGGATCCAAACCTCTGGTACCAGATCTCGGCCCATGACACTCTGTTTGGGGGTTGCAATCACACTCCTTTTTGGGTTCTACTTCTTTTCGTAACAAGGGCCAAGGAGAAAAAGATCACAGTTGATACGAAGACCTCCTATTGTTTAGCCTCGTGACGTCGCGGGGTTCGAACTGGTAGGTCTAGGAACAGAGGCAGAGCCTGCAACTGATGACATCAGTGCATCAGAACCTATATTCTAGCTTATGTCGTAAGTGGTTTTGGGTTTCATTTCCCTGACCACAAGAGTTTCTTGTGGTTCTCATTTCACTCTTGCTACTTTGAAATTCTCCAAGTCAGCAAGGAGTTTCTCACATGAGCATTGAGTCTCTTCGTTCGTGTTTTTCACACTGAATTCACTTGGTGTTTCGAGTCGCATCTCATGCAGTTCATTCTGCATCACACACCCACCGTGATTGACTGGGGCCAGCAGCAATCATAATGGAGGCGACTTGACTCACTCAATTGGTCTAAGTTAGGATGATCAGTCCCTAAAGTATATTTTCTTTGTGTTCTGTGAGGTTGTTGATTTAAACAGATTCCCACATTTCTCTTTGTTCTTTGGGCTTTTCAGATAAGATATATTTATTTATAATTTCAGTTCTGGGTATTGAGTAAGATACTCCTCGAGAGGGAGCAAATCTTTTAACTCGGAGTAAGGTTCCCAAGAGTTTTCTTCGTCAGAGAACCCAGCCCATTTGACTTTGAACCAGTAGTCTGAAGGTTTGACTCCAAGTTTACTTTGGGGTCCAGTTGGTCGATGCTCAAGAATAGCTTCAATTTCGTATTCTTCTTTGTCAAGAGCAGCTAAGCGATTCAAATCTTGCAACATAGTAGGTTCGTCGAACCATCCTGTGTGAAAGATTCGACAGTCATCGATAGAGGCTTGGGTCGTTTTTGAACTGACTAAATCAAACAATTCAAGAACTGGATGTGAGGGATCGTTATCTTGTCGGGATAGGACAAGTTTCGGGCCTAACCATCTTGGGAGTAGTTTTCCTCTGGCTCCCGTAGAGTTCTTTACTTGAAGAATAAAATCTCCTTCGTTAAAAGCTCTAGGCAGTGAACCCTCATTCTTTGCAGCATTGGCTAGGACAATTTTTTCTAGATACTTGCTTTGAATTCCTTCAGCTATTTCTAAAAGTTTGTTTTGCCACTCAATCAGGCCATCCACATAGTCAACTGGGTTAGAGTGACTTTCAGGGGCGTGTGGAGGAAGAAGAGGTTGGTCATAATTGGCAAAAATTCCATAGACCATAGATAGAGGTGAAATAGCCAAAGGCAATTTGGGTGTATTGTTCACAATTGAGTAAACAAAAGGGATGAGGTCCGACCATACATAGGCACTGTCAACTCCCAACTTGGCTCCTAAGACTAAGGCTCTCAGATGGATCATAATGAGCTGGTTTTGTCTTTCACATACACTATTCGCTTCAGGGTGATAAACAATACAGGGGAACACGGTCGTCCCAGTGAGTTCGTTTAACTTGCTGACGATTTGCGAAGTGAAAGCTTTTTCTCTGTCTGATCTGAGGCGATTGATAGGTCCATACCGGGCTTTGAGTTCAAGAAGGAATCGGGCAACTCCTTCAGCTCCTCGGTCTGGGACTGCTTTCAGTTCAACTAGTTTAGTGAAATTATCCACTACAACTAAGATATAACGATTTCCGCTCCGATCAGGCTTCTCAAAGCAAATGAAGTCGTAAGAAACTTCAATGAAGGGTCTGGACACAATAAAGGAGTGCTTTGATTTTACCCGGTCTTGGAGTCCTTTGACTTTTTGACACGTAGGGCAGTTTTTAATGAACGTCTTGAGGTGGTTTCGAACTTCTGTGGCTGTCCCTCTTTCTTCGGCCCATCCTGATTTGTATTTAACCAGGAGTTTTCGGTAGCTATGATCGATCCCGTGATGTCCATCTTCGTCGTTGTGAACCGATTGGAATTCTTTGGTAAATGGGCACTGCACGTGGACGGCTCTAAAGTCAGCTGGGGTGGTCTGAGTTTCAGAACAGTATCTGCTTTCCATCACTAAGGTTCTTGATTCGGTTTCTTTGTTGTCTGCAGAGATAGATATCCATTCTTTGGAAACGGACAGTATTTTGCTGGAACGGGATTCCTTCATTTGGGGAATCCATTCTTCATCTGCCTGAATACTTTCTTTTCTAGGAGGGGAAACCGGCTCGGCCTTTATAGGTGTTCGGCTGTTCCACTCTTCAGCTTGTTTTCGGGCTTGTGCTCTGGTTAACAGAACTTTGGAACCGCTTCCTTTTAAGCAAACATGTTCTACTAAGTCCCAATTCCTTTCCCAGTCCCAGTGATCATCTTCAGAACATTCAGAATCATCATCGTTGATGAGTTCCGGCATGTTTTGTTGGGAGCTAAAGAAGCATTGCGCTTGTTCTTCATCTTCTTGTTCCTCTACTAAGGTTGGTTCACACAACAAGCAGTTAGGATAAGAACAACCACCAGATTGCTGTGGATTTCCGGTAGTGAAGAAAACAGAGGCATGATTGTCCCCTACTCTGACAATCCGATCTCCTTCTTCTTGATGATTTCCATCAGTACTAGTTCCTCTGGTAACGGTAGCAAATCCGTCTAGAGCTTGGGTTGTGGTGGCTACCATTAAGTCGCTAGCAACCTGTACTGGAAGGTCTCCTAGATCTAACCTGCTGATCCCATCTGCTGGGTTATTCCAGGCTCCTGGGACATGCACTACTGTCATATTAAACTGTTGCATAAAATGACGGATGCGGATTACAGCACGGTTCACTGAGTTTGACAGAAAAGTCAAGTTTCGATGGTCCGTAAGCAAGTAAAAGTGGCAACTAAATATGTAATCGTACACATCTTTGAGGGCACTTTGGATTGCATGTGCTTCTTGCCGAGTAACTTCCCAAGTTGATTCTGAATCTTCATACTTGGTAGATCCATAGTGCAGGGCAATTGGGACTTGTGACCCATTTTTTCCTTCAACAATCTGCCATAAAACCCAACCTTCTCCTTTCAAGCAAGCATCTACACTGAGGAATAGAGCTTTACTGTAGTCTGGGCAAGCCAGGATAGGAGCACTCATGAGTGAAGTTTGCAGCTGTCGGAGTGCACGGTCCAGTGTTTCATTCCACTTGAAATTAGGGTCAACTTCCCTGGTTCCTTTGGAACGACCGGATCCTGGTCCTTTCCAGATGATGCCTTTAGTGGCTGCATATAAAGGAGAAGCAATGACTGAAAAGTCAAGAATGAACATCCTCACGAAGTTGTAACTGCACAGGAGGGCGTGGAGCCCTTCACGGCTGGTAGGAATAGCATGATCCAGAAGGCTGGATATTCGGTTTGGGTCTAGATGTTTCCCTTCCGAACTCACCACAAACCCTAAAAAGGGCAAATGGGTCAGACAGAGTTTTGCTTTCTTTCGACTGAGCACTAGATGATGCTCTTCGCAAAATTCAAACCAAAGTTCACATAGTTTAACCATTCCCTTGAGCTTATTTTGGGGGATTCGACAATCGTCAATGAAAATATCCAAACGAGATCCTGGCACAATACCAATTTTTTCGTCAATGAAATAAGGTGGAGTTTCCCCTTGTTCGTTTTGAAGAATGGCCCATGCAGTAAAAGCGGTTCCATTAGTTTTGGCGTGTTCTTTGAGTGCAGGTCTTGCGCTTCTGACTGCATGTTGCGGTCCTCCAGTAACTCCAAACATGATCCTAGAAGGTTCATAGGTACCGCTTTGGGTCATAAAAGCGGCTAAGTACCGGTGTTCTTTCACAATTTCATATTGATTGAACATCTTGGCACAATCAAAAGAGCAGTAGTAGGCATAACCTGCCGCTTCGTCCAAGAAATCATGAATATCTGGCATCGGGTAGAC
>CAIOZF010000026.1 GCA_903862645.1 uncultured Gammaproteobacteria bacterium
CCACCGTGAGGGAGCCCTCGTCGAGGATGCCGTCGCAGTCGTTGTCGACGCCGTCCACGGTTTCCGGGATGTCGGGCGAGACGAGGCGGTTGGCGTCGTCGCCGATGGCGTGCACATTCACCTGAAAGCCTGCGCGCATGGCGGTTTCCATGTAGCCGCCCAGTTGTTCCTGAGAGAGCAGCAGCAAGCCACGATGGCCGGGCATATCACTGTAGTCCTCGATCAGCGCGGCGCCTCGGCTGCCGAGCGCCCCGTCGGCCGAGATCTTGATGCTGTTGACGGTAAAAGTGGCATCGGCGCTGGCGAAATGCCCGGCTGCCAGCAATGTCTCCAGCTCCGGGTCGCCCGCCCCCAGCATGGCATTGACACGCACCGGCAACGGACCTTCCGCGAGCAGCTCCTTGTAAGCCTGTAGCGTCCGGGCGGAGATGCCGGCGTCATGAACGCTGGTAATGCCATAGCCGGCGAGTGCATTGAGTGCCTTGCGCAGGGCCAGCTTCTGATCTTCGATGCTGAGTTCGGGAATATTGGCAGTAATCAGATCCATCGCGTTGTCGACGAACACCCCTGTGGGGCGTCCTTCCGCGTCGCGGATAATCTGTCCGCCATTCGGATCCTGCGTGAGGATGTCGACGCCGGCGATCTGCATGGCGGCGGTGTTGGCCCAGCCAGCGTGTCCGTCCACGCGGCTTAGCCAGACTGGGGTGTCGCCGAACAACTTGTCGAGAGACTGGGCGGAAGGAAAGGCATTGCTGTCCCAGAGGACCTGATTCCAGCCGCGGCCCTGAATCCAGTCCAAGCTGCCGTTGCGTTGCTGGAATTCGACGATGCGCTGCACGGCTTCCTGCTCGGAGGCAGTGCCCGTCAGATCGACCCTGAGCAGGCTCAGCCCATAGCTGAGCACATGGCCGTGGGCGTCGATCAGTCCCGGCAGAAGAGTTTTGCCTGCACCGTCTATGACAGTCATCCCGGTAGTGTCAGGCAAGACTTCCCCGGCGCCGTAAACCCTGTCGATTCTGTCACCGGTGAACTGCAGGGCGGTGAAGCGCTGTAGAGTCGTTTCCTCAGTCGCAGCCGGACTGGCACCTCCCGACGAGAGCTGGCCAAGCGTGTAGCCCTGAACGTTGGCGATCAAAGTCGTCTGGGCCAGCGCCTGCACGCCGGTGAGTGACAAAATTCCCAGACTGATCAAGGCGGAACGGGAGACAAGCTTTTTTAGTGTGAACATGAGGAGTTTTCCGTGATATAAATTTGCCAAGGTCCGGGCATTCTAAAAACAGGCACCGGCCTCTCGTAAACAGGTGAATAACAATATGAACGCCGTCCAGAACAGTCTGAGCAAAAGCCTCTCCCGTCGCAATGTATTGAAGCTACTCATTACCTCCTTTTTTTCTCCCCGGTTGCTGGCGCAAGGGCGGGCGAGTCCCATCCGCATTCAGAAGCTCCACACCTTCGGCCTGCGTGTCACGGATGTCGCGCGGTCGGTGGCTTTCTATCAGGATCTGTTTGGCATGCCCATCGTGGCACGCCAGGGGGATACAGTCTGTTTAGGGATTGGTGCCGGGCCAGCGTTTTTCTCACTGACACCCGTGCGTGCGGGTGAGGCGCCAGGTGTCAGCCACATTGGAATCAGCGCGACCGACTTCAGTGTCGATGGCACCACCGCCAGCCTGGAGGCGCATGGCATTACGCCTGCTGCGCCGTTGCAGCCCGGTCAATCGCCGCTGACAGTCGCGATGCGCAGCTGGCGGCGCGAGCGCTCGGAAGCCAACGCAGTGGAGCTGTTCTTTGCCGATGCCGAAGGCCTGGTCTTTCAGCTGTGCAGCCCTGCACATTGTGGCGGAACCGGTACTCTCGGCGAACAGTGCGGCGCACCGGAGCCTGCCAATGCAGCAGGATTGATGTCGCTGGTGGACATCAATCATTTTACCAATTACATGACCCACAGCCCGCGTGCCAATCAGTTCTATCTGGATCTGTTCGGTCTGCAGTACCAATCCTTTCAGGGACCGAATTCACCGACCGTTGGCGTTGGCGATGGTAAACAGTTTCTGATGTATGTCGGCGGGGCGGAGGAAGCGGCGCCCACACAACCGGGGCGCATCGATCACGTCAGCCTGAGTGTCACCGATTTCGATGTGGATGCCATTCTTGCCAAGCTCACGGGCTATGGATTGACTGCGCGCGCGGATGCGTCGGCCACTCCAGCGCTGTCACACTGGGTCAGCATGCGCATGCCGAATCGTGGTGGCGCGGAAGGTGGCACTCCCGAGCTCTATTTCTCTGATCCGGATGGTTTGCATATTCAGCTGCAGCATGTGGACTATTGTGGAGGTGGTGGGTATCTCGGCGATCAGTGCGCGTGAATGCCTGATAAGCCATTAGTGTGGACTCATGCGGAGAGGCCGTTTATTCTTGCGGCTTCTTCGTGCTGAATTGGGGGCTATTCAGCGATCATCCATCCCAAGAATTAGAATAAGGTGAGTCGTTTGAATTACCGCATGGCAGTACCCTCAGTATTAAGTTGTATTATTCTCGGCAATCTTTCCTACGCTCAGACTCCTGGAAATTCTTCCGCAGCTGCTCCTGCCAATCCCACAGCTCCTGACGGAGGTGTAGAGGTCGATTTCGGCAGGGGGGCTGCTATCCCGTTGCAGCGCTTCGATCATGCTGAAGTCGATATTGACGTCGATGGCACTATTGACGAGGCAGCCTGGGGCAGAGTCGCCCCCATAAACCAGATGCGGGTGATCGACCCCGAGAC
>CAIOZF010000027.1 GCA_903862645.1 uncultured Gammaproteobacteria bacterium
GCAAGCAGTGTTGATTTGTCCAGATTAATTGGTTCTGAAGCGAGCCGTATTCGTTACTTTAGCGACGAATTATCTACGAACTACTCTAGCCCACTTGGAAGTGGAACCTACGTCCTATATCGCGAACAGGCGCCTGTAGTTTCTACGGTGACATCGATCGCGTCGATCTGGGTGCCGCCGCCAGTGACGGTTTTGGCTGCTCCAACTCCGGTTACGTTGGAAGTGGCGCCGCCTGCGCCTCAAGCTGCACCTCCTGCTGAGGTAGCCCCCACGGGTGGTCTAGGGCCTGCTGGTGGGGCGACCCCCGAACAGAACGCGCCTCAATTAAGTGGTGGCCCAGTCGCCCAACCCCTTCCTGAGGGTCCGCCTCCTTCACAAGCGATCGGTGCCGGCGCCAGTCCTCCCCCCATGACAGACCAGGCTGCGCCAGTCGCCGCAGCCCCCCCTCCGGTCGCGCCAGCTCAAACGCAAGTTGCGGCCACCGCTGGGGCGGGTGGGCCAACTCCGAGCGGACAGGCTGCTCCAGCCCCTGCAGCGCCAATCCCCGTAGCGGGGTCTGGCGGGCCAGCGTTAGCTCCACCAAATGCCCAGGGGCCTGTAGTCCAAGCACCGGCACCGGCACCAGTCGCTGTAGCAAATCCAGCCGCAGCAGCAATTACGGTGGTGGCGCCTGCTCCGGTATCCCCGGTAGGCAATACCAAGCCGCAAACGCCGAAAGACTCGGCAGATCAAGGGGACAAATTGCTGGCGAATGCAGAACCCCCCGCGCCACCGAAACCAGCACCTCAGGCTAAGCGGACAACCCAAGCTCCGCAGTCAGTGAATATTGGTCTGGTAAACGTGCAACAGGGTGTGCCAGCGAGGGCACCGACCAACCCGATGTCGGAGCGACGGTTTTCAGAATCCGGTAACCGGGCGAATTGGTGATGGCTGAGAAATGATGAAATCCAATTCATATAGCAGGCTACCGATGAAAATCTTCGTGAAAATAGAAAAATTCATCACGGCGCTATGGGCGGTCATATTAAGGATATTAATGCAGTTAATTTCAAGGTCGATTTTTGCGCTCGCATTAATGGGAAATTCCTATGCTGCTGAGTTACCTAGAGAAGATCTTGGATTCAATCTCCTCAACGAATCTTGCGAATCACGAGAGCAGGAAGAACTTGCGTCAGTCGCAGGCCTGCCATTCAACAAGAGATTATTTTGTGATGGGAAATTGGTTGGGCAGTTAGCCTATGAGAAGTCTTTGCTCGGAAATGGTCAGTCTGGCGAAAAATTGCAGGCGGCGATATTTTCACAATATACGCGTAGTGCTTTAAAGCAAGACATTGATGCCAGGGCTTTCTGCAAGGATCCCCAATGGATCGAGGTCTCCAATGAGCGTGGTATAGCAGTCTTACCATGCCAAACCAAGTCCGGCGGATGGCCCTATCTGGTCATACTGAGTGCGCACAAGACTTTGTTTTTAGCGATCGACGGGGCTCCAGTGCTGTTGCCTGTAATGCTGAAACTGGCTGGTCTTGGTGAGGATCGAATCAAGGCAATATCGAATAGGGACTATTTGCAGAAATTGTGGGGGAAACCGATTGTTCTTGCCTCATCCAAGGATCTTGATCGATTTCGTCAGCTGAAACGTGAGGCGCGAGTCGCCAGCACCAATTGGGATTTTTCGCAGGCAGAAGATATTTTCCGTAGGGCGCTTGAGCTACAGGTCGCCATGCTGTCGGAGAATGACCCGGCGATTGCAGATACGCTAATGGATCTGGCACTCATGGTCAGCAACCAGGGTAAAAGTGAGGAAGCTCAAGCGCTCTTTCGAAGGGCTGAGAGCATTACTCAGAAGTCACCATTTGAATCTGATCGTGCGAGGCTCGCTTCTTATTTTGGATTTGAAGCTGCTAATCGACAAGATTACGACGCCGCATTAAAAAATTCTATTGTTGCAACAGATTCTTGGCGTAAGTTAGCCTCTGCCAATAATGCATCAGGAGTGCTAACAGGCGATTCAACTCCGACCAATAATACTGAGCGCGCAGAGCTCGCCATGGCGCTGGATTTTCAGGCAAAAATGGCATTACGTACTGGGGATGTTGTTGCGGCGAACGCATTAGCGAGTGACGCGTTACTGACGCTAAATCAGGTTGAAGGCCAACCCAAGTGGTGGAAAGCAGACGTCATGACCACACTTGGTGAAATAAGCGTAGCACAAGGGCGTTTATCAGCGGCAGAAACTTATTTCAATACCGCCCTTGTGATTCGTAAGCAGATGTTTGGGGACGGCATATCAACGTTGCCAGTATTAGCCGCGCTGGGAAGAGCCTATCAAAGTGAAGGCATGAACTCCTCTGCCATTATCACCTACCGCGATGTTTTCAAGATCGCCAGAGCGCTACCGATGGTTGGTGAAATCCTCACGAAGGAACAACTGATTCCATTTGCGGCGGCAATCGTTGATTACGCAGAAAACTTGAGTGATTACAATGCTCGTCAAGGCCTATATGCCGAAGCGTTTGATGCGTTCCAATTGGCTCGATCTAGTGTGATAGACAAGACAATCGCCAGAGCACAGGA
>CAIOZF010000028.1 GCA_903862645.1 uncultured Gammaproteobacteria bacterium
AATTCAACAGAGAACTTTTTCAGATCAGGAACGTCCTGCTCAGGCAGGCTCAACTCCTTGGCTTTGCGATCTTTGATCCAGTCTGCATTAGATGCCGAATCCATCCATGTCATTTGAGGGAATGGCTTTTCGGACTGCTGTGACTGGGTGAGGTCATCGACGGTTTTGCCCAAATCATTCAGCCTTGCACTCAAGATCTGATTGTTCTTTTCAAGTGCCCGTTTTTCCTTTTCAAGGCTCTCTTTGTCACTGACACCGAGACGCAAGCGATGAAGCTGAGCTTTGGTATCAGCTAAATCAACATGAACCTCATCGAGTTGAGTCTTTTGCTCGTCACGAAGTTTTCGTAAGACCTCGTTTTCAGCTTGCATCTGATCATCATGACTGCTTGCAATTTTATTTTCCAACTGAGTTACTCGACGCTGGTGAGCTGCCAACTCATCAAGGATGTCTCGTGCAGGCCTACCCGCCAATGCATCTGAAAATTCACGGTATTGCTCCATTTTCTGCTCAGTTAATTTCCAGTCGCGATAAACCTTTTCAAGGCGATCCTCGGCTCGTTGGCGGGCATCTGTTAATCTCACAATTTCCTGGTCTGCCTCCCGCTGCGCTTCTTCGCGAACTTGAGCACGCTCATTTTCTAGGTCTTTCCAATCAGCTTCCAGCCTTCGCTGCTGCTGCTGCTGCCCTCTTTCCTTGCTGGCCACCACGGCTTCACGCTCCATGAGGCCCGAGGCGCGTTCCGACTCATCGTCACGCGCCTTCTGCTCAGCCTGGAGAATGCCAAGTTGAATTTCACTTTTTTTAGACTCTAGTTCAGCTATCTCCTTTTTAAGACCGCTGAGCGCCGCTACGTTTTGGGATGCAAAACCAGTGCGTGCGTCCAATTCACGCTGCTCGAGTTCGCGCTCTTTATCCGCCAGATTCGATTTCGTTTTATTGACTTCAGCTTGCTGCTGCTTAAGACCTTTATCGTGTTCGTCTATTTGTTCAGTACGTTTCTTATTTTCAGCACTTCGCCTTTCCACTGCGGCCTCCTTTTCAGCAAGGGCATCTCCGCGTTTCTTCGAATCTTCGTGCAAATCACGCAATTTCTTTGCGACATCAATGATCTCAACCAACAGTTTCTCTATTTCAGCCGTCTTCTCAGGCTCAGCCTTATCTAAACCGATGACTAGATCTTTATCTAGAGTTGGCAAAGTTTTGATGGGAGCTTCGTTTGTCGCAAGTGCGGCTATCGCACCAATGCCTGCCGTTGCTTTCTGCCAGGCAGATGCGACAGCATTCTGTGGCGCATTCCCGCTTTGTACGACTGGGGCTTTGTTCCCCTTATTCTGTTTTGCCATATCAATACCAGCCCTTAAAAATTTGAACCCATTCGACAACGAAATCTGCGTACTCCATTGCCTCTTCTCTAGCGATTCTTTCCCCACCCGAGTGACCAGCTTTCTTGTTCCGAGCGTCGGCCATATCGAGCAGACGACTCAGCAGGAGTTCATCAGCGGGTAACTTGAGGAAGGGGTGACCAGCTTGATCAACCGTCCCTAGCAGTCCCGCAAACAACAACGCCTTAAGCGAACTGCCACCTCTTTTTGCAGCTGTACGCACCTGGTCTAAACGTTGTTCAGATAATCTCCTTATTACGTTCTCGGTCAAGCACGGAAGATTGAAAAACTGGAGATAGTAATGAGCCTCTCCGTCCTTCCAGTCACGCTGATCTTTCCAGTGAGGCAATCTCCTGATGTCAGCTGGATACATTTTTAACAACCATTGCAGCACGCTTTCTGCCAAGTTATGAGTCTCAATCAGAAGACTAGTTACATCTTCCTGCCAAGATTTCTCCTGACTTGCGAGTAAGGCTCTTCTTCTTAAAACACTGGCGAGAAATCCTTCAACTAGTGGAACCTTGCGTGCCCAGTTGTAATCAGCTAACAGCGTCAAATCGATATGGTTCTCAAGAGATCGCAGCCATTCCTCTGGCGACGTATTGTCCGATCTAACCTCCCCCATTGCGTCAGCGATGTATCGAGCGGCACCAGCATTTTGCGGTAGGACCTCCTGCAATGGCTTGCGTAGCCAAGATGCAGCCTGCTGCAAACCGAACGGGTCCGCCACCAGCCAAGGTTGTGACCCTGCCTCGTCCGGGAAAATCCAAGTCCACAGCCACATTGGTTGAGCTGAATCTTCAACAAAGCTCAGGCTCTCGATACGGACACGCGTTGCAAGTTCTTCATCACGCTGCTTTGCATGTTCGTGGTCTGTCCTGTATCGCTGAAACGCGTCAAACAGTGCCCCCATATCCATCACACCGTCCCTGTAATGATTCAGACGGAAAGGACGATCCTCTTTTCCAGAATCTAGGTCACGCAGAAATACTGGATAACCACGCTCATCGATTCTTTTTGCCTCAATCTCAGGAATTTCTTCAGTAAATCGTGGAAACCAATTCCCGGAGATCGCGTCTTGATACGCGTAGCCCATGCGGACCTCTTCGCTTGCATCCTGGGCTTCTTCTAGAACACGCTCCCCTTGAGGAGTTAATGCGCCCAATGTTGTCATCCAGCCATTGGGGATCAGTTGTGTCGCAATAATGAAGGCCACAAGTTCTTGGTCCAGCCCTAGCAGTTCCGCCATTTCAGCGCTGTCCTGGCAGCGAGCCCGCGCAAGTCCAAGGATCGCTTGTTGGAACAGATTCAGCTTCAGGACACGATTTTTTGGATAAAGAACCTTCCAAACGCGAACAGGCCATAGAAAAGGTCGTCCTCCAGGGGGGCGACGCACATCAAAGCGGAGATAGCGATCAGCGACCATTTGCCATCTCCTGACTGCAAAGCTTTAGGAACGCAGCAAGGGCCGGGACTGCCTCCTCGGATTCAGGACCATCAGCCATGCGTTTGTCGCCGACGGCAACAAGGAGCTTTCTCTGCCGACTCATCGCCACATTCAGTCGATTTGCCAAACGAAGGTGACCATACTTACCATTAAGCAAACGTTCCCGATCCTTTCCTTCCTTTTGATCGGGAATGATGGTGTCGTTGGCACGCACAATAGACAGAAAGACAACGTCAAACTCTTTCCCTTGAAATGCGTCGACCGTACCTACGCGGAGTCGCTCATCGCCTGATTCGGTTTGCCGGTAGGGACGCGCGATTCGGATTTCAGCGTCCTCCTTTTCAGCAAGACCCTGCTCGACGAGTGACTCAAGAATCAGGTCACATTGAGCACGGTAGAAACTTATTACGCCAATACTCAGTGACGGCCCACAAGAGTCTGCTATGCGCTTAACTTCCTTTGCAATTGCGCGGGCCTCTACTTGTCGTATCCGACTAGGGCCTCGTCTATCCTCTTTGCCGTCCTGTAAAGGAACATCTAACCAAGCAGCGCATTTGCCTTTGTAGCCCGGAATAGTGTGATCGAATTCCTGTGCAGCACGACCTGAAAGCAAAATGCCAAGCCCTTCAGGCTCGTAGAACTGCTTACTAATGAAGTCGCCCAACGTCGGATGCATTCGGTACTGCGTATCAAGCATCACAACACGCTTGATATTGTCGACTTTTTCTTGCTCTCTAAGCTGTTTCACCAGTCGCTCAAAAAGACTTTGTTCGTACGCCTTGGCTTGAGCCTCCGTCAGGCTTTGCTTCAAAATAAGCTCATCCTCCAGATCTCGCTGAACAAGGTGAGGTAACTGGCGATGGTCTCCAACCAGTACGATACGTCGGCGCGCCATCGCCATAGGAACAAATAGATCAAGCGGGTTGGCTCTTGCAGCCTCGTCAATGACAACCGTGTCAAATTCAATTCCCTCGGATGCATCCAGATCACTCAACTCCTTCAAGCTACTCATAGGCTTTCCTGCAGCCTGCTGGCACGTAGCGCCGACAATACTGGCGTACTCACGTACCGCTCTCGCTGCCTCGTCGGGCGCTTGAGCAAGTGCAGCATGGTAAGAGGCCACTACCGCAGATATACCCCTGCGAGACTGCTGTAACGGCGCTGCGATGGCGTGTTCGAGATCAGCCAAGATACCAAGTGCCTCACCGTTCAGTGCCTGTTTGAGCTTAGGAGGCCTGTAATCGGGGATCAGCCGATCCAGCATGGAAATCTTGAATGCAGTCAATTCAGAAAGATCTGCTTCGGTCGCATCAGCAACGCTCGAAAGCCGCTGCAGCAACTGCAACTCGGACTCTTGAAGTTTGACGTTGCTCCGCCGTATAGTTCGCTCAAGCTGATGTGCCCTGTCCGAGCCATCATCGGAAAAGCCGATGGGGCTAGTTCGCAGAGCCCGAAGTAGTCGCACAAGTCCCGCTGGCTCATTCGAGTGACGTTGGGTTTGTACTCTTTTCTGCTGCGCAAGAAAATCATCCCACCGGTCGCTCAACTCAGCTGGCAATCGAATGTTCAGAGCATTTAATTTCCGCAATAAGACATCAACTTGCTCGAACTGTGTATTTCGCTCCAGCAGCGAAAAATTTCCTAGCCTCAATGTAGTGAGCCGCTGATTAAGTTCTGCCAGTGGCTGCGTCAAAGGCTCATTTGACTGGATAGAGTCAAGCCGTTTAGCAAGTGCTTTACGTGTGTCTTCGCACCAAACAGCAATGGGATCCACACTGAGGTTTCGTCCACCAATTCGAACTGAGGGCAAACCAAAAACTCGCCCTCGATTCAGCGCGTTATCGACAGCATCGTGTTGGTAGCTACTGATAAGAATTTGATGCTGCAAAGATTGATTTCCTAGCGCCCCAGCTAGGAGTATTTTCAAGGCCGCAATAACTTGTGTCTTACCTGTTCCAGGTGGGCCGACGATTAGTGCTATATCTGGAGTGTTGATAGCAACGTCCAACGCAAGCTTTTGGCGCTCTGTTGGTTCACCCTTGAAACTTTCTTTGGCCGCAGGGGACATACTAGGAATATGCCGCCGCCGTGCAATTGGCGGAGCTACGCCCTCTAACAAGTAACTCAGTTGCGGCAATCGGCGTCCATCATTGATGGCTTGCTTTGCACGCGTACGTCGGGTCTGCACTGCTTCGTCACCTGATAGTGAGTAATAGATGAAACCCTTCCCCTGCGGTCGTTCTGAGCGCCGGTCTTGACTTGGAGTCAAGACAACACCGCCTGACTCAAAGCGGACTACTCCTCTAACTGGACGTCGCCTTGTCCGATCATCCTTTACCGCAAGGCTTAGAACCTCAGAATCCAGTTCAAGTTCCTTCTCGCCCAGTTCGACCT
>CAIOZF010000029.1 GCA_903862645.1 uncultured Gammaproteobacteria bacterium
CTGCCGAAAGAGCTACCACAGTTCGGGGTTGGCTCCACGGTTGCACTGAACTCGCTGGCGCCTAGCATTCTTGGAGGCGCGGCGCGTTTGGGCGAGGCCACATCATTTGCACACATGGACCCGCCAACTCCATGGATAACTTGGGCAGTTACGCTTTGGAACGCATCGCTCAACCAGAATCTCCTGCACCCGGCCACAGCACCTGTTGCTCGCCAACTGGAAGAACAGGTCGTAGCATGGCTTGCTCCATTTTTTGGCATGAACGGCGGACACATGACGCCCGGTTCTACAGTGGCCAATTTGACCGCTTTGTGGTCCGCGCGCGAGTGCGCTGGCATAACGGAGGTGATTGCATCAGACGGAGCGCATCTCTCCATTGCAAAAGCGGCTCATATCTTGGGTCTTAAATACCTGAGCGTGCCCATAGACGCCAACGGTTCGATGGACGCGGCGCGATTGCCTGTTAACCTGAGCAAATCCGCCTTGGTCCTCACCGCCGGTGCAACCAGTACAGGCGCCATAGACCCATTTGACTTAGCCGGCAGGGCAGCTTGGACTCATGTAGACGCTGCTTGGGCCGGTCCTTTACGGATGAGTAAGCACGCCAATTTACTTGCCGGTATTGAGTCGGCAGACTCTGTTGCCGTATCGGCCCATAAGTGGCTTTTCCAGCCAAAAGAGTCTGCGCTTGTTTTGTTCAGGGACACCAAGAAGGCCAACGCGGCGATTAGTTTTGGTGGAGCGTACCTTGCCGCCCCCAATGTGGGAGTTCTTGGTTCGCATGGTGCAGCTGCTACGGCCCTTCTGGCAACCCTACTTGCATGGGGGCGTGAAGGAGTTGCTCAGCGCATTGAGCACTGTATGGACCTTGCGCGATGCTTGAGAGATTTTGTGGTTGATGACGAGCGCCTTGAGCTTTATGCGGAACCCCAAACGGGAGTTGTGGTCTGGCGTCCTAAGGACGAGAACTTGTTTGACCAGGTACTGCACCAGATGGCTCTTGGTTCCACGTCGACAACAACAATTGCTGGCGTGAAGTGGTTCCGCAACGTAGCGGCCAATCCCAGTGCAGACATTGCGCTGCTTATTGCTGCCATCCAGGGAGTCTTACCTGAGCGTGCTTAGTTCGCGCTCACTGGCTGCTTTATCTGCACCACCGAAACTAACAGCACTGTAGTGAGATAGTGAATTTGGCCAGCTGAATCGGGGTGACTGACATAACCAACATACGCACCTGGCAGGGCTGGCTTTGTTTGGCTGTTGTGCTGAATCTTTATTCTCGCAAAGTTATCGACCACCGATAAATCTGTTTCGCAAAAGGCAGAAAGTCGGCACTGGTGAGACGGCGTGTCATTTTAGGCAAGGTGTATTGACCGCGAGTTTGCGATTTTCCGGACACCTACCGGACACGAATACTAGAAATGAAAAAGCCGTTAGCGAATACTTACGCTAACGGCCTTGGCATTCTTGGTGCGCCCGGCATGATTCGAACATGCGACCCCTTAGTTCGTAGCCAAGTACTCTATCCAGCTGAGCTACGGGCGCGTTGAGGTGGCGAATTATATAGAAATCGACGCCGATGCCAAGCGCTTTTTTCTGCCTTCAGAGTATTTCTGGAAAATTGCGCTTGCATGGTAAGATCGGCCCCAATTGTTCCGGTCGGTGCGGCCGGAGCTGGCACCTTATTACGCAGATTCGATTAGTCAGGTTACAAACACATGAACAGGCTCTTGCAATCTCTTCCCCTGGTTTTTATTTCTTTAGGATTTTCAGTGCTTTCTCATGCCGATCTTGAGGAAGGGCTGGCCGCCTATGAGGCACAGGATTTCGCCAAGGCGCTGGTGGAATTCACCGAAGACGCCGAGAAAGGCGTGGCAAAGTCCCAGTATTACCTCGGCAGCCTGTATGACAATGGCCAGGGTACGGCGCAGGATTATGTGGCGGCCTATCACTGGTATGAGATGGCGGCCAATCAAGGTGACGCGGCGGCACAGTATGCGGTGGGTACCATGAATTTCTACGGCCAGGGCAAGGCAGAAGACTATGGCATGGCAATACAGTGGTACGGGAAAGCGGCGGATCAGGGACATCGTGATTCGCAGTACAACCTGGCCATCATGCATGCCAACGGCTATGGCACTCCACCGGATCTGCCGACAGCCTACACCTGGTTCAAAGCAGCAGCAGAGGGTGGGAATGCCGATGCGCAGTACAACCTTGGCATCATGTATCAAGATGGCGTGGGCACTATGGCCGACCCGGTTGAATCGACGCGCTGGTTCCTGCAAGCCGCTGAGCAGGGCGTTGCCCAGGCGCAGGCGCGTGCCGGGATCGCCTATGCGTCGGGTCAGGGCGTCGAGCGCGACTACCTCAAGGCGCGTAACTGGTTCACGCTGGCTGCCGAACAGGGGGATGTGCCCTCACAGTCCTTCCTGGGCCGGCTGTATCTGAATGGTCTGGGTACGGAGGAGCAGGATCTGGTGTCTGCCTATATGTGGTACAAGGTCGCCAACAGCAATGGTGATGCAGAGGCAGCCAACGTCATCGGCACCCTGCGCGGCTACATGAAACCGGATGAAATCGCCACTGCAGAGAGACTGGCCACCAGCTGGTCAAGCTCTCATTGATGATGCGCCCTGCTCTCATAGGTTTTCTAAGTGCATTACTGCTGACCAGTGCAGTTCTGGCAGTTGCACAACCAGCCCCCGTCGATCTCGGTGCCCAGCGCACGGCGGCCGAAGCCGGCGATAGCGCGGCCCAGTTCGACTTGGGTAATCGCTATCTGGCCGGAGACGGTGTGATCGCCGATGAGTTCGAGGCGGCACGCTGGTTCCATCTCGCGGCAGATCAAGGAAACAACAACGCACAGTACAACCTAGGGGTGATGTACATGCAGGGCACCGGCGTGATCGCCGATATCAACGAAGCCATCAGCTGGTTCCGTCGTGCGGCCGACAGGGGTGATCCCCCCGCTCAGTTCACCATGGGCACGCTCTATGCGAACGGGCGTGGCGTGCAGCAGGACCCGGTTCAGGCGCATCTGTGGTTCACGCTGGCGGCCTCGGGCGGACATCGCGCTGCGGCAGCGAATCTGGTGCTGTATCAGGAAATGATGAGCGACCAGCAGATTGGAGAGTCACAGCGCCTGGCAGCCGAGTGGGTGGAAAATTTCAACGCACAGTATGGCAGCAGCGACTCCGATGCCAGTGACGATACGACGGCGAGAGTGCCTTAATGAAAACTTATCTGGGCGTTGTGGCACTCACGGTATTGCTGTCAGGCACTCCTGCAGCACATGCTGAATACGAGGAAGGCGTAACCGCCGCGCAGAATGGTGACTATGCCACTGCCCTGCGCGAGTTCACTGCCGCAGCAGAAGCTGGCCTCGATCTCGCCCAGTACAATCTGGGCATTCTTTATTACCTCGGTCAGGGCGTCGAACAGAATTATGCAGAAGCGTTGCGCTGGACACTGGCCGCCGCCGAACAGGGCCATGTGAACGCACAATTCAATCTCGCCTCACTCTATTACTATGGCACTGGCACCGCGGTGGATTACGCCCAGGCATTGCGCTGGAATCTCGCCGCTGCGGAAGCACAGCACGCGGGCGCACAGCATTCACTGGCGAAGATGTATGAACTGGGAGAAGGCACCGAGGTAGATCTGGTGCGAGCGCACTTTTGGGCCAGTACGTCGCAATACAACGCCAACGCGGACCAGGACGCTTCTGTCAGTGCTGAAGCGATCGCACTGCTGGGCGAGCTCTCGGCAAAGATGACGCCGGAACAACTCAGCGATGCACGCAAGACTTTTGCCGAATGGACCATCAGCCGCTGAGCGAAGTTTGCAGCGGTGTCAGGCGGCGCTGGCCTGAATGCGCCGCACCATCGCCTGCAGACCACTGCCACGCGTCGGGCTCAAATGTTTGAGCAGATTGAGTTGTTCGAAGTAGGCATTAATGTCGAACTGACGAATTTCCTGCGCCGTCTTGCCGTTGTACGCCGCCAGCACCACACCGAGTAAACCCTTGACGATAAAAGCATCACTGTCAGCCTCGAAGAAGAACCTGTCGCCCTCCTTCCGTTTCAACAGCCACACCTGACTCTGACAACCGCGCACCAGATTTTCTTCACTGCGAAACGCAGGGTCCATGGCGGGCAATTCCTTGCCCAGATCGATGATGTATTTGTAGCGGTCCTCCCAATTATCGAAGAAGGACAAGGCCTCGACGATGTCGTCGGGGGTGATCTCTGTGCCGAATCTGTGTGCCGTCATTTAGAAAAACATCCCGGTTTCAAGCTGGGCTTCCTCGCTCATCATGTCGCGGCTCCAGGCGGGATCGAAGACCAGCTGCACTTTGACCGATTGCACGTTCGGCACCTTTTTCACGCGATATTCCACGTCACCCACCAGCACCGGTCCCATGCCACAGCTGGGCGCAGTCAGCGTCATGTCGATGTCGACACGTTTGGCGACCTGATCGACCGCCACCTTGTAGATAAGCCCGAGGTTCACCAGATCTACCGGAATCTCCGGGTCGAACACGGTGCCCAGCGCCTGCCAGACTTGCGCCTCGTCGATGAGATCATTCTGCGGTGCGGGGAAACTCAAGGTTTCGGATTGCAATCCGAGATTGGCGGCATCGGTGCCGTCCACGCGCACCATCTGCCCGTTGTAGACCACGGTGTAGTTGCCGCCAAGCGCCTGCGTGATGCTGACGAAGGTGTTCTTCGGGATTGTCAGTGGCGTGCCATCGGGCACGCGGCGGGCGGGACAATCGGCCTGCGCCAGAACCATGCGTCTTTCCATATCAGTTCACGCCGCCGTTCAATTCACGTTGAAACTTTCGCCACAACCACAGTGGTTCTTGGCATTGGGGTTGAGGAAGCTCAACTGCAGATTCACACCCTCGCGCACCAGATCGATCTTGGTGCCGTTGACGATGGCGAGACTATCCTTTGCCACCAGCAGTTCGACATCGTTGCCGAGTGGTAAATGCAGATCGTCCGGCTTTGCCTCAGGCACCAGGTCTACCACATACATGAAGCCGGTGCAGCCACTCTGCTTGACGCTCAGACGCACAGCGCGCGCCTTGCCGTCTTTGTTTATCTGCTTGCGGAAATGATCGACAGCGGCGGGAGTGACCTGCACGGTGTGCGCCGCGCTGGAAGAGACGCCAGCGCTTTGAACGGGGTCGAAAGACTCAACGCTCATGGAAATATCCTCAACCTTTTACAGTCTGTTAAACAAGAAATTGTCTGGCTTTATCGAGAGCCAGAAACAGGCGATCCACGTCTTCAAACGTATTATAAAAACTGAAACTCGCACGCACCGTGCCAGGTAAGTGGTACTGATCCATGATCGGTTGCGCGCAATGATTGCCGGTGCGCACCGCCACGCCCTGCTGGTCCAGCAGCATGCCGACATCGGCCGGATGCGCACCTTCCAGAATAAAACTCAACACACTCGCCTTATGGCTGGCCGTGCCGACCAGACGCAGCCCGGGTACTTTGGCTGCCTTCTCATTCGCGTATTCCAGCAGAGCGTGTTCATGGCGAGCCGCGCCTTCGCGATCAAGTGCCTGCAGATAATCGATAGCAGCACCGAGGCCGATGGCACCGGCAATGTCCGGCGTACCAGCCTCGAATTTGTAGGGTAGCTGGTTATACGTCGTGCCCGCAAAACTCACCGACTCGATCATCTCGCCGCCACCCTGATAGGGAGGCATCGCGTCCAGAATTTCGCGGCGCCCGAAGAGTACGCCGAGCCCGGTCGGACCAAAGAGCTTGTGTGCGGAGAAAGCGTAGAAATCACAATCCAGCGCCTGCACATCGACCGGCCAGTGACCCACGGCCTGAGCACCATCCACAAGTACCAGCGCTCCAGCGGCGTGCGCCAGACGCACGATATCGGCGACAGGGTTGATGGTGCCCAGCGCATTGGAGACATGGCCCACCGCGACCATGCGCACGCGTGCATTCAACTGGGTGGCGAACGCCTGCATATCCAGCGTGCCCGTGCTATCCACAGGAATCGCTTCGACCGTGGCGCCACGTTCGGCGGCAATCATCTGCCACGGGACGATGTTGGCGTGGTGCTCCATCGCCGAAACGAGAATGCGGTCTCCGGGTTGCAGTGTGCTGCGCCCCCAACTGGCAGCGACCAGATTAATCGACTCGGTAGCGCCACGGGTCCACAAAACCTGCTTCGCGTCAGGTGCGTTTATGAAACTCGCCACCTTGCTGCGCGCACCCTCAAAACCTGCGGTGGCACGATCGCTCAGTGCATGAGCGCCACGATGCACATTGCTGTTGTCGCAGCGGTAGTAATGCGAAATTGCTTCGATCACGCACTCTGGCTTCTGCGTGGTCGCTGCGTTATCCAGATACACCAGCGGATGCCCGTTCACCTGCTGCGCTAGAATCGGGAAATCGCTGCGCACGCGCTGTACATCGAACGGCGGTAGGGTCGATGAAACGGCTGTCTGCGCTGTTGGTGAATCATTCACTCGATACACGGCAAGCTCCTCACTCATGAAAGATCCGTGGCGGTGCCAAACAGAATCGCCAGATGATGATGCAGATAATCCCGCACCTCAGCACGCGGCAACTCCTGCAGCAATTCATTAATAAAGCCGAAACTGAGCATGGTGCGCGCCTGGGTCTTGGAGACGCCTCGGCTCTGCAGATAGTACATGGCGGTCTCGTCGAGCTGGCTGACCGTGGCACCGTGTGCACACTTCACATCGTCCGCGTAGATTTCGAGCTCGGGTTTCGTGTCGACCTCGGCCTTGTCGGAGGTGAGCAGATTGCGATTGCTCAGTTCCGCCAGCGTCTTCTGCGCGTTTGGGTGAATCAGGATGCGGCCATTGAACACTGCACGCGCGCTGTCGCTGATGATGCCACGGAATACTTCGCTGGTGGTGCAGTGTGGCGCCCAGTGCTCCACATTGGTGTGATAATCGACGAGCTGATTATTGCGCGGCAGGTAGACGCCATTGAGCGACGCATGTGCACCCGCACCGCGATGGTTGATCTGGTAATCCAGACGCTTGAGCTGGCTGCCTTCGGCAAGCGTGAAGCCACGGTAGCGCGCGTCGCGCTGCAGATCGATGTGCACGCCGCCGATGTGAATCTGCTGCTCCTGCTCCAGGTTGATGCGATAGTGCTGCAACTCGGCATTGGCGCCGATGCTGACCTCTGTGAGGCTGTTCACGAAGCTGTTTTGCGCTTGCGCGTCGGAGACAAAATGTTCGATAAGCTCCGCCTTGGCATTCTCCTCAAGCACCACGAGTAGGCGCTGATTGACAATCACCGGCTCGGCATCGGGAGTCGACACGTGCACGATATAGATTGGCTGGTCGAGAATGACATTGCGCGGCACGTGCAGCAGCACACCGTCCTGCACCCAGGCATTGCTGAGCGATGCGAACAGGTGACGCTCGGTATTGACGATGCGTCCGAGGTGTTTTTCGATGAGCGCGCGCTGTGATTCGGAGGCTGCGCTGAAACGCACGACCTGCGCATGAGACGCACTGGATGCCTGCGCATCGAACACGCCATTCACAAACACCAGCCGAATCGCATCCAGAGGCAGCAAAGAAGCCGACCCGGCACCCTGTGGCAGCGCCCTGCCCCAGTGTTGAAAATCCGTGCGCTGCAACGCCTGCAACGGCGTGTATTTCCACAGTTCGGTGCGCCGACCCGGCCAGCCGGCACGCTGCCATTGGCCCGCACCCTCACCGCGCAAAGCTCGCAGCCACGCAGGGCTGTTCTGCTGTTGCGACGCGAGCTGCAGTGCCTGTTGTTGGAAGTCAGTCATTGGATCAGGCACCCTCGTCCTCAAGCCAGGCATAGCCTCTGGCTTCCAGCTCCAAGGCCAGATCCTTGCCGCCGGTCTTGACGATGCGTCCCGCCGCCAGCACGTGCACGAAGTCTGGCACGATGTAGTCCAGCAGTCGTTGATAGTGGGTCACCACGATGAAGCTGCGCTTGCCATCACGCATGGCATTGACGCCAGCGGCCACCACCTGCAGCGCATCGATATCGAGCCCGGAATCGGTTTCGTCGAGAATGCACAGGTTCGGCTCCAGCAGCATCATCTGCATGATCTCGTTGCGCTTCTTCTCGCCACCGGAGAAACCCTCATTCACTCCGCGTTTCAGAAACGCGGGGTCGAGGCTGACTTTCTTCGAGGTTTCGCGGGCGAGCTTCATGAAATCAAAGGACGAGAGATCCGACATGCCGAGGTGCTTGCGGCGCGCATCGACTGACGCCTTGAGAAACTCCATATTGGTGACACCGGGGATCTCCACCGGATATTGAAACGCCAGGAACAAGCCTTCGCGGGCACGCTCCTCGATCTCCAGCTCCAGCAGATTCTTGCCGTTGAACAGCACTTCGCCCGAGGTCACCTCATAGCCTGGCCGCCCCGACAACACGTTGCCCAGCGTGCTCTTGCCAGCGCCGTTGGGGCCCATGATGGCGTGCACCTCTCCCGGTTTGATGGAGAGGCTGAGGTTGCGGAGGATATCGGCACCCTCGACGCGGGCGTTCAAATTATGAATCTCTAACATGTTGGAACTATTCCTGAAAAAACTCTGAATAAGATAGCTGGCACTTCAACGCTTCAGTCTTTAGCCCGCCCGCTTTAACCGACAGACCCTTCGAGACTCACCTCAAGCAGCTTGCCGGCTTCGACGGCGAACTCCATCGGCAGCTCCTTGAAGACCTCGCGGCAGAAACCGTTGACGATCATCGACACGGCCTTCTCGGCGTCGAGCCCGCGCTGCTGACACAGGAACAGCTGGTCGTCGCTGACTTTGGAGGTCGTCGCTTCGTGCTCAATCTGCGCCGAGGAATTCTTGCTCTCGATGTAGGGGAACGTGTGCGCGCCACAACGATCGCCGATCAGCAGCGAATCACACTGCGTGTAATTACGCGCGCCCTCGGCCCCGGCGTTGATACGCACCAGCCCGCGATACGCGCTCTGACTGCGCCCGGCCGAAATGCCCTTCGCCACAATGGTGGAGCGGGTGTTCTTGCCGATGTGGATCATCTTGGTGCCGGTGTCGGCCTGCTGAAAATTGTTGGTGAGCGCCACGGAATAGAACTCGCCCACACTGTTGTCACCCTTGAGAATGCAACTGGGGTACTTCCAGGTGATAGCCGAACCAGTCTCTACCTGCGTCCACGAAATGCGCGCATTGCGATGGCAGATGCCGCGCTTGGTCACGAAGTTGTAGATGCCGCCCTTGCCTTCCTTGTCGCCGGGATACCAGTTCTGCACTGTGGAGTATTTGATCTGCGCGTCATCCAGCGCGACCAGCTCCACTACCGCCGCGTGCAGCTGATTCTCGTCGCGCATCGGCGCGGTGCAGCCTTCGAGGTAACTGACGTAGGAGCCTTCATCGGCCACGATCAGCGTGCGCTCGAACTGGCCGGTGTTCATCTCGTTGATGCGGAAATAGGTGGAAAGCTCCATCGGGCAGCGGGTGCCCTTCGGGATATACACGAAGGAACCGTCGGAGAACACGGCGGAGTTGAGTGCCGCGTAGAAGTTGTCCTTCTGTGGCACCACCGTGCCGAGGTATTTCTTGACCAGCTCCGGGAAGCGTTTGATAGCCTCGCTGATGGGGCAGAAAATCACGCCGGCTTCTTCGAGTTTGGCGCGATAGGTAGTGACCACGGAGACGGAATCGATGACAGCATCCACAGCGACGCCCGCCAGAGCTTCCTGTTCATGCAGAGGGATGCCGAGTTTGGCGTACATATCCAGCAGTTCGGGATCGACTTCAGCCAGGCTCTTGGGTTTGTCGGCCATGCTTTTCGGGGCGCTATAGTAAGACAAGGCCTGGAAATTGATGGTTGGGTAATGCACATGTGCCCAGGTCGGCTCTTCCATTTCCTGCCAGGCGCGGAAGGCTTTCAGGCGCCACTCCAGCATCCATTCCGGCTCTTCTTTCTTGGCAGAAATAAAGCGGACGACGTCCTCATCCAACCCCGGTTTGAGGGTATCTGACTCGATGTTGGTGTGGAAACCCGCGGAGTAGTCCTTGCGGATCAGGCTTTCGACTTGTTCTGTCACTTATTTTCCTCTGTCGCTGACCATCTGGTTCACTTGGAATCGGTAGACGGTGCGACGCTGTTTTCGGGTCTCTGCAGCCCGTGCCCACTGGGTCTTCCAGGCTTTCAGTGCCTGCTTTGCGGACGGATTATTTGCCAATTTTCAGGGCAGGAATTATGAGATATCCGAGTAAAATAGTCAAGTATTAGCGCCCTGACTCAACCCGTTGTTCCGGCAATCCTGTAGCACGGATTATAAGCCCTTCCGCCCAGTTTCATGCGCCCCTGTGCAACGAATCCGCGTAATAGACGATCGACTTCCTGCAATATCTCGGGGTCACCGTTCAACTCAAACGGGCCATGGTCACGAATCATGCTCACACCGGAGTCCTTGACGTTGCCCGCCACGATGCCCGAGAACGCGCGCCGCAGGTTGATGGCCAGCTCCGCAGCAGGCAAAGCGTGACGCAACTGAAGGGTTGCCATGCTCCGATGGTTGACGCCGAAAGGACGTTTCATCTCCGCCGGAATTTTCAGTAACCAGTTGTAATAGAAAGCATCACGGGTCGCGCGCCGGTTTGCAGACACGGCCCCCATGCCTTCGCGCATCGCCACGGCCACCGCCACGGGGTCATCCTCGATGATGCGGTAGAAGCGCCGCACCTGCTCTCCCAGCGTTCTGACCAGAAAGGCATCGATCTCGGCGAAGTATGAGCGACTGGACACTCCTGCGGTGAAGATCAGTGGCATCGTGATATTGGCATTGTCGGTATCCATCAGCGTTCCCAGAAGGAACAGAATTTCTTCCAACGTACCCACACCGCCAGGAAACACGATGATGCCGTGCCCCAGACGCACGAAGGCTTCGAGCCGTTTCTCGATGTCCGGCAGGATGACCAGGTTATTGACGATCGGATTAGGGGATTCCGCCGCAATGATGCCCGGCTCGGTAATGCCGATGTAACGGCCCTCACGGTTACGCTGCTTGGCGTGCCCGATGGTGGCACCCTTCATCGGACCCTTCATTGCACCCGGCCCGCAGCCCGTGCAGATATCCAACCCCCGCAGACCGAGCTGATAACCGACAGCCTTGCAGTAAAGATACTCCTCGCGACTGATCGAATGCCCTCCCCAGCAGACTATCAGGCGTGGTGGCATGCGAGGTCGTAGCAGGCCGGCGTTGCGCAGGATGTTGAAAACGAGATTGCTGACTGTGCCAGAACTGTCCGGCTGCGTGTCGCGTACGGCCAGGCTGTCAGAATTGGTTTGTCCCTCGACAGGCGCTCTGGTGGGCGCATACGGCTCACCGGACATGAACACAATGTCCCGCAGCACGGCAAAAAGTTGATCCCTGACACCATTGAGGATTTCACCGTCGACAAAGGCACAGGCTGGGGCATTGCGAAGAATCAACTTGATGCCGCGCGCGCGGTGCGCAATCTCGATCGTGAAGTCCGCATAGCGCGCGAAAACTTCGGACGCATCGTCCGTGGCATCCTCGCAATTGAGCACGGCTAGCGCACAACGCCGGAACAGTTCATACACGGCACTGTCACGCACCCCATTGAGCCGGCTTACCTCCTCCTGCGACAACAATTCGAGCGTGCCGCGCGGGCTGACCTGTGCATTCACGGTGCCGGAGCAACCGGTATAGGTATTCACCTGCAGTAACGCTGTATCGTTCATGACTGCCTCTTGTGTTACGCTCCGCGCGTCGACCACATTTACCACATAATGTAAGCACAAGCCCTAACCACACGCCCTGACGAAAGGCTTCAATTCAACTGCCGAGGATATCATGCAGCCGCGCCCACCACAGAATACCCAACCCGCTCTTGGTGAAGACCAGGAGGCCAATTATGATCTGTTTATCGCCCGCATCCAGGAGACCGGCAAGGTCTGGGGTCTGCAGGCGAAGGACGGCTGGGCGGTCTGCCCATCACTGGAGTTCGAGAATACCGACGTGTTCCCCTTCTGGTCCGAAGAGGCGGATGCCAAAATCCATTGCACCGAGGACTGGTCGATCTACACCCCGGCCGTGATTGAGCTGGCGGATTTCGTGGAAAACTGGCTCACTGGCATGCACGAGGACGAGGTGATGGCAGGCCCAAACTGGGATGCGGAAATGAGCGGGCTGGAAGTAGAGCCAGCTGATATCGCGGAGCGCCTGGGGGCGGAGTGATTGATTACCTGATTTTTGCCCGCCCTGTGGGAGCGGGCCAGCCCGCGATCAGCTCGGCGCTAAAGGCATAGCGCTAAAGTGATAGCGGGCAAGGCTTCACGGGCGGGTCGGCTGCCACAGTCAGTGGTTGCAGTTACTCCAAAGCCGCCTGTCGACGCTCTATGTCCCGCTGCGCCTCTTCCCGCGCATGTTCGATGATGCGCAGCACCTCGTCCACATTGGCGGCTTCCAGCTTGCCTTCGAAGCGACCTGTGAGCTTGCTGTCAGTCCGCAGGTTACCTTTTTCGTACAGCCCCCAGATCTCCCGACCGTAGTCACTGGTTCGCAGCTCAGGGGCGACGCGTCCGAAGTAATTGGCCATGTTCTCAACATCGCGCAGCAGCATGGCCGCCGCGCTGTTGTTGCCAGAGGCATTGACGGCCTGCGGCAGATCGATGATGACCGGCCCATCCTTGCCGACCAGTACATTGAATTCGGAAAGGTCGCCGTGAATAAGACCAACACACAGCATCTTCACCACATCGGCGATGATTCTGGCGTGAAACTCCCGTGCCTGCTCAGGAGACAGCCCAACATCGTTCAGACGAGGTGCCGGATAGCCCTCAGCGTCACTGATCATGTCCATGAGCAGCACGCCGTCGACAAAGCCATGGGTAGCCGGCACGCGTACTCCCGCTGCCGCGAGGCGACGCAAGGCATCCACCTCCGCATTCAACCAGGCTTGCTCCTGTTCCTGCTGACCATAGCGGCTGCGCTTGCCGATCGCTCTCGCACTGCGGCTGTTCTTGACCGCGCGGCCTTCCTGATACTGCACCGCCTGCTTGAAACTGCGCTTGCCTGCTTCCTTGTAGACCTTGGCGCAGCGCACATGCTGGCCACAACGCACGACATACACCTGGGCTTCTTTACCACTCATCAGCTGACTGAGGACCTCGTCGATGAGTCCGTCATCAACCAGTGGCTGCAATCTTGTTGGTACTTTCATGGGCTCCCTGTATGTTTCGCTACGATCGTGAATTGATTGGGCAAATTGATTGTTCGCGCCTTGGGCGAAGGCGCATATACTACACCCTGACGACAATAATTATCGAGGAACCGCCATGTCTTTATCCCCGGAACTGATCGACGAATTGAATACACTGTTGCTTTACAACGTCACCGACCCTCAGGAGGGCATCAAGGTTCACAAGGAAGCAGGTCCGGCCAAAATCGCCGCTGCGCAACGTCTGCACGACAAAGGTCTGGTGACACAACCCGATGGTGGCTACCTGACGATGCTCGGTCGCGAAGCTGCGGAACATCTGCACATGGCACACACGATTCTGACTACCGGCTGACCGCCACCCCTTTTGGCGGAGAAGACCCCATTCGCTCAGCCCCAACCCAGCAGTGCTGCAAGTCCTGAACTACGCACTACCGGCGTCCTGCAGGCGGAGGCGAAAGCCTCTGCTGCAGCATGTAAAACCAGCCGACTGCGCGCCCGTGTGATTCCCGTGTAGACAAGCTCGCGCAGCAGCAATGGACTCTTCATATCAACGGGCAGCACCAGCATCACCTGATCGAACTCCGAACCCTGCGATTTGTGCACCGTCAATGCCCAGGCTGTCGCATGCTCGGGCAGACTGCGCGCGGGTAACCTTCGCACCTGACCGTCCAACTGGGCAAAGCAGGCCTGCAGAACGCCATCCCCATCACGCCACAACAAGCCGATATCGCCGTTGTACAAATCCAGCTCATAGTCGTTCACTGTGATCAAGACCGGCTTGCCGTGGAAATCCTCTCCCAATTCGAGTAACCCGCGCCCGCGCAGGCGTTCGGCGAGCAGTCGGTTAATCTCGATATCACCGCAAGGCCCATCATGGGAGGCACACAAAATGCGCGTGCCCGCAAAGACCCTGAGCGCTTCTTCGACGGACTCGCAGCGCAGATAGGCGCTGTAGCGCATGACGGCCCAGTCCACGGCGGCACGATTGAGAGTACTGCGCTCGGTGGTGCCAGGATGCAACCAGACCAGTTCCGCATCAGCAGCCTGCAAAGCGCTGTCGGGATTGTTTGGCCCTGCCTCATTGAGCAGCGCAAGAGCCTCCAGATCATTACCACTGTTCACCAGGCGGGACAACCGACCAATGGCACTGTCGGCAGTAAATCGGTGACTGGTGCGCAGCAGAGCAATAGCATCCGCGACGGCAGGCCCCCCCTCCACCACGGGCAGATATTGTTCCGGGATGCCCGTCAGCTGGGCGAGCAAATTCGCCATCAGTGGACTGTAGCATAACTCGCGACCATGACCGGTAATGTCACCCAGCACATTGCCAGCATCCACCGACGCGAGCTGATCACGATCCCCCAGCAGAATGATGCGAGTCTGGGCAGGCACTGCATCCAGCAGAGCCTTCATCAAAGCCAGGTCTATCATCGACGCCTCATCGATCACGAGACAATCCACCACCAACAGGTTCGCTGCGTGATGCCGAAAACCGGCACGGGCGGCATTGCCCTGATAACCCAGCAGACGATGCAGTGTGCTGGCCTCATCCGGCAGCAGCGCGGCGATCTCAGGCGCCAGCGTCAGGCGGGTGCGTGCTGCACGGATTGATTCCACCATGCGCGCGGCCGCCTTGCCGGTCGGTGCGGCCAGCCGCAGGCGTAGCGCCGGATTTTGTTCCAGCAGCAAAGCCAGCACCTTGATGACAGTTGTGGTTTTGCCGGTACCAGGTCCCCCGGAGATCACGGCAAAGCGGTGACTGACCGCCAGAGCAGAGGCAACACGTTGCCAATCGGGTTCCGCTGCGGTGTCCTGCCCCAGAGCACGGCGCGCAGAAGGACCATCATCAATAGACGGCTGGGGATAGAGCCTGGCGAGCCCTTCCTGCAGACGCGGCAAATCCAGATCCTCCACTGGTTGCAGTCGGGCGTTGATGGCCTGATACACCGCGTGCTCGTCGCGCCAGAAGCGCTGCAGATAAAGACGCTGACCGTCGAGTATCAAAGGCGCCAGCGCACCCGGTTTGCGCACACAATGACTCTGCACCAGCTCCACCTGCCACTCCTCGAGACTCGGTGCCAATAGTATATTGCTGTCGGCACTGGCGCCGGCAAACAGGGGCTGGCCTGCATGACGGCCAAGATCCAGACAAACATCGCCCTTCTGGTTACCTTGGCTGAGCAGTGCCGCCGTCAACACCAGCAAACTATCCTCCGGCATTCCGGACTGGCGCGCGATGAAGCGAGCAAAATGACCACTCAATGGTGACAGCACACCAAGCTCCATCAGTTGGGCCAAGACGTTGATATTCGTGCTCATGCCTGTTCCCTTGCGCCGAAAGCGTTCGTCTTCGCAATGCGATGCGCGAACACCTCCTCGTCCAGTGTCTCAATCAACGCGCGCGCCGGCAGTTCATGATAGACGCCAAAGCGTGGACCACTGCCGGGACGCAGACCACGCAGGAAAAGGTAGTAGACACCGCCCATGTGTCGGCTGTAGTCATAGTCCCGCAGACGCAGGCGCAGATAGCGATGCAACGCCAGCACGTAAATCAGGTACTGCAGATCGTAGCGACGATCGAAAATGGCCTTGCGCAGCTTGTCGGGAGTGTAATCGGTGAGTTGTGTTCCGAGCAGATTGCTCTTGTAGTCGGCGATATAGAAGCGCCCTTCGTGTTCGAAAACCAAATCGATGATGCCGGTGATCATGCCCCGAAAATCTTCGACGGTCACCGGGCTCAAGGCTGTGCCGGCCGAGTCATTGAGAACCCGATTAAGGGCATCGACACGCACATGGTCGATGGCAAAATCAAACTCCAGCTCATCCAGCCGTTGGCGGTGTGAGAGCTGCGAGAGGCGCAACCCCGCTTCATTCAGGGGCGTATGCACGATGTTGGCCAGCCAGCTGACAATGGTGTCCTGCTGGCGTCGCGCATCGAATCCGAAACGCGGGGCAAAGCGCATGTTCAGGGCAACCCCCTGCTTCTGGATGTCGCCCTGGAAGTCCAAGTTCTCCAGCAGGTGATGCAGGAACAGACCGACATGGCTGCCGGCGGCAAAGCTCAGAATGGCGTCATTACTCACCGCGTTGCTGCCCGCATGCGGCGCCTGATGAATATCGCGGGTCAGGCTGCTGAAACTGGTGATGCGCCAGTCGTTGGCGATACTGCCGGTGAAGGATTCGGGATGTAATTCGATCGTGGCGCCCTGGCCAGTTCTCATGGGAAACGTGGTGACGTCTGCAGCGGAATCGGCGGCATCGGCGGGCCACTCCTCGACGACAATGGATCCGCCACCCGCTGCTACCAAGCGTTCCAGCGCCATTGTCATCTGCTCGGCTGCCATTTCCCCCTTGGGAAAACTGCTCTCCAGATCGGCAGGAGTCTGGGATGAATGCAGCAGCCAGGCCAGTGCCGTACGCGAGGTATGGGCATGCTGATCCTGAGCCGCTCCCCAGGCCAAATACACCTTGGCCCGGGCGCGGGTCAGTGCCACATAGGCCAGGCGTAGGTCTTCGGCAAGGCGTTCCTTTTCAGCCAGCAGCAGGTGTTGTTCGGCGTTCTCCGAACCGAGGTCGAGGCAGGCTACTCCGCTCGCATCGTGAAACGCGATGCTGTCGTTCTTGTCCCGCGGCCGGCACGCCCACAGAAACGGCACGAAGACCACCGGATACTCCAGCCCCTTGCTGGCATGAATGGTCACAATCTTGACCAGCGCCTCGTCACTCTCAAGTCGCAACTCTGTTTCGGCCTCCGCAGAATCACTGATCTGCTCTCGACACCAGTGCAACAGGGACTCCATCCCGGGATGATTTCTGGAGGTCTGCTGCAGCAGTTCGCCCAGATGCATGACATTGGTCAACCGGCGCTCCGCAAAAGGCAGCACAGCCAGCTGCAGACCGATCTGCAGGTCCGGCAGCGTCTCCTGCAACAGGGCCTGAAACATCGACATAAACCCTTTCTGCAGCCACAGCTTATGCAAGGTCTGCAGGCGCTCGGTCCACTGCAACCAACGCAGGGGGTCGTCGATAATGCGCGCCATTGCCACATAGTCCAGACCGAGCAGATTGCTGCTCAATGCGGTACGCAGCACACTGCGATCGTTGTAGTGCACCACCGCCGTCAATAATAATTCGAGACCTCTCGCCTCGTCGCTCTGAAACACCTTGTCGCGTCCAACAGTGACGGCGCTGAGTCCACGGCTAAGCAGTGCCGCACGCACGGCGGCCCCCTCGTTATTGGTGCGCACCAATACAGCGACATCACCAGCCAGCAGGGCCTTGTCGCCCAGTTTAGCGGGGATGAGTGCGGAGGAAGCCGGTGTAGAGCGGCTCAACGTAGTGATGCCCTGTCCGTTCGTCCTAAGCAGACGTGCGATTTCATCGGCCACACGGGCGCTGACCAGTGCGCGGATCGACGCTGGACTAAGAGGTGTGCCATCCTCGCCAGCGGGGATGCGCCATAGAGTCATGGGGCTGACCTGCTTTCCATTCTCCAGCAATGGCTCATGCTTTTTGTTCGATGGCAGCACCGGCTGGAACTCGATGGTGTCGTCATAAACAAACGGCGCCTGACGGCACATGAAGAAGCAGTTGACGGCACGCACCAGGGCCGGGACCGAACGCCAGTTCGTGTCCAGCGTGTAGCGGTTCTCGCGCGCATCTGCCCGCGCATCGGCATAGGCAAAAATATCACCACCACGAAAACTATAGATGGCCTGCTTCGGGTCACCAATCATGATAAGTCCGGACGGCTTGTCGACATTTGCCTCGTTCGTCAGTGGCGCCTGCAGATAGAGATGACGAAAGATGCGGTACTGAATTGTGTCAGTGTCCTGAAACTCGTCGATCATGGCCACCGGGAAAGAACGCTGCAGTGCGTGCGCCAGCTCAGCCCCGGTGGGTCCGTGCAGAGCGTCATGCAATCGGGTCAGCTGGTCATGGAATGAGATCGTGCGCGTCAACGCCTTCACCCGCTCCAGCCGCGCGCGGGCAGTCGCCGTGGCCTCCTGCAAGGCGCTGATGCGGAAGCGCCTGCGCAGCAGGTTCATTTCACTGACGACGACCTGGCACTCGTGGAAAAAAGGATCGGCGAGCGCGGGGTCCGGTTTCTGCAACAGGTAATCTTTAAAGTATCCGGCCGACAGCAGTTTCAATTCATCCGGGATAGCAAGCAGGTCGGTGTCGCTGAAATACTGATCAAGATGCGCCAGGCTCGCTGCCAATTCATCGGTCTTATAGCCTCCTTTTTTTACCCTCCGGCTCAAGCCCGGCGAAACCATCAGGATATTGCACAACTCGTCGGCTCTCGCCTGCCAGAGCTGAGAGAGCCTCTGCAGTGGTTGCAACAGGGCACGCCAGCGCGCATAGAGACCGGCCATGTCTTCGTCACACTGGGGAAGCACCTGCTTGTCGCGCGCCTCACGCAGCGCTCGCTGTGCCTTCAGAAATTGAGGCAATGACCCCAGCTCGGTAAGGAAGAGCCTGACCTCTGTTTCGCCCAGTTCATAGGCGGCCGTGCGCCACCAATCCTTGAGCGCAGCCTCCCAGAGTTCGTCGTCATCGCTGACCAGTTCCAGTTCGAACGGTTGCCCGCTGCTGAAGGCGTGGTCGGTCAATGCACGCTGGCAAAAGCCGTTTATGGTATAGATCGTTGCCTCATCCATGGAGCGAACCGCGAGGCGCAGGCGAGCCGTAACTTCCAGTCGTTGACCCTCAGACCGCTCCCGCAGGTCCTGCAGCAGCAGCCCCAGAAACTCATCCTCGGGGCTCTCCTCAAGCAGATCAAAACAGCGCAACGCCTCATGCAGTCGCTCACGAATTCTTCCTCGCAACTCTTCCGTGGCGGCATTAGTGAAGGTCACTACGAGAATCTCGCTGACCTTTCTGCCGGCAAGTACATAACGCAGATAGAGATTGCTGATAGCGTAGGTCTTGCCGGTGCCGGCGCTGGCTTCGATCAGCTTTACTCCGGACAGCGGGAGCCGCAGTGTCTGTGTCGCTGTCAGAACCGCAGTTAACTGCGTCGCTATGCTCATTCCACCTCCACCTGCATGCTGCTCATGTGACGAAGCGCAGGACCGTGAATCGCTTCTGCCAGAGCTATGACTTCAGGGGCTTCCAGCGGGTCCGTGGCATCGTCCTTCCAGACCAGCCGGATATAGGCATCGTCACGATCCCCACGGGGATTGCTATAGCTGTCACCCATCCAGAGCTTTTTGGCCTGGTTGACCGTCCCCTTCTGCGCCAGCACCGCACTGGAATCCGGAAATACCGGCAAGGGTCGATTGAGCCCCGTTTGATAGAGCGCCACATAGCACTGCAACTGCTCGCGGGCTGTTTGCGCGTCCATGGCCGGAAAATAGTTACTGCCATCACGGCAATGCAGTGCTGTCACCTCGCCTGAAGCGAGTAACCCCATGGCACACAGCGCCAGATGCTCCACCCAGGCAGCCAGCACGCACTTAGCTTTGCGGCTGGAGGCTGAGTAATGCAGCAATCCCTTTCCGGGGAGAAACTGACTTACCTGCCCAGTCAGCTGGACCGTGCGCACAGACGCGGCGTCATCATCCGATCTGTCACCGCTTGTATCAAGCGTCAGCGCGATATGCTGTGGGACGGCTTGCAATCCACGATACGGAGCCAAGGTAGTGAGCAGGCCGTCGGCATTGTCCTGCACCTGAGCGTACGCGGTGCCAGCAATCATTCCGTGGGGAAGCAGGCCTCTGGCTGTCACAATGCTTAGCAATTGCGTAACGCCCTCCCTTGAGGACACCGTCTCCTTCGCAGGAGCTTCAGTGCGGAGCATGGCGGCAATCATTTCGTTGCGCAGTGCCCACGACTGCAACCCATCCAGCGCGAATACTTCGTCATCCTCATTCTGACGATCTTCCTGCAGATAGATGCGCAGGCGTGTGTTGAAGAAATACTTTACAGGGTGTTGCAGAAAACGGATCAGGCGACTCAATTCGATACTCGCCAACACCTCATCCACCAATGTAAGTTCATGCGCAGGCCACGCGGCATTTTGTGGTGCTGTCACGAGTCCACCCTGGTTCTGGGCATCACTCAGGGTCTGGGCGACGCGGCACCACCAGGAATCGTAACTGCCGATGATTTGACTCGCTGTATTTAGTTGCTCACTGGTAGAGGTGGCAGAGTAGTTACGCCAACTGAAGGGGTGCATGGGATGCAGTGTGCTGAGGTGTGTGCTGATGAGTTTTTCCCGTGCTGCATTCCCGCGCTGGTGCAACTCTCCCTGCCCCGCTATGTAGCGCGAGTCGAGAAAATCCAACAACTCCTTCAGCAGCACCGACGGCTGGCATTCGGTGTTGTCTTTAAGGCTGCGCCCCGTGTAACTGAAAAGGATTTTGTCACGCGCGCAGAGCAGAGTTTCCAACAGTAAAAAGCGGTCCTCGTCGCCCTTGCGCGGATCACCGGCACGGCGCTGCTGCGCCATGGCATCGAAAGCCAGCACATTCTCGCGGCGCGGAAATGCCTGGTCATGCAAACCCAGCACGCAGATGACTCGGAATGGCAGGCTGCGCATAGGGCGCATACCACAAAAAGTGACACCACCACTGAAGAATCGGTTGTGCACAGTGCGCGTGCCCAGACTTTCTGTCAGCCACAAACAGAGCAATTCCGACGACAATTCCTGATCACCTGCCTGCTCCTGCAACTGAGCAATCGACTCCCGAATCTGTTGCAGTTTGTCATCGTCGTCCACCACATCACCAAACACGGCGTTGAGCATCTCCTGCAAGGCGGTTTGCCACTCGCGCGCACTGCGGGTGCGTTGCAGATTGTCGCGCCAGTACCGCAACGTTTCCAGCAGGCGCAGGAAATTCCCAATGGCACTCGCCCGCCCGCCTCCGACTCCGGACAGAGGCGCGATGCCGTTCCAGAATTCCTCATCCGCCATGGCGTAACCGGCCATCAGGCGGTCGGCGGCATGAAGCCAAGTGTTTTCGTGTGTGGCAGGCAGCCCCAGAGCAGTCTTGTGGTCGCCATCCAGCCCCCAGCGCACCTGAGTCTGCTGCAACAGGCTCACAACATCTTCCTGCGCAGCAGCATCCAAATCAAAGCAATCAGCAATCTCCGGCACTTCCAGCAATGAGGTGATCTCGGAGTAGGTGAAGCGCGACGCGGGTAATGCCAGCAACTGAAAGAAAGTGCGGATCAAGGGGTGTTCGTCGGCGACTGCAATGTCAGACAGGTTCCAGGGAATGAAGGGGCGTGCCCCGCTTTCGTCGCGCCGGAAGACGGCGTCGATGTAGGGTGCATAACGACTGATCTCCGGAATCACAACCAGAATATCCTCAGGCTTCAGGGTACTGTCCCTCTGCAACTCGCGCAGCAGCCGGTCGTGCAACACCTGGCACTCACGCAACGGACTGTGACAAATGCTCACCTGAATGGAGTCGTCGACGTCAACTCTGACCTTCTCATCACGCAGCTCGAGCATGTCACCTTGCAGTCGATGTAATAACGTGTCACTGCCAGGGACACAGTAGTCTTCCCACTGTGCGAACTCCAAGGCATCGCTGCTCAACAGTAAATCCTGAAAGGACTGCCCCTGCCGTCCCCAGGAGGCCAGCAGCTCATTCCCGGTATCGTAGTAATCCGCCGCTGCGGGATTGTCGACTCGCATACGCGATAAAGTCTTCTTGCTGCGCAGATCGGCCCAGTATTGATCCGTCGGGCTATGCTGAAAGAGATAGACATCGATGTGCTGTGCAAGCGCATTCAGAACCTGCACAAACAATGGGGGAAGACTGGACAGTGCAAAACAGCTCAGCCGCTCGGGCAAGGCCGACCTCAGTGCGGCTGGTATTTGATCTCCTGCCAATGCCCGTAGTAAACGATCGATAAGCGCGACGCGATGCCCGTTGGCGCAAATTGAGATCAACTCTTTCCACAGAACGGGCTGCCAGGCGGGAACATGCGGCGAGATCTGGACGCGTCGAGAGTCGACTGCGCTCCAGGTTCTGATCCAATCGGGACGATAATACTGGTAGCGGTCAAAAACATCGGCGATACGTTCGGCCAACTGCCAGCGCTTTACCCCGGTGTCATCGTCGTGAAGGTAATGCTCTAACGAGGAGAATTCACTTCGATGGAGCAGGCGCGGTAGGATGCCGTAGATCTGCCATGCGGCAAGCTCACGGGACAAAGGATCCTGAAGTGCGCTGCTGCCATCTGCTGCTTCCGGAAGTTGTGCTGCCAATTGCCAAATCCACGCGGCGGGCAACGGGCAGTCTATATTGGCGGCAACCCCATGGCACTCGGCGATCTGTAGATTGAGCCAGCGCTGCAGGGCCGTGGTCGGCACCAGCACGACTTCGCGAGCGAACGGATCGCCAAGCGGCTGTGCCGAGAACAGACTGGCAAGCTGGCGCTGCAATATTTCGATTCTGTTGGAGCTGCTTAGATGCAAAGGCATGCATAATTTCCCGGTGAGGTTGGTCCAGCCTCAATCAGGCCGTTGCCCTGTGTCAACATGCCATAACCATGCGTCCCCGGCTGCACTACAGCACACACCCAAGTGCCCCTCAACGCAGTGGTCGGAAAAACTCGCGGATATCCTGCAGCAACAGTTCAGGCTCTTCCATGGCGGCAAAATGCCCCCCGCTCGGCATTCTGGTCCAGCGTACGATATTGTATTGCGACTCGGCCCATAACCTGGGAGTGAAGTAGATCTCAGAGGGAAATATTGCACCCCCGGTAGGGACTTCGATGAAACCCACTGGCTCGGCCATGACGACATTACGATTTTCATAATAGATCCGCGCAGATGAGGTAATCGTTTGCGTGAACCAGTACAGGCTGATGTCTGTCAGCATCTCATCCTTACTGAATTTTTCCTCGAGGCCGTTGGGCGCACTGGTATCAATATCACTCCAGCCATAAAACTTTTCAACGATCCAAGCTGCCAATCCTGCAGGGGAATCGTTCAAACCAACGCCCAGGGTCTGTGGTTTGGTGCCCTGAATCTGTTGATAGGCGGTCTCATTGGCCATGTAGGCCTGGCGCGCTTCACGACTCGCCAGTTCCTGCGGCGGGACGCCATCTCGCACCAAAGGATCAGTCGGAGGATTGGCCAGCACAAAATTGGAATGCAACCCTATCAGTCGCTCTGGATAACGACTGGCCAGGATGCGATTGATGATCGCGCCCCAGTCGCCGCCCTGGGCACCGTATTGCTCGTAGCCCAGTTTTTCCATTAAAGCCGCGAGCGTGTGCGCCATACGCTCAGGGTTATAACCGCGTTCTGTGGGCTTACCTGAAAAACCGAAACCTGGCAGTGAGGGAACCACGACGTGGAAGGCATCCTCAGCACGACCACCATACAACTCTGGATCGGTGAGTGGGCCGATGATTTTTTTGAACTCTACGAACGAACCCGGCCAGCCATGTGTAATCAGTAAAGGCGTCGCGTTGGGATGGGGAGAGCGCTGATGGATGAAATGTAACTGCACTCCATCTACTTCGGTAACAAATTGATCGAATTCATTGAGCGCCTGCTCCTGAGCGCGCCAGTCAAAGTCCGTCGCCCAATAGTCCAGAAGTTCACGCAGGTATTCTGTGTTCGTCCCATAATCCCAGCCGACCCCTGGAATCTGGTCAGGCAGACGCGTCATAGCCAAGCGCTGCTTGAGATCGGCAATGTCTTGGTCAGGAACATGGATCGAAAAAGGCGTGATGGCCCCAGAGTTCGCGGTCTGTGCTTGAGCGTGTATGCTCATGAGCGCCGCCAGCGACAGTAATCCAGTTGCAAACATTTTCAGAAAAAGAGTTTTCATGGCAGCTACCTGATCATCGAAACAATAACGTCGAAAAACCATCAGCGTTGGTCACGCCGTTGGCCATATTGTCACATGATGGCAGGGAGGAACAAGGGGAAAGGCATGCAGGGCCGACCAGCGGTTGCAGCGGATTTCCGGGAAACTCAGTGCTGAAAGAGCTCGCCACTCGCGCGCCCCCGGAGCACCTGATTCCAGCGTTTTTTCAGACTCAGGAGTTCTTAAGGGGGGGGAGTATTATCGTGTATGGCGGAGAGAGAGTCCGCCTGATAGTAGTCCGACAGAATCCCATAGTATTCATAAAGTCGCATATATAACAACAAGATAGCTAACTTCCATGTCCAAGATCGTCCTATACAATCCGATCAAATCCGACTATAGTTTGATAGTCATCTTGATAGTGGAGCGGATAACATGGCACGCCAACAACAACGACTTTCAGCACTTCAAGTCACCAAGCTCACCAAGAAGGGGTTGTATGGTGATGGTGGCGGCTTGACGCTACAGATCACCACCACGGGCGCGAAGTCTTGGCTGTTGCGCTACATGGTCGCTGGCAAGCCCTTTGGAATGGGACTGGGGCCGACGCATACTGTGAGTCTGGCCGAGGCGCGGCAGAAAGCGCGAGATGCGCGGCTGCTGCTACTCGATGGTATCAATCCCTTGGCGGCCAGGAAACAAAACCAGATCGCCGCTGCGCTGGCCGACGCCAAGATGATGACCTTTGACCAGTGTGCCGAGGCGTACATCTTGGCGCACAAGGCGGGCTGGAAAAACGCCAAGCATGGCGACCAATGGACCAACACGCTCAACGCCTACGCCAGTCCCCTTTTCGGCCATTTGCCCGTGGCCGAGATTGACACCGGTTTGGTCGTGAAGTGTCTTGCGCCTATCTGGGAGAGCAAGACCGAAACAGCCAGCCGCGTGCGCGGTCGTATCGAGTCCGTATTGGGCTGGGCCACCACCAGCGGATACCGTATCGGCGAAAACCCTGCTCGCTGGAAAGGCCACCTCGAAAACTTGCTGGCGACGATCAGCAAGGCCAGCCGAACGAAGAACCACCCCTCTCTGCCGTGGCCGCGCATCGGCGCGTTCATGTC
>CAIOZF010000030.1 GCA_903862645.1 uncultured Gammaproteobacteria bacterium
CAAGGCCGCAGCCGCCGACGCGCATGCAGTGGCCGAGAGTATCAGGCAGCGCCTAGCGGAGATCTACACTCTCGACAAGTACAATGCCGAGCAACAATTTGTGCAGCAGATCAGTGATAGCAGCTCGGGCTCATTCGGCATCAAGGTCTTCAACCCCGGGGCAGAACAGCCTGGGCAGATTCTGCATCACGCCGATCAAGCCATGTACCAAGCCAAGAACCATCAAAAAGGGAGCATTTGTCTATTTCAGGGCTGAGCGGGAATACTCCCCTCTGCCGTCCCCAGCCCAGACATCCCTCGACCCACGACCAAGAAGCCCGCATGCACTTCACCATCAATGACATCAAGGAAATGGCCCCCGGGACAACGTTTGACCGTGGCCTGCAGTATTACCATCAGCGGCGCGCCACTATCCGACAAAACTACCCCGAGCAATCCAGGTTTATCGCCAGCGTCATGGGGTCAGGTCGCAACACTTATCGCGTCGAGATGAGCGTCGAAAATGACATGCTGATCGGCGACTGCAGCTGCCCAATGGGGGTCGACTGCAAACACGCTGTGGCTGCCGCGTTGCAATGGCTGCAGGAAAACAACGCCGGAACCTCCTCAGTCCGTCCCGGCGCGGTTACCAGACAGAAGCTGGAACCCTCAGCTTTGGAACGCTGGTTGACGGAATTGCCCGCCGCCCTCGCAAAGCCGGAAGATGCTCTTATTGCGGGCCGCCACTACCTGCTCTACGAGCTGATGCTTGTCAAAGATCAGGTACACGTTGCCTTCAAAAAAGCCTACCTGAAGAAGGACGGCAAATGGAGTCAGATCACACCTTACACGCCTGATTACTATTCCCTGCGCTGGGAACTTCCGCGTCACCTGCAACCACTCGATCTCACGATATTGCAGTTGTTGCCGCGAGTTTCCGGATTCACCAGCTGCGAACTGAGCGGTGAGGCCACGCGACTGGCACTGGGGCATATGTTGGAGAGCAAAAGACTCATCTTCGCCGAGCGATCAGTACACAAGGCAGCGCCAGAAACCGTGTGCTGGCAATGGGAAAGAAATGCCAGCGATTATGTGCTGCACGCGCGTATAGAAGGGCGCAGCCAATGGGCTGCGATTGAAATGGTTCCGCCGTGCTATCTGGATATCGACGCAGCAGAAATTGGTGACCTCCTCACGCCACTTGCTGCACAACAATTCGTGCACCTGCGCAAAATGCCACCTGTCCCCGTGGCCAGGATTGTCGAGGTCGCGGGACAGCTGCGGCAGGTATTCAAGCCAGAGCAGCTGGCCTTTCCTGTTGAAGTGTCTGAGTTCATCGAAGTGAACCAGCCGGTACCGTGCCTGACACTGGAGCTCGCTCAGGTGTCTCCAGACGCCAGGCTGCCTGTCGCGCTGCTGCACTACGAGTATGGTGCGGAGTATGGAGCGGAGTATGGAGCGGAGTATGGAGCGGAGCATGGTGCAGAACACGCAGTCGAGACCTGCGCCCCGGCCTATGTGGCTGGCGCCAAAACGCTGTACGAGCCGCGCCTGATCGATGGCAGACATTACCAGGTCCACCGGGATTTCCATCAGGAATCCGCTTACCAGGAACGCCTGCACGAACTTGGGCTCTCGCTGTTTGAGCCACTGGCCGAACATCGTTACGCATGGGCACCGGAGCCTGCCGCTCCCGAGGAGCTGGTCCCCTTCTGGCAGCACTTTATTGACACTCAGATTCCAGAATTGAAAAAGTCGGGCTGGCGTATTCACAACGCAGAGGATTTCAGCCTGAACGTGACCAGCACCGCCTTTGACTTCGCCATTCACGACGAACCGAACCATTGGTTCGAGTTGGCCCTGACATTGCCACTGAGCGAAGGGCGTCAACTGAACACCGCCACCATCGTCGAAATGTGGCTGAACCGGGGCACGCCAGAGAAAATGCTGGTGATGGTCGACGGCGAGTGGGTGCGCGTCGATACCCGGCCGCTGAACACCATACGCGACCTGATTACAGAGCTTTACTCGCGCAAACAACTCAACAAGCCCATCCGTCTGGCAGCCTTTCAAGTCGCACAATTGCAGGACCTGCCGAATCTGGACGACCGGGCCGCGCCACTGGCCAGAGCACTGCTGACGCAGTTGCAGGACTTCAGCGGCATCGAAGCACTCGCCGTGTCGCCTAAGCTGCGGGCAGAGCTGCGTCCCTATCAGCACGACGGCCTCAGCTGGCTGGCATTTTTGTGGCGCTACAGCCTTGGCGGCATCCTCGCTGACGACATGGGCTTGGGCAAAACGCTGCAGGCGCTGGCCTTTCTGCAACACCTGAAAGACAGCGGCGCGCTGACTCAGCCAGCACTGATCGTCGCGCCGACCAGCCTGACTGGCAACTGGATCCACGAGACCGCGCGTTTTACACCCGAACTCAAAATGACCCTGATTCATGGGCCCGATCGCGCTGCAGCCTTCAAGCAGATCAAACACAGCGACATCGTGCTGACCACATACCCGTTGTTGTTGCGTGACAGCAAACAGTACGAGAAGCACGCCTTCAGCGTGGTGATTCTGGATGAAGCACAGGCGATCAAAAACCCGACGACCAAGATTACGCAGCATGTGCGCAACCTGAACAGCCAGATGCGCCTGTGCTTGACCGGTACGCCACTGGAGAATCATCTGGGCGAGCTGTGGTCGCTGATGGACTTTGTGCTGCCGGGACTGCTGAGCGGACGCAAAGCCTTTCAAGAACAGTTCAGGAATCCGATAGAGAAGATCGGCAATCTCGATCGTCAGACGGCACTGGCGCGCCGGGTCGCTCCCTTTATGCTCAGACGCACCAAGAGTCAGGTGGTGAAAGAACTCCCCGCCAAGACAGAGATAGTGCAATACGTGGAATTGCAGGGCAAACAACGCGCGCTCTATGAAAGCATTCGCGTGAGCATGGAGAAGCGCATTCGCGATCTGGTCGCCAGCCAGGGCATACAGCGCAGTCACATCCAGTTTTTGGATGCTTTGCTGAAGCTACGGCAGGCCTGCATCGACCCGCGGCTGGTAAAACTGGAAAAAGCCGCCAACATCCGCGAGCACGCCAAGCTGGAATGGCTCACTGAGACGCTGCCCCAACTCTTGGAGGAAGGCCGCAGCATGCTGATCTTTTCACAATTTACGGAAGTGCTCGCGCTCATCGAAGAAGAGCTGAAAATTCTGGAGATCGGTTACACAAAACTCACGGGCCAGACCCGCAAACGTCAGGAGGCCATCGATCTGTTTCAGAGCGGCGAGGTGCGCGTCTTCCTGATCAGCCTGAAGGCCGGAGGCAGCGGCCTCAACCTCACGGCAGCGGATGTCGTCATTCACATGGATCCATGGTGGAACCCGGCGGTGGAAAATCAGGCCACCGACCGCGCACACCGGATTGGCCAGGACAAACCTGTGTTCGTCTACAACCTGGTGGCCTCCGACACGGTGGAAGAGCGCATCCAGCTGATGCAGCAGCAAAAGCAGGCGCTGGCCGATAATCTCTTCAATGAGACAGGGGCTGTCGGACTGCCGATGGACAAGGATGCGCTGTTGGGCTTGCTGCAATAACATGGTATAACGATACAAAATCCAATTTTATTATTGGTATACCATGTCATTTTGAGGATAGCGAAAGATGTCCGGAAAAGGAAGCCGACGCAGCATGAGCAACGCGAAGAGCGCCGCCATCGCCTTTGGCCTGTCTTCCGAGCAGGCCAGCAGCATCATCAACGAAATCTCGCAGATTGCTTCTGAGTGGAGAGATCACTTTCGACAGGCAGGCGTATCACAGCTCGACATCACTGTACTGGAGGAGGTGATCGGAAAAGTTTGAATCCCCCCCTCACGGCAACGGAATAAACTCCACCTCATCCCCCACCACTTTCCCGAACTGCCCTTCCGTCCAGTCGCGCTTCGCCTGCTCGATGCGCGCCTTGCGACTCGAAACAAAATTCCATTCAATGAAGCGGTTGTCGATTGACTCACCACCTCCACTCGATCTCTGAACACGTAGATCTGCACATTGACCTTAGAGCGAAAGCCTTGGAGGGCCAAAGCATTGACCACCGCTTCGCGCAGGGCCTCCGCTCTTTCCGCCGCTTGCTCTTCCCCCTGCCCCAGTGTAGTTTCCCGCCTCACGGTCGATCAGGAAATCCGCAATAGTGGCCATCGTGACGTTTCCAGAAGTCCATAACAGCAGGGAGAATCAAGCGCAAAAAATGGGCATCCACGCAGTCATGGACTTCGAAACAACGGGTCTCTCACCCGCTCTTGGCGCGCGGCCAACAGAGATCGCAATTGTCATCATTGATGACTACAAGATTGTTGATCGATTTCAGAGTTTGATGAACCCGGGTGTCTCCATTCCCCATGAGATCCAAATCCTGACCGGCATCACCAATGACATGGTTCGCCAAGCTCCCAAGGTCGAGGCAGTGATGCGCGACGCTGTGCAGTTTGTCGGCACCCATCGCATCGTTGCGCACAACGCCGCCTTCGACAGCAAGTTCTGGGATACAGAGCTACAGCGGATACAGAAAAAGCGCTGGCAGGAGTTCGCGTGTTCGATGCTGCTGGCCCGCCGCATTTTTCCCGAGGCACCCAATCACAAGCTGGGAACTCTCGTGCAGACCCTGGGTTTGCCCGCGACAGGTCGTTACCATCGCGCACTGGCGGATGCTGAAGCCACAGCCCATCTGCTGCTGCACATCAAGCAAGAACTCCGGCAGCGCTTTCGCCTTTCAATGGTGAGCCATGAATTGTTGGTAGCTATACAAACTGCAAGTCGCAGTCAGCTCGATGTGTGTGTTCGTCGCTACCAGAGTGAGGCAGACTAACCATCAGTCCACCGGTCTCTGTCCTGAACCAATTTCTGAAATACGCTTCCGTAAGTTAAAGCGGCGTAAGTAGCAGGTGGAACTTTTTGTGCTACACCGTCAGGAACATGGCACTTGCTACCGCCATTACTCGACAAATTTTTCGATCACGCTGTCTGCGCCAATCAGAGGGATAATTCGGACCAAGACCTGCTCCAAAACACCGCTCTCAGCTTCGGTGATGTAAATCGCTTTGCGGTCTTGCCAAGACAGGGTTTGGATCAAGCTGGAAGCTACCACTGAAGGTTTCTCGAGATTTCCGAGTGAAACCTCAGTAGCACTGCCCCGAATGCTAGTACTTATCGGACAGCAAATCAGGAGCCCGGTCTGCCTGTTGTAATCTTTGGACGAGAGCACCAAGGCTGGTCGATACTTACCTACCTCTTTGCCCTTGGTCGGATCAAAGTCCAGCCAGATGATGTCATTGCGAGCAGGGACGTACAAAGCCATCAAGCCCCCATTTCATTCGTTGTCGGTTCAGCAATCTCGTCCGCGTGGACACCATGCGCATCAAGACCTTTGAGTAGATCTGCTTCAGAAAACGGTAGTTTGACCCTTCGCGACGTTGCCTCAGTAGCCTCGATTACGATTTTGCCATCTCTCACTTCGATGCTGATAAGACTGGAAACATCGAGTTTTGCCTGGGTCAGAATCTTGCTGGGAAGCCGCACAGCGGCGCTATTGCCCCAACGTTTGATTTCACTTTGCATATCAACCTCCCGCTTTTCGTGTAGCTACAGATGTATCTACTTTAGTTCTGGAGTAAGAACGTGTCAACGTCCATATCTACCTTGCGCTTCCTTAACTGAAAATGTTTGACTGACAACCATGCAAGCAACCACCAGAGACCCATCATGCACCAAACCCTCGACCCGTTGACCGACCGCGAACGCAAATTCCTCGCCAGCAAACTGCTGGAATACGGCAATGATGAGGCCGTGCTGGATTTCTCGGAGCTGGACGGCTTTCTGACCGCGATTGTCACTAATCCAGAGATGCTGCCGATGAGCGTCTGGTATCCGGCACTCTGGGGCGGCGAGACCCTGCAGCCGGACTGGCAGAGTGAGGAGGAGCTGGAGCGGTTTCTCGATCTGCTGCTGCAGCACCTGACCAGCATCGCGGCGGTGATGCTCCGCTGGCCCGACGAATTTGCTGCGCATTTTAATCAGATCGAAACTGCAGTGGGAGCGGATGAGGGCAAACTCCTCAGCGCGGAGGAGTGGTGCTTCGGCTATCTGCGCGGTGTGACGGCGGCGGGTGGCTGGTCTGATCTGTCTGCATATGCGCAGGAGGCGCTGGATTGCATTCGCCTGCACGGCACGGAGGAGCGTTTCGACGAGTGGGAGGCGCTGACGCCAGAGCAGCAGCAGGACTCTATCAGGAAGATCGAGCCAGCCGTCCGCCAGCTCTACGAAGCCTGGCGGCGCTGATTCAAGGTCGAGACCGGCAGATTACTCCGGCTTGGTGAAAAACATCATGTGCTGCCATGGCAGGAAGTCGAGCGTCTTCTCCCATTCGAAATTCAGCACGCTCATTTCACGGCGCACCTGACGCTGAGTCATTTTGTGCAGCGTGCGAATGGGCACGTTCGGATCTTCGGCACGGTACTCGACGAGAATCAGGCGGCCACCGGGCTTGAGCGAATCATAAATGCTCTGCAGCATTTCACGTGGATGGGAGAACTCATGATAGGCATCCACCAGGAAGGCGACATCGACGGAGTTGGCAGGCAGGTGGGTGTCATCGATCTCACCCTGCACACCGTTGATATTGTCGAGCCCTTCCTCACGACGGCGGTTCTCCAGAATCTCCAGCATCTCTGGTTGAATGTCGACGCCCAGTACCCTGCCCTGCGGCACCTGCTTCGCAATCCTGATGGTGAAGTAGCCGGAACCGGCACCGATGTCGGCGACGACATCCGTCGGCTTCAGGCCCATGTTGGCGACCACCTCGTCGGGCATCTCCTCGTGGGTGCGCTGCGGACGCTCCAGCCAATCCGCCGCCCGGTGCCCCATGACGTCGGAGATTTCCCGATCCATGTAGAAGCGCCCGGTGCCCCCATTGCTGCGTGACGGATCGATGGTGTAGAAACCGTCGGTCGGTGCCGGTGCGGCACAGGCAGAGGTGACTATCAGGAAGAGCGATGACAACAGATATCGATAGTGACGCATGAGCAGTTCCGCCTTGTTGGTTGTTTTGTTATTGATATTCAATTAAACGAAATGCCGCCGCTTGGACGTCACCGTCCTGCTCAGCCCCATGTCACCGACACGCCGCACGTCCGCCCAGGTGCCCTTGTAATACGGCAGAATATTCTGATCCACCGCCGTAGTAGCCAGGTCACCCATCACGCCGTTGCGGCCCATCGTCTGCATGAACACCTGGCCCGGTTTGATGGTCGGCTCCACGTGCGCCATGCCTTGCGTCGCGCCGTAATCGTTGAACAGTTCCACCACGTCACCACTGTTGATGCCGAGGCGCTGCGCGTCTTCGCTGCCGATTTCCACCAGCGTCATCGGCCAGCGGCTGGTGCGGAACTCGACGTGCTCGTCGTTGTAGAGCGTCTGCCACAACTCGTTGACGCGTCCGTTGTTGATCCAGAAGGGATACTTGTCCTTCTGCTGCTGCGCCTCGGCCAGCAGGCCGTTCCAGGGCGAAGGCTGGAATTTCGCGCGGCCATCCTCGGTGTCGAAACGCTCGGTATAGGTCACTTCCGTGCCAACCAGAAGACCGTTCTCCAAGCCAGTGACCGGAAGTTGCACGCCGTTATTGCCGAGGGCGCGCAAACGTTCGTAGGTCACCAGTTCATTCTCGTTGCGGTTGAAGCCGTCCATGAAGGCGTCTTCCTCGCTGCTCCACTCGAAGCCCGCAAAGCGCGCGGCCATGGCGCTGTTGCCATCTTGGGCATAGAGCGCCTTGAGCGCATTGGCGATGTCAGCGGCGATCATGCAGTCCGGTTGCGCGCTGCCCGGTGCGTCCATGAATTTTTCCGAGAGGCGCATGCGGCGCTCGCCGTTCATCGAGGTCAGGTTCATCTCGCCTGGCACCGTGGCTGGCAGCATCATGTGGCCCGCCTCGCCGAAGGGCTTCGGATAGATGTCGATGGAGACCACGAACAGGCCGCCCTTGGTGGTGACCGCGTCGTAGATGATGTCGATCAACTCGGCAGTGCTGGCACCACGCGCCTGATCGATGGCCTCGCGCACGATGTTGGCGCGGCGGATTACCGCCGCCCGGTAATTCTGGGCGTTATGAGTGCTGCGGAACGCGTCGCAGGCCCAGGTGGTGAGGATCTTGCCGCGCCCAGCGATGATCTCGCCGTCGACGTAAGGCGCGGGACGGCCACCGGGGAACGGCGGACGCACATAGCCTTCCTGATGGCCGCCCATGCGCACGACACCGGCGCCACGTCGCCCACCGACGTTGCCGGTGGCCAGCACCAGATTCACCAATGATGATTGAATGCGGTAATTGTCATTGCCCCAGATGATGCCCTTTTCATAAGCATGCATGGTGCGCGGCATGTGACCCGACGCTTTCGGTTTGTACGACCACTCGGCAGCCTGAATCAGTTGCGCCACCGGCACGCCGGTCAGTTCGCTGCAATCTTCGAGACTGAGACGGTTCGCACTCAGGGCCTGCTCGTAGCCATTGGTACGCTGGGCGATGAACTCGCTGTCCAGCCAGCCCTGCTCGGCCACATAAGTGAGAAGTCCGTTGAACAGCGCGGTGTCGGTGCCGGGATTGATCGCCAGATGCAGGACATTCTCTGCTCCGGCAGCCTGCTCAGCGATGGCGATTGATGTGGTGCGACGCGGATCGACGAAGATCGCGCGGCCACGGCCGACAGTCTCGCCAGGGAACCACTGCTGTTTCTTGTTGACGGTGCTGCCCTGCAGGTTGGGAATCCAGTGCACGAGGAAATAATTGGTCTGGGTCTCGTAAGGATTGTTGCCGATGGACCAGAGCACGTCGGCCACTTCCGCATCTTCGTAGCTGTTGTTCAGTTCATTGATGCCCATGTCGCGGGTGGCGTGACACTCGGAGTTGTAGGCCGGGCGATTATGAATGCGCACCTTCTGCGTCTGCAGACCAGTGAAGATCAGCTTGCCGGTGCCCCAGGTATTTTCATAACCCCCGCCAGCGCCGCCATGGTCGAAGAGGTTGAAATAGATCTCATCCGGGCCGTCTTCATCGAGAATCTTCTTGGTCAGCCCGGCGTAGAGCGCCAGTGCGTTCTCCCACGGGCTCTCGCGCCAGTTGGCGCCGCGATACAGCAAGGGCTGCGTCAAACGACTGGCCGAAGGGCCCTTGCCGTTGTACGTCAGGTGCCCGAGCATGCCGCCACGGGTGGAGGCCTGACCCTGATTCACCACGCAGTCCTTGTCGGGGACGATCATGATGTGATGGCGGCTGCCATCGTTATCCTGAATAGTATTGACCATGGCGGGGGACAGACAGGCCTGCAGCGGAGCGAGCTGGCGCGTGAAATCCAGGCCCAGCGCGTTGTCCTGCGGCGCCCGTCCACCTTCCTCATGTTCCGGCCATTTGTGAACCTTGTAGCCACAGCCGACGATGCAGAAGTGACAGGTCAGGTTGGTGGTCTGCGCGCTGGTCGGCGGCAACGGGATGCGATCATCGAACTGGGACATGCGGGCGGCTCCTGCGAATTCTGTTAAAGGGTATTGGCCTGTCGACCATAGATCAGACCATGCACACCCACCGCCTCGACGGTGCCGCGCGCGGTATCAAAGTTCAGCTCGATGCGCGGCATGTTCTGGGTCGCCTGACCACAGACCTGCTGCCCCTCCATCTCCGGATCAAACACACTGAAGTGACAACCACATTTGAAACTGCGGGCCTCGCCGTCATACTGAGTCGGACAGCCCATGTGCGGACAGAGAATGCTGTAGGCGACGATGTCGCCGTCAGGTCCAACCCCGCCGGGCACCTCGCGCCCCATTTTGAGTAGCTGACAGGGCGAGCCGCTGTCCGGAAAATTGAAGGACACTGGCTGATTCACCCGCAGTCCGCTGATCTCTGCCACCAGGGTGGCCGGATGGTTCAAAACAGCGTTGCCGGCAGGCACTGCTGCGGGCTGGGCCAACGTGCCGGGTGCCACAGTCGCGGCCAGCGCACCGACGCCGCCAACCTTGAAGAAATCGCGTCTGCTCAGAGACATTTTTACACTCCTGAATCCACTGCTAAAAAATTCTGAAAACTGCCTTAAAAAAGTTGTGCTGAATATGGACTGCCACCTGCAGACTGTCAATTCGGGAAGCTGCCAAGCGGGAACACCGCGAATCCTCAGGCGTGATTGACCAGCGCCAACTGCGCCAAGTATATTGGCCACATGACCCCAACGCTGACCATCGACTCCGGTTCCTCGCGCCTGCAACTTCAAGGTGACTGGACACTGCAGCACTACACCCATGTCGCTCACCACACCAGACCACCCACGCAGACCATCAGCGCGCTCGATGCCACGGCGCTGACCGCGCTGGACACCGCTGGCGCTGCCCTGCTGGTACGCCTGCTGGGGGCTGAGCGGCTGAGCGCGCTGATTCCCGCCGCCACCGGCCTCTCGGCTGAGCGCCAGGCGCTGCTGCTGGCCGTGGCGACTGCCATGACAGGACGCGAGGGCGATTTGGTGTGTCCGCGCTGGCGGCGCGGCGATGGCTTGGAAAAGCTCGGCAAACAGGTCCTCAGCGGCTGGCAGCAGCTCATGCAGTTCTTCAATTTCCTGGGTCTGACCCTGCTGACACTGGTGCGTCTGCTGCCCCAGCCCTGGCGCTGGCGGCCCACGGCACTTGTCGCCCAGATGCATCAGACCGGGCTCAACGCCGTGCCGATCATCTTCCTGCTGAACTTTCTAGTGGGTTGCGTAGTCGCCTTCCTCGGCGCCACCGTGCTGGCCAACTTCGGCGCCACCATCTACACGGTGGATCTGGTCGGCTATGCCTTCATGCGCGAGCTGGGCGGGCTGCTGGCGGCGATCCTGCTGGCCGGCCGTACCGCCAGCGCCTTTACCGCGCAGATCGGTTCCATGAAGGTCAACGAGGAGCTGGACGCGCTCAGCGTGCAGGGCCTGAGTCCGATCGAATTGCTGGTAGTGCCGCGCGTGCTGGCCCTGCTGGTCATGCTGCCCATTCTCACCTTTATCGCCATCATCGCCGGGATGCTCGGCGGGGCGATGGTGGCGGTGCTGACGCTGGACATCTCCTTCGCGCGCTTCCTGGGCATCGTGCAGGAAATACCTCTGCGCCACATCCTGCTCGGTCTGGCCAAGGCACCGTTCTTCGCATTGGTGATCGCGTTGATCGGCTGTCTGGAGGGCTTCAAGGTGCACGGCAGCGCGCAGTCGGTCGGCGAACACACCACCTCTGCCGTAGTACAATCCATCTTCGCGGTGATCCTGCTGGATGCCGTGGCCGCGCTGTTCTACATGGAGATGGGCTGGTGAGCGCAATCAACAACGGCACCAGCAAGCGGGAAGCCATCATCCAGGTACGCGGGCTGAGTAACCGTTTCGGCAGCAATGTGGTGCATGAAGCGCTCGATCTGGACATCTATCGCGGCGAGATAATCGCCGTGGTTGGCGGCTCAGGCAGTGGCAAATCGGTGCTGTTGCGATCGATCGTCGGGCTGCAGCGGCCCAGTGCCGGGCAGGTCAATTTGTTCGGACAGGATCTGTTGCTGCTGTCAGCAGACAAACGCTCGGCGCTGGAGCGACGCATTGGTGTGCTGTTTCAGCGTGGCGCCCTGTTCTCGTCGTTAACGGTATTGGAGAACATCGCTCTGCCGCTGATCGAGCACGCCGGCCTGTCACGCAACGCGGCTGCCGAGCTGGCAACGGTGAAGCTGGCGCTGGCGGGGCTGCCTGCCCATGCCGGCGCGTTATTCCCGGCCGACCTTTCCGGCGGCATGATCAAGCGCGCGGCGCTGGCAAGGGCCCTGGCGCTGGATCCGGACATCCTGTTTCTGGACGAGCCGACCGCCGGACTCGATCCGATTGGCGCCGCGGCATTCGATCAACTGCTGGTGACCTTGCGCGATGCCTTCAACCTGACAGTGTTCATGGTCACGCACGATCTGGATACGCTGTACACCGCCTGCGACCGCGTCGCGGTGCTGTCACAGAAACGGGTGCTGGTGGCAGATACCCTGGAAGTGGTGACCGCCACCCAGGACGAGTGGATTCAGGAGTATTTCCATGGGCCACGCGGGCGGGCTGCGGCCAGCGCGGCAGAAAATTTACCTGTGGCAGATTCGCAATCGGCAAGTTTCAATTCCAAACGTTCAGAGCAAGAGTGACATTATGGAAACCCGTGCACAGCACATCATTATCGGCCTCTTTACCCTCGGCGCGGGCGCTCTCGCCCTGCTGTTCGCGCTCTGGATGTCCCGCTCCGGGACTGACGATGACGTCCGGCTTTATGACGTCATCTTCCGCGAGGCAGTCTCCGGCCTGAGCGTTGGCAGCCCGGTGCAGTACAGCGGCATTCGCGTCGGTGAAGTGGAAAGACTGAGGCTGGACCCGCAGGACCCCCGTCAGGTGTGGGCGCGAGTGCGGATCTCCAGCTCAGCCCCCGTCAAGGTCGACACACTCGCCCGCCTCACCATGTTGAACATCACCGGCGCAGCGGGCATCGAACTCAGCCAGGGTTTGCCTGAGAGCGCTCTGCTCACGGCAGGAGAAGGCGTGCCGGTCATCCAGGCCGAGCAGTCTTCACTGGCTCGGCTGCGCCTGAACAGCGATGAGTTGCTGCTCAGCATCACCAGCCTGCTGGATCGCGCCAATCAGATGCTGTCTGAGGAAAATGGCGCCTACATCACCCGTATTCTGGGCAATCTAAACAGCGTCACCGACAATCTGGTGGAACAGCAGGCCACGCTGCGCGCCGGGCTTGCCAGCCTGGCCAGTGCCGGTGAGGAGCTGAACCAGCTGCTCGGGCGTGTCGACGACCAGTTCGCCGAACATGGTGACCCCCTGCTCAACACCGCTGCGGAAACCATGAACAATGTGCAGCGCTTCACGCTGCAGATGACGACGCTGATGGACGAGAATCAGCAGGCGCTGAGCAATGGCATGCAGAGTTTCAACGAACTCGGGCCGGCTATCGAAGAACTGCGCGGCGTGCTCAGCGGCCTTAACGACATCACTACACGTCTGGAGGAAGACCCCGCCGGTTTCCTCCTGGGCGATGACAACATCAAGGAATACCAACCATGAACAAGCCCCTTTCGCTGTTGCTCCTGACTCTGTTCTGCGCCGGAATGAGCGCCTGCACAGTGTTGCCAGAACGGGTGCAGAGCGATCTCTACCAGTTACCACCCTCTTCTCTTGGTGCGTCGAGCGCAGGGCCAACGCTGAGCGGGCTGCGCATTGATACACCGGCCACCAGCGACGCCCTCGGCGGGAGCCGGATCCTGGTGATGGCGGACGACAACAGTTTTCAGGCCTACCCCGATGCCCGCTGGGCTGCCCCGGCGGCGCTGCTGTGGCGCGACTGGTTGCTCGACGCCTTCTGGCGCGACGGGCGGGTCACCGGGCTCAGCACCAGCAGTGAAGGCCTGCAGGCAACTGTGGAACTCGGCGGCATGCTGCGCGCGCTGCACCACGAAAACCTGCAAGGACGCTCACTGGCCGTGCTCCGATACGATGCCAGCCTGATAGAGGTAGGCAGCCGCAGGATCCTCGCCAGCCGTCGCTTCGAGGTCAGCGAACCGGTCAGCGGCAGCGGGGTCGGCGCGTTGGTGGACGCACTGGGGGTGGCAGCAGACCGCCTCGCCGCCGACCTGATTCTTTGGACACTGCAACAAGGGCAGCAACAGGGCCAGCAACAGGGCCAGACCAGCGCTGCACAGCCTTGACGGCCGCAAGTCTTGCAGTGAAGTGAAAACCCTATGAAAACATTACTGCTGGTACCAACCGAAGCGGGCGTGGGTCTGACGACCATCTGCCTGGGGCTGTTGCATGCGCTGGACCAGCAGGGATTGCGCGTGGCGTTCTGCAAACCGGTGGGCCAGCCGGGAGGGGAGCTAGCGACTGCCATGGTAACCCCGATCGAGAACGCTGCCGAACACACCGTCGAGCTGATCCGCCACTATGCCGGCCTGCAACCCCCGCCTCCCCTGCCCTGCAGTAAGGCTGCGGAGTGGCTTGCCGGGAATCAGGTCGACCTGCTGATGGAGCAGTGGATGGCACTGCGGGAACGGACCCTGGCGGTGTTCCCACAAGAGCCGGACGTGCTGGTGCTGGAAGGCATCAGCACCGTCACCGATGATCCGGTGCTGGCGCGCCTCAATCCTCTGCTGGCTGACTCTTTCGATGCTCAGGTCATCCTCGTCAGCACCCCCAGCACCGCCAGCCCCCCGAACACTCAGACACTCGCCGAACTGAATCAGCGTCTGGAAAACTGCGCCGCACAGTTCATGCTGCCGGCCGGTGACGCGCCGGCTAACGCCCGCGTGGTGGGCGTCATTCTCAACATGCTCAACGCGCCGCCTGAAGGCGAAGGGCACCTGCCGCTGGAGCGTCAGCTCGCGGTTGCAGAGGGCGCCTGGAGCTGGGAGCAGATTCAACAGCAGTTGCCGATCCTGCAGCATGCCGATACAGCCAGCCCCGGCCTGCACCTGGTCGGTGGCATCCCCTGGGACGCCGAGCTGACCTCTGCGCGGACCAGCGATCTCGCCCAGTTTCTGCATGCCGAGGTCATCGCCGCCGGTGACATTCAGCAGCGTCGCGTGTTGCACGTTGCCCTTGCCTCCGAACGGGTGGGCAACCTGTTACCGCACCTGCTGCCCGGAACGCTGCTGATCAGCAGTGCCGATCGCGACGAAGTCATGATCGCCGCCGCGCTGGCGGAGCTGAACGGGGTGGCACTGGCGGGAGTACTGCTGACCGGAGGCATGGTACTGAAACCCGAGACACTGGCATTCTGCCGCCAGGCTATCGCCCGGGGTCTGCCCCTGCTGCGAGTGCACGAGGACAGCTTTCAGGTCATCACGGAGCTGCCTGGCTTCGCCAATCGTGTTCCCGTGGACGACGATGCGCGCATTCGCCATGTCATGGACACAGTGGCACAGCATCTGGATCGGCCCTGGCTGGTCACATTGGTCGCCAGCCCCCGGGAACGCCGCCTGTCCCCTGCCGCCTTCCGCTACAGTCTGCTGCAGCGCGCCCGTGCCGCCGACCGCCTGATTGTGCTGCCCGAGGGTGAGGTGCTGCGCACGCTGCGCGCCGCCGTGAGCTGCGTCCGGCGTGGCATCGCGCGCTGTCAGCTGCTGGGCAATCCCGAGGCAATACGCCAACTCGCCGCCAGCAATGCCATCGCGCTGCCACCAACACTGCAGATCGTCGATCCGGTGCCCTTACGCGAGCAGTACGTGGCGACCCTGACAGCGTTGCGCCAACACAAAGGCATGACGCCCGAGCGGGCCCGCCGGGAACTGGAAGACAACGTGATGCTGGGCACGCTGATGCTGCGGGAAGGCCGGGTGGACGGACTTGTCTCCGGGGCCATACACACCACTGCCAATACCATCCGCCCGGCGCTGCAATTGATCCGTACCCGCCCCGGCATCGACACCGCCTCCTCGATCTTCTTCATGTGCCTGCCCGAGCAGGTGCTGATTTTCGGCGACTGCGCCATCAATGCCGACCCGGACGCCAGCGCACTGGCAGACATCGCCATCGCCAGTGCCGACTCTGCCCGCGACTTCGGCCTCTTTCCCCGGGTGGCGATGATCAGCTACAGCACGCTGGAGTCCGGCACCGGCAGTGACGTCGACAAGGTGCGCGAGGCCACCCGCCTGGCCCGCAGCAGACGCCCGGATCTGGTAATTGATGGCCCGCTGCAGTATGACGCCGCTGTCAGTGCCGAGGTGGCGGCGACCAAGGCTCCGGGCAGTCCGGTGGCCGGACACGCCACGGTGCTGATCTTCCCGGACCTGAACACCGGCAACACCACCTACAAGGCCGTCCAGCGCAGTGCCGGTGTGGTCAGCATCGGGCCGATGCTGCAAGGGCTCAACAAACCGGTAAACGACCTCTCCCGAGGTGCGGCAGTGGAGGATATCCTCTACACCATCGCCCTCACGGCGATTCAAGCCGTGCCACGCAATTCAAACTAACATCAACCTAAAGTGAGGCCAGAGTGAGTGCAACGACATTCAGCGTGAATCTGAAGCTGCTGGAAAATTACCTGTTCCAGATCGACTTCGGCGAATTCGGCAACCTGCTGAGCGACGAACCAGAACCGCTGGGGGACGGCGAAGGGCCCAGCCCGGCAGGCCTGCTGGCGGCGTCCGTAGCCAACTGTCTCTCCGCCAGCCTGCTGTACGCATTGCGCAGAAACAAAGCAGACCCGGGCGAATTGACGGCCACCATCACCGGACGCTTCGGGCGCGTCGAGAAATACCTGCGCGTCACGCATTTTGATGTGCAAATACACTTGGGCACCACCAAGGAGGCCACACCCTCACTGGAGAGCGCTGTCGCCCAGTTCGAGAATTACTGCACCGTCACCCAGAGTGTGCGCCATGGGATCGAAGTGGACATCGAAATATTCGACAGCGCGGGTGAACTGATCCACACGAGCCAGGCCAAACCGGCATGAATGTTTCCAACCCCGGCGCAGCTGACCGCGGAGTAATTCAATGAGGAATACTAGAAGATGATGACGCAATGGTGCGCGAAAGCGTTTGCTGAACTGAACACGGAGCAGCTCTACCAGATACTGCAACTGCGCCAGCAAGTGTTCGTCGTTGAGCAGGACTGTGTGTATCTGGACGCAGATGGGCTCGACCAGCAGGCTCTGCATTTGTTCGCCATGGCGCAGGGGCAGGTCGTCGCTTGTTGCCGCGTGCTGCCCCCAGGGATGAAGTACCCCGAACCCTCCATCGGTCGCGTCTGCACCGCCCAGACTCAGCGCCGCAGTGGCCTGGGGCGTGAGCTGATGCAAAGAGCGCTGGCCCTGTGCGCCGAACGTTATCCCTCTGTAAGAGAGAGCCCGCTCGCGACTGCCGTTGCCTCCGTTGCTGATTCAAGTGTCCGCATATCAGCCCAGCTCTATCTGCAAAACTTCTACGCGAGCTTCGGCTTCATCACCGTCTCCGACGTTTACGACGAAGACGGGATCCCCCATATCGAAATGCTGCACGGCTGAATGCTTGCCAACTGCATGCTTTCGAACGACAGGTACAGGAACAAC
>CAIOZF010000031.1 GCA_903862645.1 uncultured Gammaproteobacteria bacterium
CAGTTTGATCGAGGATTGTTCGGTGCTGGCAGCGTTATAGTCGTAGCGTTCAATCTCCAACATGCTGTCCGGGCGCACGCTGACCATCGCCGCGTCGTCGAATTGAATGTGCACATGGCCATTGGCCTCTGTCACGATGCGATCGCTGACGTTAACTCTGGCACCGGCACGAATCCGGGCACGGGAATTATCTGCAGATTCCAGATAAGCCTTGCCCAGCACCAAGCCGACCGTGCCAACACCGGTCTCCAGGCCCTCAGCAAACGCCCCTTGTATAAACGTCATTTGTGCTGCCAACAGTAACGTCACAACGCCCACTGGACGCAGCGCTCGTTTGTCGAAAGCAGAAAATTTCACGCGCAAATCAGAAGTCATCGTTTTGTCCTCCACATCCGGAGATCCACAAATTGCTCCAGAAACGATTGGAGCAGGCCCACTTGTATATGCTTGCCATGGTAGACGCAGCAACGTGCAGCGCGGGTGATTACGGTCACACCAGTTCCAAATACTCGCGCTTGCTATTCATTTTCGAGCACTTATAATGCCCGGGCAATGCCGCCACCCGCACCAGTGCGTAGACGCCGGGATTAAACATTTATCGTGGTAACCCCAGAGCTCTTAAGTACTTTCCCCCTGCTCAAACCCCTGCCTAAAGAAATTCTGAGTCAACTCGCTCCACTGTCGACCATGCGCAAGTTTGCGCGACGCGGCATTGTCCTTAATGCCGGGGTACGAGAAGAGTCTCTGTGTTTTTTATTCGAAGGGCGACTGCAGGGCGTTGACTTTACCATCGACGGGCGCGAAGTCGGACTTTATTTTGTGGAGCCAGGTGACTTTTGCGGAGAGCTCGGACTCTTCGACCACGGCCCACAACCCGAATATGTAATCGCTTTGACCGGCGCCGTGACGGTCTTCATTCCGATGGAAGCACTGCGCGAAGTGATGATGAAGCAGCCTGGCATCGTACGCGTGCTCGGCGAACGTCTGGCGGCACGATTGCGACAGATGACCCGGCAACGCTCTTTGCTGGGGCTCCCGAATATCAGCCAGCGCGTGTGCTGTCAGCTGTGGATGCTGATACCAGAGGGCGAGAAGGATGGCCGCAGCGGCTCTTTTATCAATAATCCTCCGACGCACATGGAAATTTCGATCATGCTGAACCTGAGCCGTGAGACGGTGACACGCGTGTTTCAGAATCTGCAGATGCGCGAGATTGTGAAACGTGATGGTGCCTCTTGTCTTCTGATCACGGACTTGCAGACGCTGCGGGAGCTGGCCGAGGGCAAACAGGAGCTGTAAAACGGCGGAGAGACAGTGCGCGGAGGTTGGGTGTACAATTCCTGACTGATTTGTCAGGCGGGGTTGAAATTTTTTTGTGCCTCCCCAATCTTTGTTAGTCGTTTTGCTCCTACAAACAGTGAACTCAATAAATTAAGCGGCCCCGATGAAAGACACTAAAAAAAGCCACCAGTACAAGGAATTATTTGACGCGTTCAAGGCGGTTCGGCACTACTTCATTTACGCCGGAGCGTTCAGCGCAGCTATCAACATTTTGATGCTGGTGCCCATTCTGTACATGATGCAGGTGTACGACCGGGTGGTCTCCAGCGGCAGCATCCCCACCTTGGCCTCGTTGACCGTCATCATGGTGTTTCTGATGGCTGCGACGGGCGGGTTCGAGTGGGTGCGCTCGATGATCCTGATCGGAGCCAGCAACAAGATCGAACAAAGCCTGCGGGACCGAGTCTTTGATGCCACCTTCAAGAACGCGCTGCTCTCCGGCGGCCTTAGTAATGGCGCACAGCCCAACAGCGATCTTTCCAGCCTGCGGCAGTTCCTCACCGGCAACGGCCTGTTTGCATTCTTCGACGCCCCCTGGTTTCCCATCTACGTTGCCGTGATGTTCATGTTCCACTTCTGGTTTGGCGTCGTCGCTATCATCTCGGGCATTGTGATGGTGGCGCTGGCCTATACCACGGAAATGGTCACCACGAAAAGGCTCAAGGACGCCAACAGCGAATCCAACTGGGTCACCAACCAGATCAATGGCAGCGTGCGCAATGCCGAAGTGATTGCCGCGATGGGGATGCTGGACAATATTCGTCATCGTCAGCAGAAGCGTGCTGACCGTGTGCTGGTTCTGCAGACCGATGCCAGCAAGCTGGCTGGCCTGCTCAGCAATCTGTCCAAGAGTTTCCGCGTGATCACGCAATCTCTGATCCTCGGCCTCGGCGCTTTGCTCGCACTGAGGCAGGAGATCTCTCCCGGCATGATGATCGCCGGTTCATTGCTGTTGGGCCGGGCGCTCGCACCAATCGATATGCTGGTGGGGACCTGGAAGGGGTTCTCGGTGGCACGCGCCCAGTACGAGCGTCTCGGGCAACTGCTGGAGCGGGTTCCCGTGGAGCGCGACAGCATGCGGCTGCCCGCCCCGCAAGGGAATCTTTCTGTGGAGCAGGTGATGGTTGTGCCTCCCGGTTCCAAGGTGGTGGTCGTTAAAGGCGTGAGCTTTGAGCTCAGTGCCGGAGAAGCGCTGGGCATCGTCGGCCCGAGCGCCTCTGGCAAATCCAGTCTCGCCCGTGCACTGCTCGGCGTCTGGCCGGCAGCGTCCGGCAAGGTGCGCCTGGACAGCGCTGATATTGCGGCCTGGGATCGACTGGAACTGGGCCCCTATCTTGGTTATCTGCCGCAGGACATCGAACTGTTTGACGGCACCATCTCCGAAAATATTTGTCGCTTTGGCGAGATAGACGCCGAGCAGATTGTGGAGGCCGCCAAGATGGCTGGCGTTCACGAGCTGATTTTGCGCCTGCCACAGGGTTACGATACCGTAATCGGCAGCAATGGCGGCGGGCTCTCCGGCGGCCAACGCCAGCGCATCGGTCTGGCACGCGCCGTCTATGGCAGCCCACGCCTGTTAGTACTCGATGAACCGAACTCAAATCTTGATGACCAAGGCGAACGTGAGTTGGTCGTCGCACTGCAGCGTGTAAAAGCACAGGGCACCACCGTCATCGTGATTACCCACCGCACTATGGTGCTCATGGGCATGGATAAGATCCTGGTCATGAAAGACGGCGCCGCTGTCAGCTTTGGCGCTCGTGATCAGGTGCTGGCCGGGTTGATGGCACAGGCGGATGGCCGCAAAGCCCCGGCCATTTCCGAAAGCACAGCGCCCTGAGCAAGCAAGCTCCTTACCCCTTACGATTTGATTGGGAATGTAACAAGTGACAGCAAACAAACGCATTCAAAACACCCTCCCCGCCGTGCCGGCAGTTGCACCTTCCGACAAGCGTGAAGACGTCGATGCCGTGATCGAAACCGGTATTGACGGCGCGCGTCGGACGGGAATCCTGATTGCCGTGGCGGTGTTTGGCGTTTTCGGACTGTGGGCCACGCTGGCGCCACTGAATGGCGCGGCACATGCTCCTGGCACTGTTACTGTGCGCTCTTACAGGCAGGTCGTGCAGCACCTGGAAGGCGGCATGGTCAGCGAGATCAATGTCCAGAATGGTGATTTTGTCGAAGCCGGAGCCCCTCTGCTGGCCCTCGACAGCACGCAATCGCTCGCGCAGTTGGAAATCGCCAATGCCAATTTTGCCGCCCTGACCACAATCGAAGCCCGGTTGATTGCCGAGCGGGATGGGCTGGACAGTATCGCCTATCCTGCCTCGCTATCTGCTGCGGGCGCCAACGCGGCAGAGGAGATGGCGGTACAAACCCAGATTTTTGAAGCCCGTAAAGCGGCCCGCGAAGGTGGCACCGCAGTACTGGAACAACGCATGGAACAGTTGAAATCCCGCGTTACCGGCCTGGAGGCTATGAAGCTCAGCAAAGAAGAGCTGGTCGCATCGTTCGCCGACGAACTGGCAGATGTCAGGCTGCTGCTCGAAGAAGGCTTCGCCGACAAAATACGCCTCCGCGAACTGGAGCGTAACCACGCCATGTTGAAGGGAGAGGATGCCGAACTGGTAGCAACAATCTCCTCTACCGAGATGCAGATTGGCGAGACGCAGTTGCAGATTCTGCAGACCAACAACGAATTCCAATCCGAAGTTGTAAATCAGCTCGGAGAGGTGCAGACCAGCCTGAAAGACGCACGCGAACGTACGACCGCACTGCACGATGTTGTGAATCGCACCGTGTTGCGGGCGCCTGTCTCCGGCGTGGTCAACAACATGCAGTATCACACCATTGGCGCCGTCATCGGGCCCGGCAACCCAATCGCCGACATCGTCCCGCAAAGCGATGAACTGGTGGTGGAAGCCCGCGTATCCCCAATGGACATCGACAGGGTGACAGTAGGCCAGGAAGCCACTATTCGTTTTTCCGCATTTAGCAGCTCTGTGCCCACTATTTTCGGCACAGTGTTGGGTGTGTCTGCTGATGCAATGGTGGACCAGCAAACCGGGATGCCTTACTACATGGCTCGCGTGCAGGTCACTCCCGAAGGCATGACGGAGCTTGGCGGTCTGGCGCTGGTGCCGGGGATGCCGGCTGAGGTCTTCATTGCGTCCGGTTCACGCACCTTCCTCCAATACGTGATGAAGCCATTTTCCAATGCGCTAGCGCGCAGCCTGATTGAAGACTGATGCGTATGAAATTCACTTTACTGCCAGCTCTCTGCCTCGGCGTCGCCTGTCTCTGGACGGTGCCCGCTATCGCTGCCGAACCGGAAGAGGGGGTCAGCACGATCATCGTCGAGGGCACGACGCTGGAAGACTTCTTCACCGCTGCACTCGACTACAGCCCGCAGCTGCGCATCTCCGAGGAACGCTGGAACGTCAGTACCGCGCGCAAGAAGTCTGCGACCGGACAGCTGCTCCCACAGATCAACGCCAACGGCAGTATCTCCGACAACACACAGTCTGCAGATCCGTTGAACATTGATAACAAGTACCGTGGCGAGCGCTACTCCGTGCAGCTGACCCAGGTGCTCTTCAACTGGCAGGCGTTCGCGGCGCGCGGTGCGGCCTCGCTGATTGAAGACATGGCGGAAGCCGAGTATTTCGCTGAACTGGCCTGGCTGCTGGCCGACGTGGCTGAAAAATATTTCAATGTGCTGCAGGCGGAGGATGCGGTGACCTCCATCCGCTCCGAACTCGAAGCCGTCACCAACCAGTTGAGTCAGATTCAAAGCTTCTACGACTTGCAGTCGGCACGCATCACCGACCTTTATACCGCGCAGGCGCGTCAGGCAGCCGTGCAATCCCAACAGCTGGAGCTGGAGAGTCAGCTGGCACTGGCACGCGGGGAACTGCGCGCCGCGGCTGGCGTCAACGTCGGCACGCTGTTCAGGCTCGATGAAAATGTCGAAATTCCCCCACTGACCGATGCTGTTGAAGTCTGGCTGGACCGCGCACGCGCTGGCAATCCGACCATTCGGGCGCGTCAATTCGCCATGGAAGCGGCCGCCAAGCGCGTCTCTCAGCAGCGCGGTGCGTATATGCCCCGCGTGACACTGATCGCCCAGAAGCAGCTCTCCGACCTTGGTTTTGACAACGTGTCGATGAACAGAACCGATACCACCTATGTGGGCGTCGATGTGTCGATTCCCTTGTTCGCGGGAGGCAGTAACCGCGCCGCGGTCAGCGAAGCGGCCGGCCTGCGCGGGGTTGCTCAAAATGAACTGCGGCAAGTGCAGCTGGAAATCGTTGAGAGAGCACGCACCGCCTATCTGCAGGCCAAGGCCAGCGAGTTGCGCACGCAAGCGGCCGAGCGGCTGGCCGAAGCCACGCAGTTGTCACTGACTTCCATGCAACGGGGCTTTGAACTTAATGCAGTCACCAGCGTCGATGTCCTCAACGCCGTGCGTGACCGTTTTCAAGCTGAGCGCGATCTGCAAAGAGCCCGTTACGATAACATCAGGGCGACTCTGTACCTGAAGCGTGAGGCTGGCACACTGACCGGTGATGACCTGCTCGACGTCGGTACCTGGCTGATTGCCCCCCAGCCTTAAAACAATAAATACTCAGAATCTGGATCGGGAATGTTCTTAAGATTGCTGCAACAATGGATGCTTGCCCCTATCGTCAATTACCGCCTGTTTCATAACTTCGCCCGCCAGGATTTCACTGGGCAGTTTGCAGGCTCGATGGGCGGTATCATCTGGCTGTTCATTACTCCTATCGTCAACATCCTGATTTATTCCTTCGTATTCAATGTGGTGTTCCGCGCCCCCATGCCGGAGGCTTACGGCAACACGCCGTTCGTGGTCTTCCTGATGATGGGCTATCTGCCCTGGTTCGCGTTTGCTGACGCGATCGGACGCGCCAGCACATTGCTGCTGGAGAAGGCCCCGCTCATTACCAAGGTGATGTTCCCCGTACAGATCATCCCAGCCGTCGGCACCGTGGTGCCCTATCTGGTGCATGGCATCGCGCTTGGCCTGTTCCTGCTTTATCTCGCCGCCACCGGGCATTTCACCTTGATGTGGCTGTGGCTGCCGGTGATTTTCTTCCTGCAGTTCCTTTTCACCATGGGGCTGGTGGCGATACTCTCGGCCCTTTGCGTCTTCCTGCGGGACATCCAGCAGATGGTGAGCCTGATGCTGATGAGCTGGTTCTTCCTGACGCCGATTATCTATCCGGTCTCGCTGGTTCCGGAGAACTGGCAGCCACTGCTGCTGCTCAACCCGATGCACAGCTTTGTGCAGATGTACCGTGAGCTGATCCTGCTGGACAGTTTTTCCATGACCAGTTTTCAGATCATTGTCCCGGCGGCGCTGCTCACTTACTGTTTCGGTGGCTGGGTGTTCATGCGTATCAAACATGCGTTCGGGGATGTCCTCTAGCTGTTAGACCTTCTGTGGGAGCCTGCCTGCAGGCGAGCTCCCACAAGAACTGAGTGACTAAGAGAAAAACATGCACAGCATTTCAGTGGAAAACATTCACAAGGACTTTCGCATCTACGAGCGGCCCCAGGACAGGCTGCTGGAGTTGCTGCAGCGCCGCCCACGCCACAAGGTTTTCCACGTACTGCAGGACATCTCTTTCTCAGTGCTCGAAGGCAGGAGCCTGGGCATCATCGGCGACAACGGCGCCGGCAAGTCCACACTGTTGAAGCTGCTGGTCGGCACGCTGCAGCCAACCAGCGGTAGCATCTACATCAAAGGACAGGTCGCCGCGCTGCTTGAGCTGGGAGCCGGTTTCCACCCGGAGTTCACCGGCCGTCGCAACATCTACCTGAATGCCGCGCTCCTGGGGGTGCCCGACGACAACATCGCGGCCATGGAGCAGGAGATCATCGAGTTCTCCGAGCTGGGTGACTTCATCGATCGCCCCGTGAAGACCTATTCCTCGGGCATGTATGTGCGGCTGGCGTTCTCCATCGCCACCATGGTTCGGCCCGACGTCCTCGTCATCGACGAGGCGCTCTCGGTCGGCGACATCGCCTTCCAGAAGAAGTGCGTCGAGCGCATGAACGAGTTCCGCAAGCAGAACAAGACCATGATCTTCTGCAGCCATTCCATGTACCACGTCCAGGAACTGTGTGACACGGCGATCTGGCTGGAGAAAGGGCGCATTCGTGAGATCGGCGAGAGCCGGCAGGTAGTGGCCAATTACGAACATTTTTGCAACAGCAAACAGCCCCATCACTCCGAACCGCTCGACATTAACGCTGTCGAAGATCGCAAGCACAAGGATGTGCGAGTGATCTCCACTGTAGTGAAGAACCTTGACGGGCAGGAGATAGAAGAGGTCGAGACGCTCTCCGATATTATTCTGGAAACTAAAATCGAGATTCTTGAAGACAACGTGATCTGCAACTTCGGCTTCGCGATCATGCGCACGCTGGACGAGATCATGTCCGCGTACCTGACCACCGATCTGACCGATGTGCCCAAGGGCCCGTTTGCGAAGGGCGAACTGCTGACCGTGCGCACTCGCATGAATGCTGTTTCCATGCGCGTTGGCGAGTTCTACGTCCTCGGCGGCGTGGCCGACCCCAGCGGACTGCTGTGGTACGAGCTGAAGCTGAGCAAGCTCATCAAGATCAAGCCCAACAAAGGGGTAGGCTCAGTCGTCATGCGCGTGAACTGGGATATTCAGCGCGGCTGACGAGGCTCCCACAGTCAGTCTTCAACTTTGGGCGCCGAGGTATCCGGCAGCTGTGCATAAGGGTCGACCTTGTAGACTCGTGCACGCGCGGCAGGGGAGCGAACTTCCCAGATCTCCATGAACGCTTGAGTGACGGGGTCGACCTCTCGAACCGGCTCCCCATTATTTACCGATTGCGCCACGTCTTCATCTTCTGCAGATTCGACCTCTGCCCGCGGATAGGCATAGACGGAGTAAAAGACCGAAGTGTTGTTGCCGATCCAGTTCGAGACCTCCACCAGATTTTCCACTGGAATGAGATCGCCGACATCGGCGCGATTGCGAAACTCCCGGGTCTCCCTGTACAGCAGGAGCTGTTCGATCAACTCGTCGGTGAGCCCCGGCAACAACTGCAGGGCCTCTCGTGTCGCCAGATTGAAGTTCACCGATGACCCGCTGCCATAGACCGTAAAGGCGGCCTCCAGATTGAAACCCTTGAACAGTTCATCGAACCCACGGATCAGCCGCAGCTCCTCCACCGTGTCCAACTCCGGGCTGTTGCGCGCACTGTAGGGCGGATCCAGGGTTTCGTAATATTCACTCTCTGCCCCATTGATGCCGGCCATGTCGTTGAGATCGGTCCAGTCGGTCCAGGCCGCCAGCAAGTCTTGCACGACCTGGGCGTCGGGCTCCAGACCAAGACGCTTCTCGATGATCAAACGCAGATCCTCTGTCCGAATGCGGTTGAGATTAATCTTGCCGGCATGATCGTAGATCCGCACCACAATATCGTCGCCGGTCGGATATTGCAGCGTGAGTGGCTGCCCGTTGAAGCGATAGGCTGGCGTCCGCGCCACGCCTTCCTCATCAAGCTCCAGCTGCTGATCAATCGGGAGTTGCATGCGCTCCAGTATCAGCTCCATTTCCGCCTGGTTCATCGCACTCGCCACATTCGCCATTTCGGTCACCGCTGTCCGGTTATGAAAGGCAGTGCGAGCAGAGAGCTGCACCTTCCCCGCCATTACCGTAACCAGCACGGTGAGCAAGATGGAGGTCCACAGAACGATGATGATGACCGAGCCACGCTGTCGCCGCATGTTATTGAACCCCTGGCGGCAGAGCGAACTGCGGGCCGGTTTGAGTGCGCCTGCTGCGCCTTCCCCCCGGCTCCTGATCAGGCTCAAGTGCAGGTTCGGCCGCTCCGGAAGCGGCACCCTGCTCGCCACTGAAAGAAGGGCGCAAAGTGCGGTGCTCATTGGCACGAATGCGGGCGACGATGTTGAGTGGCTCTGTGCGCTCGGCGGAGTCCAGCGGGAGCAGCAACACATGCACGGCCAACGGCAGCATATGCAGCTCTTCACCCGGCCAGTCCTCGCGCCAGCGCTTGCTGAAATCCAGCTCTTCATAGAGGAAGCTGAAGCGGGCGGTGAAGTTCTCGAGCAGCAGTACGGGCTCTGTCTCTTCCAGTCGAGGCAGGGGGTTGTCGCTCATGGCGGGGGCCAGACGCAGATACACCCCCTCGCCGTCGACGGATTCCAGCTGCCAGGCGGTCAGACCGCCGCGACGCTGGGGCGAGACCGTAGATACCCAGCTGAGGGTCTCGTCTTCACCATTGAAGTAGACATATCGCCCCAAGGTCTCGTCATTGCGGTAGCTGTGGGGAAAGGCGCCCTGCAGCGCGCGCTCTAACTGCAGAATGGCGACAGTTTCGTCCAGGCTGGCATCCAGAGCCGCAGTGTCGTCGTCCCAGTCATTCATGACGGTATACATGCCAGTGCTTAGCAGGCCCAGCAGCATCGCCGTCAGCGCCAGGGACAGTATGACCTCGATCAGCGTGAAGCCCTGCTGGGAACGGTGACGCCGCTCCTGCACAGCGCTATTCCGGCAGTTCGAGCTTGACCCAGCGGGTACCCTTAATGGACTCATCGGTGTTTTCGTCTATGACTTCGTAGGATTGCAGTTTGAAAGTGTTGGCTTCGGTCTTGCGCGGCACCGGCTCCAGGTATTCGTTGGCGCGAATGCTGAAGCGCTCCTCGCCCTCCAGAATTTCCTCGACCTCGCGATACTCATCCTGGAGCAGCGCAAAGTTGATGCTTGCCCGTGCTTCGATCGCAACATCCAGACTCTGGCCGGAGCGGAAGGCCAGCTGCTTGCTGCCTCCTGCCAACGCGAACAGACTGCCCAGCACCATGCCAGTGATCGTCAGCGCTACCACCACCTCGAGCAAAGTGAAGCCACGCTGCCGCTTTCCAGCCGCTGTTGTGACTTTAATCAGCGGCCTGCCGTTAATCATCAGGTAACTCCGTGCGGACTCTGCCCGAGAAAGGGTCGATCACGATGATGGCCTCACGATCATCCAGCGTCAGGATCAGCGCACCACCGGTGCTCCCTCCCTCCGGGAAGAATGTGATATCGATAGCGTTTTCAACGTCCACCAGCTGCTGGGTGCTGTCACGGTAGGCAATCTCGACGCCGCGACTGCTCCAGATGTCATCCGGACCAAGGGTGGACCGAGCCGCCTCGCTGGTGCGAAGGTCGGCATTGGCGTCGGCATCGGTTTGAGCGGGCTGGGATTGGAATGAGGCGATTGCGGGTCTGCCAGTAACGACAGCCGTGCGGCGGGCATAGTTCAGCAGTGAACTGGCCTCACGCACCTGGGCGTTGAAAGTGCGTGAATCCATGCCTGTCAGGCCGGGCACCACGAGCATGCTGCCCATGGCCAGAATGGCGAGCACAATCATCAGCTCAAGCAGGGTGAAGCCGCGGGAGCGATGTCTGTCAGTTGCTGATATCAGCGTCATTGTCCTCACCGCCGGCAAGGCCGTCGCCACCGAAGGACATCAGGGTGTATTCAGAGCCATCGGAGCTGTACTGGTAGTCATTGCCCCAAGGGTCTTTCGGCACATCATTGTTCAGATATGGGCCATCCCAGCTGGAGCGGCCGGTGGTATTGGTCATCAGGCCTTCCAGCTCGTCGGGGTATTCGCCGACATCCAGACGGTGAGTTGCCAGTGCCGAGCCAATCGCGGAAATCTGCGAGAGGGTGGCATCGCGGCGGGCGCCATCGGCCTTGTTGAAGAGGTTGGGGGCTACCATCACGGCGAGCATGCCGAGGATCGCCATGACGATCAGCAATTCGATGATGGTGAAGCCGCGTGATCCGGCTGCCTGGGGGTAATGCCTGAGTGTTGCTTTCATGCCTGCTCCTTACTGCTTTGGCTGACCTATTAACTAAACGCTGGTGACTATGATACGAGCCGACGATCAGAGTCCGGCGTCCTCGAACATTTCTGCCGCCAGATCGAAGCGCTGCAGAATATCGGCGTACTGTGCATTGTCGTCATCATTGAGGTTGACGATCTCGGGACGCAGCACGATGAACAGCTCTTTGCGCTCCGTGGTGTCCTGCTGGTACGAGAACAGCCGGCCCAGTAGCGGCAGCTGATTGAGGCCCGGAACGCCGGTATTCACATCGCCGTTGGTGGACTGAATCAGACCGCCGAGCACCACGTTCTCGCCATCACGAACCACCACAGTGGTGCTGATTTCCTGATTCTGGAAGACCGGATTGCCCGCCACGCCGGTATCTTCCTGGATGGAGGAGAGCACCTGCCGGATGGTCATGTTCACCACGCCGTCGTCATTGATGCGCGGCGTGATGTAAAGCTCGATACCGGTGGGGCGATATTGAATGCTGCTGATGATGTTGTCGCCCGTGCCGGTGGACTGCGTCCCGGATTGCACCGGAACCTCGGCGCCGATCTGAATCTCGCCTTCCATGTTGTTGACGACCGTCAGGGAGGGTCTGGCCAGCAGGCGCACATCGTTATTGCTGGCGATGGCCTCCAGCGTAGCCTCGACTCGCGCCGCGCCATCCAGGAATGACTTGGTAAAGAGCAGGCCGTCCAGACCACCATTCGGGAGGAAGGTGGTATCGGTGGTGGTCGAGATCGCATTGGTGGCGGCGCTGTCGGCGACACGGGTCCAGTCCACACCGAAGCGGGTCTCGTCGGTCAGCGTCACCTGGGCGATCACGGCGTTTATCATCACCTGCAGAGGCACCGCATCCAGTTGATTGATGGTCGCCAGCAGCTGCCGATAATCGCGCGGGTTGGCGCGGATCAACAGGCTGTTGGTGGCTTCGTCGGCGACGATGGTTACGCGCAGGTCGGCGGAGACGGCAATTTCGGCGGCACCTCCACTGGCAGTCGCTGCGGCGGGAGGGGTAATCGTGCGGGAGACAGTGTTGCCATCGGGAGTGACGATGTTGAATGTCTGCTGCTCCGGCTCATTCGCTTCGGGGCGCACCGGCACTTGGTCCTCATCCTCGACTTCGAAGACGCTGGTCAAGGTGGCCGCCAGCTCGGTGGCCGTGAGGTTCTTCACCCGGTAATGGAAGAGCTGCTCCGCCTGTTCCTGCCGATCCGCATCGAGGATGCGGACCCAGCGGGTGATCTCCTCGAAGCCGCGATTGGCTGGCGCCGTGACCAAGATGGAGTTGATGCGCTCCAGCCCCTTGACCTGATAAGCCGGATTGTCGCCCTCGATGAGGACCAGCAGCTCCGCCAGCTCGGTGGCGACATCGGCGGCGTTGGCATTGCTGAGCTGATAGAGGTGCAGGCCTTGATTCTGGAAGGGGTCGGCATCGATCACTACCAGCAGTTCGTTGATTCTGCTCAGCTGTGAGGCAGTGGCGGAAATCGCCAGTGTGTTGTTGTTGGAGATGCGCACGACGCGCCCCTCGGGTTCCACCAGTGGCGCCAGCAGCTCCAGCGCCGATTCGATGGACACGTAAGTGAGCGGCGTGATCTGCATGATGACGCTGGCGGTAGAGCTGGCATCACCCGCAACGGTGACCTCCTCGGGAATGTTGCCCTGCATTTTGCGGGCGTAATAGATGTTCCCGATCTGCTCCAGGGTGACACCGGCCTGACGGGTCAGCAACCGCACCAGTGGCCAGATGTCGGCCTGAGTGAGCGGGCGGTTAGCAGAGGTGCGCAGGCTGACTTTGTCGGCGATAGTAGGATCGATGATGATGGTGGCGTCCACCGCTTCTGCCAGTTCTTCCAGGATGACGCGCAGATCTGCCTGCTCGTAGTTCAGCTCAACGATGTCTTCCGACTCTGGCGTGACGGCTTGTGGGGGCGTCTCGGTGTAGCCGGGGAGGCTGACGTCCTCACCAACCCGGTTGATCTCGTCGATCAGGCGCTGCTGCTCATTGTCGCTGTCATTCACCGGCAGCGTGGCCACCGTCTGGCTGCCCGCAGCGGACGCTGCACCCGTGCGCGTGTCGCCGCCCGGCGTGGTGTTGGCAGAACCGTTGCCCGCCTGCGCGCCGCTGCCGTGCTCGAACACAGCACAGGAAGACAGGCTAAGCGCCAGACCGAGAAGTGCGAGGTGTTTTTTCCCGTTCACAAATAAGCTCCAGATCAAATGTCAGAAATCCACCGTGTTCATGCTGAACACAGCCGAAAGCATGGTTATCGTGATACCGCCCACCGCGATTCCCAGAAACAGAATCAACGCCGGTTGCAGCGCGGAGACCAGACTCGACATCTGGTTCTTCACATAGGTGTCGAAGGTCTGCGCCGTCTTCAGCAGAATGCTGCCGGTGCGGCCGGACTCTTCGCCTACCGTAATCAATTGGTGCAGCAGGGTCGGGAAGCGATTGGTCTTCTCCAGCGAGATGCCCAGCCCGGCGCCGCCGCGCACGTCGTCTTCCACCTGCTGCAGGTGCCGCGTCAGTTCGGTGTTGTCGACGACTTCGCGCGCGACGCGAAGCGCTCTGATCAGCGGAATACCCGCCTCCAGCAGCGCGCCCAGAGTGCGGGCGAATACGGCACAGTCCTTGTAGAGCAGCAGCGCGCCCAGCAACGGCAGCGCCAGCAGCCCTCGGTCCCTTTGCAGCCTGCGCTGCGGATCTTTGTCGAGCCACTTCCACCAGAACACGATGGCGGCCACCAGCACAAAAAACAGATACCCGTAACTCTGAATGCCCTCGCTCATCGCCAGCAGAAACGCGGCGGAGGCTGGGATCTCGGTGCCTGCGTCCTCGAACATCACAGCAAACTGCGGCACCACGTACACCAGCAGCAGGAATACCGAAATGACGCCGGTAATCAGCAAAACAATGGGGTAGATCATCGCCGCAACAATGGCCTGGCGATTCTTCGCACTGGTCTCCAGAAAGTCGGCCAGATCCGGCAGCAGCTGATGCAGAATGCCGCCTTCCTCGCCCGCACGCACGATGTTGATGTACATCTTCGAGAACACGTCGAGCCGCGACTCCATGGCCTCGGCCAGACTCTTGCCCTCTTTGACATCGCGACGCATGGTGATCACCAGCTGGCGCATGGTGGGCGACTCGGTGATGCCCTCGAGCAGACGCAGCGCCTTGTCCAGCGGCACTCGCGCCTCCACCAGCGTGCACAGCCCGGTGGTGAAATCCAGCAGATCGGCGACCTTGACCTTCTTCCTGCTCTTGCCGCGCGCATCGTCCTGGGTAGCCCGCGTGATCTTCACGGGAATGAGCTTCTTGCCCTGCAGGATCTTCAGTGCCTCCCGCTCGGACTCGGCGTTGACCTGTCCGGTCTGCACCTTCCCTTCGGCGTCGTAGGCCTGATACTTGTAGTAAGCAGCACTCATATTGCGCGCGTCACCCTCACCACTTCTTCTGGCGTGGTCAATCCGGCCGCCAGTTTTTCCAGCGCGTCCTGACGCAGGGTTTTCATGCCTTCGCGAATCGCCTGTTCACGGATGACGTTGGCATCGGCGCCGCTGGCGATGTGATGGCGAATGGCGTCCGACATCACCAGCAGCTCATAGAGTCCGATACGGCCACGATAACCGGTGCCGCCGCAGCGCTCGCAGCCAGTGCCGCGTTGCAGAATGGGATAATCCTTCGCGTCGATCTCCAGCACGTTGACCTCATCGAGACTGATCGGGTGGGCTGTCTTGCAGTCGGTACAGACACGCCGCACCAACCGCTGCGCCTGAATGGCCAGCAGACTGGAGCTGATCAGATAGCCTTCTACGCCCATGTCCTGCAGACGGGTGACGGCACCCGCCGCATCATTGGTGTGCAGCGTGGAAAACACCAAGTGGCCGGTGAGCGCGGACTCGATGGCGATCTCCGCCGTCTCGTGGTCGCGGATTTCGCCCACCATCAACACATCAGGGTCCTGCCGCACGATGGAGCGCAGCCCGGCGGCAAAGGTCAGGCCGATGCTGGCGTTGGCCTGAATTTGCGTGATGCCTTCGAGCTGATACTCCACCGGGTCTTCGACGGTGATGATCTTCTGCTGCTCGCTGTTGATCTTCTCCAGCGTGGCATAGAGCGTGGTGGTCTTGCCGCTGCCGGTCGGTCCGGTAATCAGAATCATGCCGTGGGGCTGAGTAATCAGATGCTGATAGATGCCGAGGATGGCTTCGGGCATACCCAGCTGCTGCAGGCTGACAGCGGTATCGCTGCGGTCCAGAATCCTCAGCACGATGGATTCGCCGTGGACGCCAGGCAATGTGGAAACCCGCATGTCGAGCTGCTTGTTGCCGATACGCGAGTCGATTCGGCCATCCTGAGGCAATCGCTTCTCACCGATGTCGAGGCGCGCCATCAACTTGAGGCGCGAGGCCACGGCGGTGTGAATCTTGATCGGCAGGCGTTCGATGCGAGTCATGATGCCGTCCACGCGGCAGCGCACATCCAGATAGTCTTCATTAGGCTCGAAGTGAATGTCGCTGGCACTAAGATCCAACGCGCGCGCAAAGAGGTGGTTGACCAGACGGATGATGGGGGCCTCGGAGGCCAGGTCCTTGAGCTCCTCGTCGTCTTCGAAACCGGAAACGAACACATCCGCAGTCTGGTCGATCTGCGGCGACAGCTCTGCGCGCCAGTGCTTCATGAGCCGCGAAACCTCGTCGCCCTGCCCGATGCGGAAGCGCACCGGGTTGCCGACGATGAAGCGGATCTTGGCGCGCAGCTCAATGCCCGGCAGGGTGTTGTAGACCAGCATGCCACTGTCGTTGAAATCCTGAGCAGGGGCGATGCCCTCTGGCTCCAGCAATTGTCCAAAAATGGGCAGCGTGATTGGTGTTCGGCTCATGGGTTCATCCCGCCGCCCCGGAGGCAACTGTCTCCGTTCTGCTGAATCCGACCACGGTGATGGTGCCGGTGTATAGATTGCGACTGCGACGGACGGCAAATGTAGTCACGCCCAGCCGGGGAATGGACTCCTCCAGGCGCTGCAAAAAGGTCATGATGTTGCGCTGATTATTGGTCTGAATGGAGATTTCCTGAACCACCAGCATCCAGCCGTCCGTTTCCATGGATTCTGCCAGCTTGGTGCTGGTGATCGACACCCCGGTCTGATTGGCATAGTCGCGGACCACGCGCTGGATATTGGCGCTGATCAAAGGCACAGAGTCGCCCTGAAACAGCTCCTGGCCGAGGCTCTGCAGACGCAACTCAGTCTGCTGCCGGCGCTCCAACCATTGGGTGGCGTCGGCAATCAGGCGCTCTTCCCGCGCAATATCGGTACGGGTCTGCTCGATGAAAGATGACCTCGCGCTGTACATCGCCTGCACAGTCGGCCAGACCTGGGTCGCGGCAAACACTACACCCACGGCCAACGCTGCGAACAGTATGTTTTTTTCTCGCTTGGTCATCTTGAGTCCATGCCCCCCATCAGCGTCTGACTTCCGGAAAGTACCTTTGCCGGTAACCGTCGAAATCAACGGTGCTCAGACGCAGATCGATGTAATAGCGGTTGTTGTTGGTCGCTCTGGCAAAGTCCACCCCCGTGAACATGGCGTCCTGCTCCAGGCGCTGCAGCAGGCTCTGGGGATCATCGCTCTCACCCTCAATCTGGACACTGCCTTCGTTGACCTCCAGCGAAGTCAACACGGCCGGATTGAGAACATTCTGCAGTTGCAGCAACGTGGCGGAAATGTTCTGCGCGGGAAACTCGGTCATTACCCCCCAACGCTGTTCAAAGTCACGGACGACGGCCTGATCCACCCGTGTGGCGGCCGAGAGCTCGCGCTGCTCCGCAAGTGTCGCCAACACGCTGCGCGCCTGCAGGGACTGCACTAGAAACGGGCTGGCCGCCAGCACTACCACCACTGCCGCCGCGAAACCGGCGACCACAAGCTGTTTACCTTTCTCCGTCTGCCTGCGGACTGCCTGTGCCCCAGCTGGGACGAAACTGTATTCGCGATCCGCCGCCAGCGGCGTGGCGAGATCCAGCCAGGCCTGCACGGTTGACAACGCCGTCTTGCTCAGCGCAACGGTCTGTTGCGGTGTTGTCGCCTCCAGCCATTGTCGACGCAGTAAGTCGTCTTCGAGATCCGTCTTGTCAATCTGCAGCCATTGCGTCAGAACACCACTGCTGTAGCAAATCTGGGTAACGGTCTCAGCATCTGTGTCCTCAACCAGAAGGTCCCGGATTGCTGCCGCTGGTGTCCCCGACTGCACGCCTGCTCCCTGGGCATTGGCCTGATTGGCGGCGGCGAGAACTCTTGGCATCACGCCGGCAAGAAAGAGTCCCTGTGCTGCGAACCCTGCGAACAGAGCTTCCAAGCGATCTTCACTCATCCACAACACCACATCGTTGTCGTCTTCACGGCGGGCAGCTGCGTGCACTGCGAAGACCAAATTCCCCTCGTGACTCGGCAGCAACACTGCCGTCTGCAGCTGCAGTGCGGAGCGCAGGTTTTCTCTGGCCACGCCGGGCATGCTGACGGTGGTCGCGATAAATTCGGTGGAGGGCAATAACAGGAGGACGGCACGTGCAGCCGTCTGTTGGCTGAGCAACTCGACGGCGGCGGTGGCGAGCGCGCAGCTCCAATCGCCATCGTCAACAGTCAGCTGACGCCAGGAACCATTGGACAGATCATGCAGACGATCGCCATGGACCAGCAAAACGGTATTGATCTGCTTAAGCAATTGAGCCCGGGCATTGTTCTGGAAGAAGGTTTTCAGGCTGCCCGGCAGCCGATCCTTCAGCCCCTGCTGCCAGTTATTCAAATTGATGGAGGTCATGTCGCGCGCTGTAGATGAATGGATTTGCTCTAATGAGACCTTCTGGCATGAGACTGAGGATACGCCCAAATAGTTTTAGCTGCGCCGAAACTTGCGGCGCTATCGGGGCGCGGCGCCACATACTCAAGGAGTTCCCTGCGAAGCTACGTCTATGCAGACGCGATTGCGACCTTGTTCTTTGGCTCTGTAGAGGGCCTTATCAGCACGATCAAACACAATATCTGGGGTATCCCCAGGCTGAAATGCAGCAACCCCGAAGGACATGGTGATCTGTACCTGCTTCTCCTTGAAGTGGAAAGGGCAGAGTTCAATTGCCTGCTGCAGTTTGTTGGTCAGGCGCTCGGCATCTTCCAGCGACGTGCTGCTCATGACAATCGCGAATTCTTCACCACCGTAGCGCGCCACAAAGTCACTCTTGCGGACCCGATTGGAAATTTCGCGGGCCAGAACCTTCAGGACCTTATCACCTGCAAGATGTCCATAGGCGTCATTTATGCGTTTGAAATGGTCGACGTCGCAGATGATCAGGCATAGCTCTCTAGCAGTTCCGGTCAGAGTCTGACTGCTGCGCCACTGCTCTATCTCATGACGAATCTGCCGGTCATAGGCCGCGCGATTGGCTAATTCTGTCAGGGCATCGCGCAATGCGCTCTGTTCCTGCTGTGCGAGATGGAGCCGCAATTCACGGGACTCTTCCTCCATGTCCTTGAGGCGTTCTTCCAGTATCCGTGTCTGCTCACTATTTGTTCCATCCTGGCTGCTCTTGAGTATCTTGAAGCTATCCATGGAAGAGACAATGGCGTCGAGCTGGTGCTGCACGGTGCTCTTCAGTTCACCGATATCGGCAGCGTTTTCAACGCTCTGGGCGATGTCACTGACCTGAGATCTGACAGCCTCGTCCAGTGCAGATTCCGACGCGCGCGCCTCTTGCCCCAGCTCCTGTGAGAATTGCACATATTGCTGGACCTGTCCGAGACTGGTATTCAGCTCATTCAGGAAATGTTGGAATTCAGAGCGCTCATCTCCCAATGAACTGTTGATCACCGCAGAAATGTCTTCCAGCACCGCCACGAATTCGTACCAATTGAGACCACGGGCAACCTGATCACGGATTTTCGAGGCCAGCGCAATTGACTGTTCCGAGACGTAGATATTTTCAATAATGCGCAACAGCACCGGCTCGGCATGATTTGCGATAACTGAGAATCCGGGCTCAGTGGACACTGACTCCGCGTCCAGTTGCACGGCAGGCTCCGTCGTCGAAGCATCTGCGGAAGGTTTCTCTTCTGCTCCCGGGACCTCAGACTGGGGCTCAGCGAGTTCGTTCGCAACTGGCAACGACTCAGACCTGCTTTGGGAGAGGTCGGTTGCGGCTCTGACTGCCGCATAAGAGGCAACAGTCGGCGTCAGGGCAGAGCGCGCAGGGGGATTGTCGAAAGAAGTCTCGGTGTCTTCCTGGAGCGGAGCTTTACTTAACTCTGCAGCCTCAGCCTTACCCTCCGGATGGTGCAACGAGAACAGCCGCGACCAGAACCCGCCGGCTAAATGCGGAGTAGCGTCGCTCGCGTCTTCGGATAACTCGCAAACAACCAGTCTGAGGAGTTCAAGGAAGGTCGCTATGAGTTCCGAGTGGTTTTGAGGGTCGGTTACTTCCGCGGCGAGTGCCTTGGAGAATCGCTTGATGCCGCGCTTCAGGTCTTTTGACAGGGCAAGTTCCTGGAGCTGGGAGATGCTGAGCGTGAGAGCGTTCTGGATGGCCCAGGTACTTTGCTCCTTGCGGGAATCCAGACGCAATACAGACTTTTCAATGTGTTCGAGGAGGACTTCGAGACCAGCTTCACTATCTTCCGAGCGCAGCGTCGTTCGCAGCGCAGCCAGTTCACGATCAAGCCCGGAGTCCAGGCCATCACCGGCAAGACTGACGCCTACGAGACCGCGACGCAGCTGCCTGATGCGATTAAGCAGGGCCTTTTCACGCTTGTCCTGATCTTCGAGGGCATCGAGGAATTTTTTCTTCCAGCGGGAAGCCTCTATGCTGTCGCTATTCCTCTGGCTCATTGTGATCCGCTCTTATTCAGCAACGTATTCAACCGACCTGCATGGCACACTCACGGGTGCAATGCAGGCGGGGCGATTACCATGATGTAATCCGAGGGGGATCAGCTGGAGGATCTTTCTTTTTCAACCAGGAAGTTCACGACTTCCAGCATTTCCTGCTGAGTTGGAACCGCTTCTCCGGTAGAGATCAGGTATTTGCCGTTTACCACCATGTTGGGGGTGCTGCGGACCTGATACTCACGCATCTTGGCTTCAGCCTGATTGACCTTGGTCCGCACGGAAAAGGAATTGAAAGCAGTACTGAACTGTTCTGCTGTGACGCCGTACTGAACAAAGAATGCGGATAGTTGCTGCTCATTCTGCAGGCGGTTGCCCTGAACGTTGATCGCATCAAACATCGGGCTATGCACTTGTTCCAGCACATTCAGTGCCTCGGCAGCGAAGAAGGCCTGGGCGTGAATCTTCATAAGGTCGTTCCACATACCGGGGAAGCGCACAAAATCCACATCCTCGGCCAGAGACGCTTCCCAATTTTCGATCAGGGGCTCAAAGCGAAAGCAGTGGCTGCAGCCATACCAGAACACCTCAAGAACCTCGATCTTCGCTGGGTCATTGGTTTTTACCAGCGCTGGCAATACGACGTAATGGGTACCTTCCACGAAGCGTGCAGGCTGTGCCAGAGCCGAGAATGCCAGCGGCGCCAGAACTAAAACTGCTAATAACTGTATGATTCTTTTGTGCATTTTTGCTTCCTCTCTAGATAAGAACGCTTGGGACCTGTGATTAACTTCGATTACAGACCGCTCCACTTAAGCAAATATTGCCTGAACGAGAACTGAACCTCAGTTCAAGCCGGAGATATAGCTCGCCAAAGCATCGATTTCTTTATCTGTCAGGCGCTCAGCCAAGATGCGCATCGGTGATGACTGCCCGTCATTGCTACGATCGCCGGAACGGAACGCCCTCAGCTGTGCGGCAGTGTATTCAGAGTGCTGACCACCAAGTGCCGGGAAGCCTGCCTGGCTGTTGCCCTGACCTGTTGGTGAATGACAAGCTGTGCAGGCAGCAATGTTCAGACTAGCAATACCTGAGCGGTAGATGCTTTGGCCCACTTCAATCAGATCTGGATTTGCGCCCTGCAGGGTTTTTTCCTGAGACTCGAAGTAAGCGGCGATGTCTTGAATATCCTGATCGCTGGAGTTGTTCAGAATGCCTGTCATCAGGGGCACTGTACGCGCACCGCCCTTGATGTCCTGCATTTGCTTGATGAGGTATCTGGCGTTTTGACCGGCCAGTTTCGGGTTTGATCCGACCATACTGTTGCCATCCGCGCCATGGCATGCGCCACACACGGCTGCCTTGCTCTCGCCCGCAGCGGCATCACCCTGCGCGTGGCTGAAACTGGCGAATCCAGCGAGAATCAGAGTTGATACCAGAGTCAGTACTTTATTGGTGGCTAGTTTTTTCATGAATAGTCCAACTTTCCTAAAATTTTCAGAGTTCTTGTGAGTTCGATACAACAACCGTCAGGGGGCCAGGAGGCACCTTATTGAAGGCAGCAACCTGATCTGGCGGGCGTTTTCAATGAGACGAGCGGCCGCGAATTATAACGCATAGCTTCTCATTACTCTATGTATTGCACCGCCCGCGCAGGCAAATAGTATGATTCAGGGAAGGGTTATACCAGACTTCATGGGTGGTTCGGCCGCCAGGAAGCTTGCTCTTGCGGGGCTGTTGCTGTATCTAGTGCGCCCATGAATTACAAATCCGCCAGTTTTACCACCAGCTCCGTCGGCCTCGACGATTGCCCGGCTGACAGCCAGCGGGAGGTTGCCTTTGCGGGATGCTCCAATGCCGGCAAGTCCAGTGCCATCAACAGCCTTACCAATCAGACCAGGCTGGCCCGCACCAGCAAGACTCCGGGACGCACTCAACTGATCAACTTCTTCGGGTTGAGCACGGGCAAGTATCTGGTGGATCTGCCCGGTTACGGGTATGCCAAGGTCCCCCTGTCAGTCAAAAACCAGTGGCAGAACCACTTGGAGCTGTACCTGAATGAGCGCAAGGCGCTGGTCGGCCTGGTATTGCTGACAGATATCCGCCACGCCTATAAAGAATTCGATCTGATGATGCTCAACTGGTCGCAACGCTCGAACCTGCCCGTACACGTCATGCTCACCAAGTCTGACAAGCTCAAGCGCGGCGCGGCGCAGAATGCATTGCTGGGAGCGCGCAAGCAGCTGACCGATTTCCCTCATGCCTCAATCCAGCTGTTCTCTTCACTGGACAAGTCGGGAATTGACACCCTCGAAGCCAAGCTGGATCAGTGGTACACCGATCCCGCCGAGCCGATTTTAGCAGGGCCATCCATCACACCCGCTGACTGATCCAGGGACTGGTCCTGGCCCGATTTACCATACCCAAGTGCTTTTAGTGGGCTTCATCCCAGTTGTCCCCCACACCGACATCGACCACAAGGGGTACGTCCAGCGCTGCTGCGCTCGTCATGCGGAAGCGCACACCTTCCCGCAATAGATCAATATCTGCTTCTGCTACTTCAAAGACGAGTTCGTCATGCACCTGGAGCACCATTCGTGCATCCAGCACCCCCGTACTCAGCCAGTGGTCAATATCGATCATTGCCTGCTTGATGATGTCGGCGGCGGTACCCTGCATTGGTGCGTTGATGGCAGTGCGTTGCGCCGCCTTGCGCAGCATGCCATTTCCGGCATGAATATCAGGCAGGTAGAGCCGCCTGCCAAACAGGGTTTCCACGTAGCCATGCTCATCGGCATAGGCCTGGGTCTGATCCATGTAGTGCAGCACGCCGGGATATTTTTGGAAATACAGATCCACGTAGTGCTGAGCGCTATGCCTGTCGATGCCCAGTTGTTTTGCAAGTCCGAAGGCCGACATGCCATAGATCAGGCCGAAATTGATAGCCTTGGCGCGCCGCCGTTGCTCGGATGTCACCTCGTCCAGCGGCGTTCCGAAAACTTCGGAAGCCGTTGCCCGGTGCACATCTTGAGCACTTGAGAAAGCCTTCAGCAGCCCGGCATCTTGAGACAGATGCGCCATGATCCGCAACTCTACCTGGGAATAGTCTGCCGCCAGCAGTTTGTAACCGGGCGCAGCAATGAAGGCCTGCCGCACCTTGCGCCCCTCGGGCGTGCGGATAGGAATGTTCTGCAGATTCGGGTCCGTGGACGACAACCGCCCCGTGGCAGCTACCGCCTGCTGAAAACTGGAGTGGATGCGACCCGTACGCTTGTTGATGTCCAAGGGCAATTTGTCTGTATAAGTCGACTTTAATTTGCTGAGTCCGCGATGATCCATGATCAAGCGCGGCAGCTCATATTCCAGCGCCAGCTCCTGCAGCACCGGCTCGGCGGTGGAAGGCTGCCCGGTAGGCGTCTTTTTCAGCACAGGCAGTCCGAGTTTTTCGTAGAAAATGGTCTGTAGCTGTTTCGGAGAGCTGAGATTGAATTCTTCACCGGCCAGGCGGTAGGCCTCCCGCTCGACTTCGATCAACCGCAGTCCGATAGCTTGACTCTGCCTTCCAAGCAGCTCGGCGTCGACCAGAATCCCGCAACGCTCCATTCGCTGCAAAACGGGAATAAGCGCTACTTCATAGTATTTGTGCAGCCCAGCCAGCACGCCCGTACTGGCCAGCCTGTCCGCGAGGAAGTCGCTGAGGCGCAGCGCAATGTCGACCTTGCGCCCCGAGTAGTGAGTGGCGGCATCCAGATCGAGCTGACTGAAAGCTAATTTGCCTTTGCCCTTGCCCAGCAGCGCTTCCATGGACACCGCCGAGAGGTGCAGATAATGCTCGGCAATAGTGTCGAGCCTGTGGTCAATGGCCACAGAGTTAAGGACATAGGAACCCGTCAATGTGTCAAAACGATAGCCGGTGAAGCGAATGCCATGATTGGCCAGGACATGGGTGAGAAACTTGCAGTCGTGCCCGACCTTTTGGAGGCCAGGGCTCTCCAGCAGCGGACGAAGCCTGTCCAGCACTTTGATGCGGTCCAGCTGCACGGGAAACCCCAGAGAATCGTGCCCGATTGGAATGTAGAAAGCCGTGCCGGGCTTCGTACTCAGGGCGATGCCAACAATGCCCGCCTCCATGTAATGCGCGCCATCGGTTTCCAGCGCAATCGCAAAACGGCGCGCGGTGCGCAGCTGCGCGATACAGGCGTCGAAATCCACATCGTCGAGGACAGGAAGCGTCTGTGTCTCTGAGGACACCTGCTCTCCGGCAAAAGAGGTGCCTTTCACGGGCGGCGGTGGGGAGTGCTTGAGCTTAGGCGCGGACTCTCCGGCTTTACCGCCCCGGCCTTCCACTTCCTTTACCCATGACTTGAATTCGAGAAGGCTGAAAAGGGCATGCAGCTGTTCAACGTCCTCGTCCTTGTGCACCAGATCAACAATCTCGACGTCCAGTGGCACATCGCGCTTGATGGTAGCCAGTCGGTAGCTCAACCATAACTGCTCGATATTCTCCCGAAGCCGCTCTCCAATCTTGCCGGACACCTTGTCGGAATTGGCCACCAGGGCCTCCAGCGAACGAAATTCCTGCAGCCATTTCAGCGCCGTCTTCGGTCCAACGCCAGGTACGCCGGGGATGTTGTCCGCCGCGTCGCCCATCAGGGCCAGATATTCGACAATCCGCTCCGGAGGCAATCCAAATTTGGCAGTGACGCCCGAGGGATCCAATGACTCATTGGTCATGGTATTGAGAAGGGTTACATTCTCGGTCACCAGCTGTGCCAGGTCCTTGTCACCGGTAGAGATGAGCGTACGGATGTGCTGAGCACAGGCCTGTGTGGCCAGCGTTCCGATGACGTCATCCGCCTCTACGCCTTCAATCACCAGCATTGGCAAGCCCATCGCCTTGATGATCGCGTGGATGGGTTCGATCTGGCTGCGCAATTCGTCTGGCATTGGCGGACGGTGCGCCTTGTAGTCGGCATACATGTCGTTGCGAAAGGTTTTGCCTTTGGCGTCAAATACCACCGCGATGCGGCTGTCCGGATAGGTCTTCACCAGGCTGCGGATCATGTTGATTACCCCTTTGACCGCGCCAGTATGTTGCCCTTTGCTGGTAATGAGAGGGGGCAGGGCGTGGAAGGCACGAAAGAGGTAGGACGAGCCGTCCACCAGAATCAGCTGCACCTCACGAGGCAAATTTGTATCCATATTGTGTCACCCATGTCCTGTGCCCCCGAGCGAGAGCCTTGGCCCTGATTATTGCCCGAGACAAGTATTGATGGCCTGCGCCAGGTTGCCGATCAATTGGGCATAGGAGCCCGGACCGGAAGTGATCGCGTCACCCAGAGTGTCTACACGCACCCGATTGATAGGGTAGTCACCAAACACTGTCTCTGTGGTGGAGTCGTTGGAATTCACATCCTCCAGCAAGCAGGTCGGGCGCAGCTCCTGCAGTCGCGATCTGATCTCGAGAATATGCCTGATTCCCGGCTGAATTTCATGGTCCGGCACCAGCACAAATTGGTGCACAAGGCCGAACTGTTTTTCGAAATACTGGAGACCGTCGTGATAGACGGCATAGCGTCCAGCCCGCAGGCGCTCCACTTCATCGGACATTTGTGTTTCGAGAGCGCCGACACTGGCAGTAAAACGTGACAGGTTGGTCTGATAGCGCGGCTGATTAGAGGGGTCGAGGTCGATCAGCGCCTGCGCCATGCGCTCGGCAAGCAACCGGGCATTATTCGTATTCAGCCAGACGTGGGGGTCATAGCGGTCGTGTTCCGCGTGCTCGGACTCTCCGCCAGGCCCATGCAGGAGAACTCCCTCCACTGCTGCCATTTCAATGACGTTGGTCCGGGCATCAAGCTGAGTCACGAAGTCGGCGAGGTAAGTTTCCATCTGCGGGCCCACCCAAACCACCAGTCGCGCGTCAGTCATGCTGCGAATATCTGACGGGCGCAGCGTGAAATGGTGGGGAGAGACGTTGGAGGGAATCAGCAATTCGGGCACGGCGACACCGTCCATTAGCTCAGCCGCAATCAGTTGCAAGGGCTTGATGGTCGTCAGCACTTGCAACTGCGCGCTCGCCGCGTCGGTAAATACGAGCAGGAATGTGCAGACAGCGGCTAAACGCTTCAACATGGGCCGGTTTCTTCGATGGAGGACAATAGTGGAAATGCTATAATATACCATTATTGCTTTCGACAGGGGTTCTCAAGGTCCCTTCCAGCGTCCACGCAGCGCTTCCCAAAGGTTAATCCACATGGATAGAGTCCGCCTCATTGAGGCCGCCGATATCTGCATGCAGTTTGGTGATCGGCAAGTATTGCAACACGTCGATCTGAAAGTTCACCAGGGTGAAATTGTTACCCTGGTCGGCCCGAATGGGGCAGGCAAGACCACACTGGTCAGAATCGTTCTCGGTCTATTGTCTCCTCAGGTGGGAACCATCTCCAGACCAACGGGTCTGCGCGTCGGCTATATGCCGCAAAAACTGCACGTCGAGCCAACGATGCCGATTACTGTAAAGCGCTTTCTGGAGCTTGCCCGTCATGCCAGCGGGGCACCCATTGCACAGATTCTGGAAGAGGTCCGCATCAGACACCTGATGAATCAGCAACTGCGCGCCATTTCCGGCGGCGAACTACAGCGTGTACTGTTGGCCAGAGCATTATCACAGTCTCCGCAGCTACTGGTGCTGGATGAGCCTGCTCAGGGCGTGGATGTCGCTGGGCAGGCCGAGCTTTACCAGCTGATCAATGAAATCCGCAACCGCCACCATTGCGGTGTGCTGATGATTTCCCACGACCTGCATCTGGTCATGGCCACGACAGATGAGGTCGTGTGCCTCAACCACCACATCTGCTGTCATGGCCGACCCGAACAAGTCAGTATTGACCCATCCTATCTGGCCTTGTTCGGAAAGAAGGAGGCGAAAAGCCTCGCCATCTACACTCACCATCACAATCACCAACACGATATCAATGGGTGCGTAATCGAGAAGAAAAATGGCTGACTTCATCCTGCGAGCACTGATTGCCGGCATCTGCATAGCCCTGGTCGCAGGCCCGCTCGGGTCATTCGTGGTCTGGCGCCGCATGTCCTACTTTGGCGACACGCTGGCGCACTCCTCATTGCTGGGGATAGCCGTGGGCATCCTTATGGACATAAACCTGCAATTAGCGGTGATTGTCAGCTCACTGGTTTTTGCGCTGGCCCTGGTACTTCTGCAAACCAGAAAGACACTTTCCACGGATACCCTGCTTGGCATACTTGCCCACAGCACGCTCGCTTTCGGCCTCCTTATTCTCGCGCTTTCCAGCACGGTGCAAGTGAACCTGGTCGCCTACCTCTTCGGAGATCTGCTTACCGTCGGCACATCGGATCTTTACTGGATCATGGCCAGCACAGCAGTGATCGGGGTACTACTGATCGTATTCTGGAACAGCTTCCTGACCATTACCGTGCATGAGGAGTTGGCTCAGGTCGAGGGTGTTCCAGTGGGGAAAGTGCATTGCCTGATGGTGTTGATGGTGGCGCTGCTGATTGCGGTATCGATGAAGATTGTCGGAGTTCTGCTGATTACGTCACTACTGATTATTCCACCGGCCGCAGCTAGAAGGTTCGCCTCCACTCCCGAACAGATGGCGCTAGGCGCGAGTATTACCGGGTGCCTGGCTGTCAGCGGCGGGCTGCTGATGTCCTACCGGCTGGACACTCCAGCCGGGCCGTCGATCGTGGTCACGGCCTGTGCATTCTTTCTGGTGACTTATCTGAGTCCGGCGCTGTTTGGAAAGCGATCTCAGTAATCTGCGCGAATAGCCTCGTACGCCTGCGTCAGCTCTCTGTCTTGTATCGCCGCATCAAAGAATCCGTGGTACCGACCCTCGGGATTGATGATCAGAATATTGCCACTATGGTCGATTACATAGTCTTCCTGTGACTGGGTGCCATGACTGGCGTGCTCATCCTGAGGTGCTGCCTGTGCCGGGGGAGGGGAGTGTGCAATGAACAGCTGCCTGGCCAATGCAGCCACCTCGGAATAGGGGCCGTTCACGCCAATGAAGTCCGGATGGAAAGCTCCCATATATTCTGCGAGCCTTTCCGTCGTATCCCTGTCTGGGTCGACGCTGACCATAACCACCCTCGTATCCTGAGCCAGTGACTCTGCGGGCAGGCTTTTATAAAACTGGCTAAGCTCTGTCAGCGTCAGCGGACAAATATCTGGACAGGAGGTAAAACCGAAGAAAATCAGGGTCCAGGCGCCCGGAAGATTATCCTGCGAAAAGATCTGCCCGTGGTGATCCAGCAGGCTGAAGGGCTGCAGGTTTACTGGAGCTTCGTAAACCAGGGCGCCCAGCTCTCGGAGTTCCTCGGCGCTCAACGTCACGGCAGCCGGCGCTTCAGCCTGACCCCCGGTGATACGTAGGTAGGTTAAAACCAATATCAGCACCACGGCTAGCACGCAGGTGATTACAGTGATCTTGATGTTCTTTTCCATCATTTAAGCTCTGAATAAAGTCACGTGAATTCAATGCATTGCGGACAGCACGTAGAGGTCAGGTTGCTACAGGTAGTGATCGACGAGCAGCACGACAAACAGCCCCATCAAGTACACAATCGAATACCTGAAGGTATCCATCGCTGTAGATTGCTTCGGCTTGAACAACAGCAGAAGCGACCAGCCCAGGAACGCCAGGCCCAGCACTATGGCCGCTAACAGGTAGAGAGGTCCGCTCATTCCTATCAGATAGGGCAGGAGCGTCACCAGAATCATGATAACGGTGTAGAGGATGATATGAATCTTGGTCAGGTGCTCGCCATGAGTCACTGGCAGCATCGGAATGCCTGTTTTGGCGTACTCGTCCTTGCGATGTATCGCCAGTGCCCAAAAATGCGGCGGTGTCCAGGCAAAGATTATTAACACGAGAATCAGGGCACCCGGCTCGATGGTTCCGGTCACCGCTGCCCAGCCAAGAAGAGGAGGCATGGCGCCGGACAATCCGCCGATCACGATGTTCTGGGGAGTCGCCCGCTTCAGGTATCCGGTGTAGATGAAAGCATATCCGACAAAAGATGCCAGCGTCAGCCATGCGCTGAGCTGATTCACCCATACCAGCAAGATCAGCATCCCGATAACGCCAATCGCCGCTGCAAAGATGGCCGCTTGTTTCTGATCAACACGTCCCTGCGGAATCGGTCGATTGTGGGTACGTCGCATCAAAGCGTCGACTTTGTAGTCAATCAGATGATTGACCACCGCGCCAGAACTGGCCACCAGGGCTATGCCCAGGTTGCCGAGAATCAACACATCAAGAGGAACCATGCCTGGCACCGCCAGAAACATACCTACCAGGGAGGTCAGTATCATCAGCATGACGACACGAGGTTTACACATCTCGTAGTAGTCACGCCAGGTCGCCGTTTGCTTGCTAGCCAGCTCTGTCACGGAATTCCTCGCATTGGCCTTGGAGATCAGGCCGGTATACCCTCACGCATCAATCGTGTCAGGTTTTGTTGTTTGTATCTTAGTCGGGTGTTGATTGTACTAAAACTCACACGGAAATGATTGGCGAAGTTTTGAAAAGCCAGCGTTGTGCCCTGGAAAAAGACACCCGCTCCCCAATCACAAACCATGAGACTTTCGATTTTTGGAAGTTGTAGAGTTGAAGGTGTTCCATGCTGTTTAAGTGTATGCGTCGTTGATATTTTCATCATCGTTATATTTATCTGAAGCAGGAGAACCACCATGAAGTGCATCTACTATCTTTCCCCCTCTCTGAAAACCACCCAGGAAATTTCCGACGATCTCCATTCGACGGGCGTAGACGACTGGTTTCTGCACATCATCAGCAAGGATGAGGGCGGGCTGAGCAATCAGCGCCTGCATTCGAGCAACTATCTTGAAACCCAGGATGTCCTGCGCGAAGCGATCATCGGCGGAGCCGTCGGCTTTTTCATCGGCGCGCTCCTGTCCTTGATGACTTTAGGGTTGGAGCCATTTGGGCCTGATCTTCCCTTGGTTGCGTATGCCGGAATTTTATTCGTACTGGCAAGTTTTGGGGTCTGGGTAGGCGGCATGGTCGGTCTCGCTCGAGAGAACAAGAAATTGGCCAGGTTTCACGTTGATATCGAAGCAGGCAAGTATTTGGTTCTTATCTATGCGAAGCAGCATCAGGAGGAGAACATCAAGATTATGATGCTGGCCCGGCATGGAGAAGCGCGTCTAGTAGCTGAAGATTCACACTTCATGAACCCGTTCTCTGCACCCAAGGTCTGTTGAGTGAGCCACGTCGCTACGGCTTGATTTCGACATGTTGGTATTTGGTAAGCCGGGACCGCTCTATACTCGCTCCTATCTCAAACACCCGGAGGGTAAGCCAACCTCCAGGTGTTTGACCTTGATCTGTTCAACCAAGACTGGAGTACTTCAGCAGGGTCTCCAAGTCCGTAATTATGTCCTCTGCCGTATTTTCATCCGTGTAATACATCATGACATTACCCACTGGATCGACCAGTAAGATGTAACTCTGGGATGCCAGGGACAACTCTATACCGGCGGCCTTCATGTTTCCCTCAAGAGCAAGTGCATCACTATAGGCAATACCCATGCTCGGGAACTCGGCCCTGAAATACTCGGCTACGTCTGCTGGTATCGGAAGTTCACTCGCGTGGAGGTAATAACGACGCACGCGCTGGATATTCTTTCCCAGAGCAATATGCAGTTGCTGAAGGGAGTGAATGCGTTCCCGGCAATTGCTTTCACATTCGTTCGCCGTGACATACAACAGCAACCAAGGGCGAATTTCGTATTCCTGTCCTTCAGGAAGAGCTGCAATTTCTTGCTCAAAATTCGTGAACACCGGCTGGCCATTCTCGTTCTGCATGACCAGCGCAGTGATATCGGCAGGAGGATTGATGAGGGTACCTTTGTTCGAAGTCGCCGAAGCGTCATCGCTTTCTGTAGCAGATCGAAATGACAGCGTGGCCATTGTGACTGGCAACGCTGTCATCAGCAGCAGTACTGTCAACTTGATCTTGTTCTTTATATTTGCGTTCATTCCTGGTCTCTGTTCGTGTTTGTGGCTGGGTGCCTAAATCCAAAAAACATATACATCGCGAGTAACGCGAAGGTCATCGTGAACCATTGTACTGCGTACGCCCGATGTTTCTCGGGCTGCATGTTGACGGTCTGCCAGTTGCTTTGCTCCAAGCCTGGCGACCCTTCCTGCAATCTTACTGTGTGGGGCGCCAGAGTCTGGCCCAACTCTTGAGCGATGGTCTCCATCTGAATACTTTGTATTACGCGGGGCCATTGCCCCTGTCCCTCTTCAGCAGTGTTGCTCAGCAGGAATGGGGCCTCCAGTGGCACATAGACCGTTGCTGTTATGGAAACCTGTCCCTGGATTTCCTTGATATGCGGCAGAGTTTCGCGCGTTGCCCCCTGCGCAAGCCACCCTCTGTTGACCAGGACTTTACTCCCGTCGCTCACTTGAAACGGAGAAAGGACTTCATATCCAACTCGACCTTGATGGGTTCTATTGTCGAGAAGATAGGTATGGGCATTGTCATAACTACCGATAGCCTCGACTTTGAGGTATGCCAGCTCCGCCGACTGATCCCAATCAATTCTTTCAAGAGGTACTGCAGCTTCAGAACTTCTGCGCGCAAAATCCTCCTGCATTCCAATCTTTTCCTGTTCTCTGTCAAGTTGCCAGACGCCCAGCCATAAAAGCAATGGCGTGAATGCCAGCGTAAACACGCTGAGCTTCCAGCCAGGGCGAAAATAGTGGATCGACATAGTAGTTACTCGTCAGCTCTTAAAGTGAAGTTCTGCAAACGTTAATCACTCTCGCGGGAAACGTGCGAGGTCTTGTTCTGTTCTCTTCGTCGTTTGCTATCATGCGCAAACTCTATTTACTCAGGTGTCACTATGCTCAAGATAATAATTGTTCTGCTGCTCGTCGGTATTGTAGTCAGCCTGGCCTGCGGATTTGTGTTCTTCTATCAAGATAAGGGCAGATCAAAACGAGTGCTCTACGCATTAGGTGTCCGCATCACACTTGCAGTGCTATTGATGTTGTGTGTGACGATTGGCCTGGTTACGGGGTCGTTAACGATTCAGGCTCCGTGGCTGTAAAGCTGTCGCGTGAAATAGTTTTTATTTGAGAGGTGGGCTTTGAAGCACCGGCAGGCTTCCTGCGGGAAGCCCGCCGGCCGGGCATACGAAGTAGATCAGAGCAGGTATACGAAGAAGAACAAACCTACCCAAACGACATCCACGAAGTGCCAATACCAGGAGGCCGCTTCAAAACCGAAATGGTCGTCAGGCTTGAAGTGGCCCTTGATAGATCTCGCCAGCATTACTGAAAGAATGAAGGTACCGAGTGTCACATGGAAGCCGTGAAAACCTGTCAGCAGGAAGAACGTGGATCCGTATATTCCGGAGTCCAATGTAAGCCCGTAGTGGCCATAGGCCTCGGTATATTCGATGACCTGGAACACAAGGAACAGGACCCCTAGCGCCACTGTGACCGACAGCCACTGTATCAGACCTCTCCGATTCTCGGCCTTGAGCGCGGTGTGCGCAAAATGCACGGTCACGCTGGAAGTCAACAGAATCAATGTATTCCAAAAGGGCAAATAGGCTGCGAAGAATCCTGGTGTCCATTCTTTAACATCCATGGCTTCATGCGGAGGTGTAAAGACGGCGTTGCTGGGGTTTTCAATCAGAGGCCAGACAGCCTGAAATTCTGGCCACAGAAACTCTCCAGTGGCACCTTTGCCTCCCTCACCGCCAAGCCAGGGCACTGCAAAGTTACGCACATAGAAAAGCGCGCCGAAAAACGCAGCGAAGAACATGACTTCGGAAAAGATGAACCACGCCATGCCCCAAACATAAGAACGTTTGAGTTGGTCGCTATTCATCCCCGCGTGGTTTTCACGAATAACGATGCTGAACCACTGAAACAAAATGAAAGCGAGCAACAGGAAACCTGCTATCGCAATCAGGGTCGAAAACGTCGTGCCTTCCGACGCCTTAATGTTGTTGAGTACGCTGCCCAGTCCAAAGACCGTTAGGATTAACCCAATCGATGCATAGATGGGTAGTTTGGTCTGTTCCGGGACGTAGTAAGTTTCGTGAGAGCCTGCGCTGGCCATCTTTCAATCTCCAAGTGTGATCAATTCGGTTACTGCTATCTTGCTGTTACTTCCTGGGCAGACTTTGAAGAGTCTGTGACATCAAACAGGGAATAGGACAAGGTCAGTTTCGTTATCTTTTCTGGGATGTTTTCATCGACAAAAAACCTGATGGCCATATCGACTTCTTCACCGGGTTCCAATTTCTGCTCTGCAAAGCAAAAGCATTCCAGCTTTTTGAAATACTGTGCGGCCTCGTTAGGGGCGACGCTCGGGATAGCCTGACCAATCATGACGGCGTCAGTCGGGTTTTTGGCCCGGTAACTCACAATCCTCACTTCCCCGGGATGCACCTTGACCTGTGTGTCATTGGGATGAAACTCCCAGGCCATTCCCGCGCCGTTTTGCGCCATGAATTGGACGGTAATTTCACGGTCACTCACAACCATGGGTTCGGCCTCTGCGACGGTGTACCGGCCTGACGTCTTGCCATTCAAGCCGGTGATGTCACAGATAACGTCGTACATCGGGACCAGAGCAAAACCAAAGCCGAACATGCCGACAGCGGCAAGGAAGAGCTTGCGCACCAGTCTTTTCGTCGAGGAAGTCGGGCTTTGGTTTTTCATGCTTTGTCCTTTTATCAACGTCTTATTGGTCGTGGATCAGTTTAGGATCGGGCGGAGTGGTGAAAGTGTGGTACGGAGCCGGAGACTCCAGTGTCCATTCCAGGCCTTGTGCGCCTTCCCAGACCTGGGCTGTCGCTTTCTTTCCACCTTTGATGCACTTGATCACCACCACCAACAGGATCAGTTGAGAGGCTCCGAACAGGAACCCTCCGATACTGGAAATCCAGTTGAAGTCCGCAAATTGCAGCGCGTAGTCCGGCACGCGACGTGGCATGCCGGCAAGACCAAGGAAATGTTGCGGGAAGAACAGCACGTTCACGCCGATGAACGACATCCAGAAGTGCAGCTTGCCAAGGCGCTCGTCGTACATGTGGCCCGTCCATTTGGGCAGCCAGTAATAAGCAGCAGCCATGATGGAGAATATTGAACCCGGGACCAACACGTAGTGGAAGTGCGCTACGACGAAGTAGGTGTCGTGATACTGGAAGTCCGCTGGCGTGATCGCCAACATCAGCCCTGTGAAGCCACCCATGGTAAAGAGCACTACGAAGGCAATTGCGAACAGCATCGGCGTTTCAAACGTCATCGAGCCACGGAACATGGTGGCAACCCAGTTGAACACTTTGACTCCTGTCGGGACGGCAATCAGCATGGTTGCATACATGAAGAACAGCTCGCCGGCGATTGGCATGCCGACTGTGAACATGTGGTGAGCCCATACGATAAAGGACAGGAACGCGATCGATGCGGTCGCATACACCATCGAGTCATAACCGAACAGTCGCTTTCTAGCAAAGGTCGGGATGATCGCGGAGACGATACCGAAACCCGGTAAAATCATGATGTACACTTCAGGGTGCCCGAAGAACCAGAACACGTGCTGGAACAAAATGGGGTCACCACCGCCAGCAGCACTAAAGAAGCTGGTACCGAAGTGCACGTCAAACAGCATCATCGTCACCACTCCTGCCAGCACTGGCATTACCGCTATCAGCAGGTAAGCAGTGATGAGCCAGGTCCATACGAACAGCGGCATCTTCATCAGCGTCATGCCTGGTGCGCGCATGTTCAGAATGGTTGCAATGATGTTGATTGAACCCATGATGGACGACGCGCCCATTATGTGCACCGCGAAGATAAAGAACGTCACCGTCTCGGGAGCATAGGTCGTCGATAGCGGTGCGTAAAACGTCCAGCCAAAGTTGGGAGCGCCTGCGTCCATGAAAAGGGTTGATGTCAGCATCAGGAACGCAAATGGCAGAAGCCAGAAACTCCAGTTGTTCAGTCTTGGCAGAGCCATGTCCGGCGCCCCGATCATCATCGGGATAAGCCAGTTAGCCAGACCTACGAATGCCGGCATTACCGCACCGAACACCATGATCAGACCATGCATGGTCGTCATCTGGTTGAAGAAACTAGGCTCTACCAACTGTAGACCCGGTTGAAATAGCTCGGCCCTGATTACCATGGCGAAAGTTCCGCCAAGCAGGAACATGGCAAAGCTGAACCACAGGTAAAGAGATCCGATGTCCTTATGGTTGGTTGTATAAAACCACCGGGACAAACCCTTCGCTGGACCGTGATGATGATCGTCGTGTGCTGCGCTCATTTGTTCTACTGTCCTCTACTGTGCTTCTTGTAAAATTGTGGTCACATCAGCGGGCTGAACGAGATCACCCGTATTGTTGCCGAAGGAATTTCTGATGTAAGTGATGATCGCTGATAGTTCGACCGGGCTCAGCTGGCGACCGAAGGCAGCCATTGCTGTCCCTGGCACACCGTTGACAAGCAGACTAATATTCGCTTCTACATCACCATTTGCAACGGCGCTTCCAGCCAAAGCAGGGAATGCAGGTGGCAACCCGGTTCCACCGGTCTGGTGGCATGCGATACAGGTACGAGAGTAGATCTCCTCGCCCTGTTGAAGCGCAGCGCTCATCGTCACGACGCTATTTGCCCCTTCACGGGCCGCTACAGCAGCCTGTTGCTGTTCAGCGTACCAAGCGTCGTATTCTTCCTGAGGCACTGCATGCACAACGATCGGCATAAAACCGTGTTGAATTCCGCAGAGTTCAGCGCACTGCCCACGATAGATGCCGGGCTCTTCCGCAATTGCCCAGGCTTCGTTGATGAAGCCTGGGACCGCATCTTTCTTGACGGCAAAAGCAGGCACCCACCATGCGTGGAGGACGTCGTTTGAAGTTATTAGAAAGCGCACTTTCTTGTTAACTGGAATGACCATGGGTTTATCCACCTCAAGAAGATAGTGCTCTCCCTTTGGCAGACTGTTGTCAATCTGGTCAGACGGGGTACTCAGGTTGCTATAGAAGAGCACTTCTTCTTCACTGGCATCCCCACGCATGTAGCGGTACTCCCAGCGCCATTGATAACCAGTCACCTGAATATCCAAATCTGACTCAGTTGAGTCGTAGGCTTCGGTCAGAACACGGGTTGCAGGGATAGCCATCAAAATCAGTATTATGAACGGAATAACGGTCCACATAATCTCAATCTTGGTGCTCTCATGGAAAGTGGCGGCAACCGCTCCCTTCGATTTGCGATGATTGATGATGGACCAGAGCATGGCTCCAAACACAACAACCCCGATAGCCACACACCACCAGAGGATCTGCATATGAAGATCATAGGTATCTCTACTGATTTGGGTTACGCCTTGGGTCATGTTTAGTTCCCAGGCCGCCTGAAGGTTAGTGCTAAGCGTCATCAACGCAGCAACCACCAGGCCTAACCACAGCTTTGCTTTAGACAACATTCGCCGTGTCTCCATTAAATTTAGAATAAGGCAGAGTTTAAATTTAGTAGTTATTTTCATGCCGTCTCATTTTCTGAGTGACGGCAGCTAAGATTACAGTGACGATCTGATTTAAGCCTGAAGGTGGTCTGATGAACCAACCCCATTATTCCATCTGAGTGGATTTAAAGACAGGGATAAACAACCGAATTTCCGCATACAGCGAGCAGGATTTTCCCTGGAATGGCCAGCTAGAAAGCTCTCTGCTCAAAATCACGCGGGTGCAATAAAAGCCGGAGCATTATAGCAAGGCTTGAAATTAAAATGCCATCCTCAAATTGGTTTGGAGTTGACGTAAATCAAGGCATGCAGCGTCGATAGCAAGGATTTTTAGAGTCATTTCCAGGCCAGAAGCCCATCTTGGCGCAGAAGTGTTTCGATATTCGGCTCACGACCCATGAAAGCGGTGAAAAGTTCCAAGGGGTCAGCACCTCCTCCTTTGGCGAGAAGTTGTTCCAGGAAACGTGCCCCGATTTTCGCGTTGAACACCCCGTATTCAGCAAAGCGTGAGAACACATCCGCTGACAAAACTTCGGCCCATTTGTAGCTGTAATAACCGGCCGCATAACCGCCGGCGAAAATGTGCGAGAAACTGTTCTGGAAGCGATTGAACTTGGGGGTCGCATAGACGTAGGTCAGAGCTCGAACCCCCTCCATGACCTTTAGCACCTGATCATCACCCATCGGTCCGGACAATTGGTGCAGCTCAAAGTCGAAAAGCGCAAACTCGAGCTGACGGACCGTTTTCATCCCCGCCTGAAAGTTTTTCGCCGCCAGCAGCTTATCAAGCAGCCCCTTTGGAAGACTCAGCCCCGTCTTGTGGTGCCTGGAAATAAGGTCTATTGCCTCCGGCTCCCAACACCAGTTTTCCATTAGCTGACTCGGCAGCTCAACTGCATCCCATGCCACACCATTGATGCCAGAGGAGCGCAGGTGCTTTTCACGGGTCAGCATGTGATGAAGCCCGTGACCAAATTCGTGGAACAGCGTCGTAACCTCGTTATGAGTTAACAATGATGTGTCTGCGCCGGAGCCCTGAGCGAAATTGCAGACCAGATAAGCTACTGGAATCTGCATTGATTCATCAGCAAGTTGCCGCCGTGATCGACATTCCGCCATCCAAGCCCCTGATTTCTTCCCTTCGCGAGTAAACAGATCGAAGTAGAACCGCGCGATTACCCGGCCATCCTTGAGAATATCAAACGCCTCAACTCCTTCGCACCACAGCTCCATTGCAGTGTTGGCGGCAACCTTGACGTCATACAGACGCCGGGCTATTTCGAAAAGTCCTTTCTTAACCTGATCCACGGGAAAGTATTGGCGCAACTCCTCTTGGGAGACATCGAAGCTTTTCTTGCGAAGCTTTTCACTGAAATAGGGAATGTCCCATGCCTCCAGCATCGGTTGGGCATGTTCGCGTGCCGCGAACTCACGGAGTTCTGCGTATTCAAGTCGCGCAGAAGGAACTGCCAGGTCTGCCAACTCCTTTAGGAAATCGTTCACTCGGCTTACCGATCTTGCCATCTTCCTGGCCACAGAGACCTCTGCATAACTTGTAAACCCCAGCAACTCGGCCAATTGCGCTCTGCAGCTGAGAATTTCGTCTATGACACCCCTATTGTCCCAATCCACGCTTGCTGCGCTTTGATCGGAGGCTCGGGTGACATACGCCTGATAGATCTCTCTGCGCAACTCACGGTCATCTGAATTGGTCATCACACTGATATAGCAGGGAGCATCAAGCGTTAGTATGAAGCCCTCAAGACCTTTCCGAGCGGCGAGATCAGCGGCATTTTTTTGTGCCGTCTCCGGCAAACCGCCCAACACAGCGATATCAGTGATGTGCTTACTCCAGGCCATAGTAGCGTCTAGGACGTTGTTGCTGAATCTATTGGAGAGATTGCTAAGACGAGTTTCAATCTCAGCAAACTGCTTCTGCTTTTCCTCATTCAGGTCTACACCAGCCAACCGAAATTCAAGCAGGTAGTCACGCAGAATCTTGCGCTGCGAGTGGTCAAACTGCAATTCCTCGGCCCTTGAGGACAGACTCTGCACCGCCTCAAACAATGCCCGATTCTGCCCCAAAAAGGTGTAGTACTCTGTAATCTTAGGCTGACAAATGTTGTAGGCCCGGCGGATTTCGGGCGTATTGCGGACCGCGTTCAGATGGCTCACGGTAGACCAGACTTTACTGAGACGATCCTCAATCTCATCAAGTGGCGCCATAAGGCTTTGCCAGCTGGGGGCACTCCTGTTCTGTTTTAGCTCAATTATCCCTATGACTCGTTGCTTGTTTTCATCAAGCACAACACTGACAGCCGGCTCTATATGCTCTGCGCCAATTTCCGAAAAACGCGGTAATTCATCAAAGTTCAGCAGCGGGTTGGTCGTCATAGGAGCTCTTCCGGGAATCGAATTTAGTTGCACTTGTCGGCGCGTCGGTGTTTTTCCATGTACGGCTGGGCCGACGCCGGCTGGGCTGTATACTACTGCAAGGCAGGGTAGAATTCCCGACTCCGACGACAGAAAACCATCGAGAATCAGCATGGCAATACGCGCTTTTGAACACCACACTCCCGAAATTGATGAGTCGGTTTTTATCGATCCCAGTGCTGTGGTGATCGGAGACGTGATCCTTGGTCACGACAGCTCGGTCTGGCCATTAGCAGTGATCAGAGGGGATATCCACAAGATCAGGATAGGGAGCCGCTGTAGCATCCAGGACGGAACAGTGATTCATGTCACCCACGATGGCCCGTTTAATCCCGGAGGATTTCCCACGCTGATAGGCAGTGAGGTAACTGTGGGCCACAAAGTCATGCTGCATGGCTGTGTCGTCGGCGATCGCGTACTGATCGGGATGGGCGCCATTTTGATGGATGGCGTTACTGTGGAATCCGATGTCGTTATTGGGGGAGGGAGCATAGTGCCTCCCGGGAAGACGCTGGTCAGCGGCTACCTGTATGTTGGTGCTCCGATAAAACAGGTAAGAAAACTCACGGAAAAGGAACTTGAGTATTTCAGCTATTCGGCTGGCAAATACGTGGAATTAAAGAATCGCCACCGGAAGGCGCTGGAAATCTGAGCCAGGATACCACCAGCTCTGGATTGGTTATGCCAGCTCGGCTCGCAACGAGGCAATAATACCCGCCGTCCCAGGCCTGACCCCACGCCATAGATAGAAGGACTCTGCTGCCTGTTCGACCAACATACCGACGCCGTTCAGCGCTTTACCCGCTCCGCTTTCCTTTGCCCAACGCTGGAACAGAGTATCACCACGGCCGTAGATCATGTCGTAGCACCAGGTGTCGGAGCGGACTATGGTGCCCAGCAGTGGCGGCAACTCTCCCGCAAGTCCAGCCGAACTGCCGTTGATGATCAAATCAAAAGTATTCCCCTGAAGCCGGTCAAACCCCAAGGCCTCCAGATCTCCACTGGAGCCGAACTGATCTGCCAGCGTCTGCGCCCTGGAGGTCGTTCTATTGACAATGCTGACTCTTGCAGGAGCCTCGGCGAGCAACCTGGGCAACACCCCTCGCACAGCTCCGCCAGCGCCAACGATCAGCACTTGCTTACCTGCGATACTGCCCCCATGGTTGGAAATGATATCGCGCAACATCCCCGTGCCATCCGTGTTGTCACCTAGAAGTTTTCCTTGCGGATTCAAATACAGAGTATTGACGGCGCCAGCCTGCTGCGCGGCCACGCTGCGCACTTCTGCTATTGCCCAGGCCCTCTCCTTAAACGGCACCGTGACATTCAGGCCCTTACCACCGGACGCGAAGAAATTCCGCACATTTGCTTCGAAGCCGTCCAGTGGAATTTCTTCAGCCGTGTAGCCCAAGTGCTGCCCAGTCTGTTCTGCAAAGCGGGCGTGGATCCAAGGCGATCGGCTTTGTTTTATGGGATTTCCAAATACCGCGTAGCGATCCATCTTCAACTCCAGTCAGAAGAGCATCAAACCCAATCACGGGCACGCAGGAAGTCAGTATAGAGCCGAGCCTCTTCGCTCCCTGGTTCCGGATGCCAGTTGTAATCCCAGCGCACGACCGGAGGAAGAGACATCAATATCGATTCGATTCTGCCAACACCGGACTGCAAACCGAACAACGTGCCGCGATCGTATACCAGATTGAACTCCACGTAGCGCCCGCGTCGGTAACACTGGAACTGCTTGTTAAGCTCCGTATAAAGGGTGTCTTTTCTGCGCTCCACTATCGGACAGTAAGCTTCCAGATAACTGTCGCCCAATGCCTTGACCATTTCGAAACTGTCGGCAAAGCCGGCTTCGTTGAAGTCGTCGAAGAACAGTCCGCCAATACCTCTGGGCTCCTGACGGTGCTTAAGATAGAAATACTCATCACACTCCTTCTTGAAGCGCTGGTAGGTCTGTGTACCCGCCTTGTCGCAGGCTTGCCTAGCGGTTTTGTGCCAATGCTGACAGTCCTCCTCGAAACCGTAATATGGAGTCAGGTCATAACCGCCACCGAACCACCAGACCGGCTCATGCCCATCTTTTTCCGCAATAAAAAATCGGAAGTTTGCGTGAGAGGTGGGCACAAAGGGATTGTCCGGATGGATAACCAGCGACACTCCCATGGCCTGAAAGGAGCCACCTGCCAAATCGGGACGTACCGCGGTCGCCGAAGGCGGCAGTCTGTCGCCAAAGACATGAGAAAAATTGACGCCGCCTTTCTCAAAGACCGCTCCATTGCTGATGACCCGGCTGCGACCACTGCCACCAGAATCGCGTTGCCACGCATCTGTGATGAAAGTCGCCTCCCCATCCACCTTCTCAAGAGTACTGCAGATCCTATCCTGCAGGTCCAGTAGATAATCCCGAACCTGACTGACGTCGCCTGGACCAATTTTGTCTGTTGCCAATTGAATTCCCCCAAAAGTAATTGTGCGTTGAAGCGATTAGCCTCGAAGGACCTGCCCGGAAAGAAGGTCGATAATTCTGGAGGGACGTTCGCTATCGCCCAGTCGCCCATGAAGCAAGCCATCAATGTCACGCCCCAGTTGCTTTACAACCTGTAGTGACGTTTTGGCGGGATGTTTTCCTGCTTTGTTGGCTGAAGTGGAGACCAGCGGCCCACCGAACTGCTGGCAGAGCGCAGCGACCAATGGATGCGCCGAAACACGGACTGCAACGCTGTCATGGCACCCCTTTATCCATGGCGGGATCACGTCATTGAGGTCCGGTACAAGCCAGGTGGTGGGGCCGGGCCAGGTCGCCAAGATCCGTTTTCTTTGCGAGGGAGACAGCGGATATAGTAGTTCGGCTATCTGATCAATTGAACCTGCCACCAGTATTAGACCTTTAGTGGCAGGCCTGTCCTTGATCTGCAGTAATCTCAGGGTGGCTTCCTTGTTCTCCGGATCACACCCAAGTCCCCAAACGGACTCTGTAGGATAGGCGAGGACCTCACCATCGAGCAAACGGTTGGCAGCCTGTGTTACCTGCCAGCTGTTAATTGCTGCAGTTGCCACTGACCTGCCCCGTGTGTCGTTTATTTGCGCGCTTCCTGCAACGCCTGATCCTGTGCCATGACATTCTGAGCCTTTTGTTCACGCTCGGCCTTTACGCGCTGTGCCAGCGCCTCATCCTTGATAGCCAGAATCTGAGCAGCAAGATAACCGGCGTTCTTCGCGCCGGTCTTGCCGATAGCCACCGTCGCAACCGGAATCCCTGCGGGCATCTGCACCGTCGACAGCAATGAGTCCATTCCCTGCATAGGGCCCGAATCAATCGGTACGCCAATGACCGGCTTTAATGTGTGTGCGGCAACAGCGCCAGCCAAGTGGGCTGCGAGTCCTGCGCCAGCAATAAAAACCTCACAACCACGAGACACCGCGTCGGCAATATAGTGCTGAGTAGCCGCTGGAGTGCGATGAGCGGATGTGATCTTCATCTCGCAACGTATACCCAGACTGCCAAGAACATCAGCAGCACCCTGCATTACAGAAAGGTCAGACTCTGACCCCATGAGCACCGCAACAAATGCACCAGCCATTACATAACCCCTTACGGAAAATTTTGAGCCCGTGAAATTACAGCAGTCTCCATTGGGTTGCAAGCGCAAGGTCAGCCTAGACAATAGCGCCCGGCGACGCAGCGTACTTTGCCACTAAACTCCAGCGCCAGGAGGGTTGCCTGTAATGCGGGCAACTCCATAGTCAGGCGCTCCATAAGGAGATCAACTGCTACAGGATCGTACCCAATCTGCCGCAAAACGTCTCGCTCTTCTTTATCGGAAACTCCTTCTATCCTGGTTGGACAGACATCCCTCTTTTCAACGCCCGGAAACTGCAGCGCTTCCAGTTGAAATTCGACCAGTGCGCGAACCTGTTCCAGCACCTGCTCCGGAGAGTCGACCAATGTCGCACCGTCGCGGATCAGTCGATGGCATCCTTTGCTCAAGGGATTGCGCGCGGATCCGGGCACTGCAAATACCTCTCTACCTTGCTCCATCGCCATGCGCGCGGTAATAAGCGAACCACTTTTCTCCGCCGCTTCGATGACGATGACGCCAAGGCTCATGCCGCTGATGATTCGATTCCGTCTCGGAAAATGCTCCGCGCGGGCAGCACTGCCCAGCGGCAACTCAGAGACAAGGGTCCCATTTTGGCAGATATCCTGTGCCAGCTTGAAATTGCTGGACGGATAGATTCTGTCGACTCCGCAGCCCAGTACACCCACGGTAATTGCACCGGCTCTGTTCGCTGCAGAATGAGCGGCAGTATCGATCCCACGGGCCAGCCCGCTACAAATTGAGAATCCTTTCAGCGCCAGATCCCTGGCAAACCACGAGGCTACTTCGCGCCCATCCACGCTGCAGTGCCTGCTACCCACTATTGCCAGTTGAGGGATAAGCAGTCTCTCCGGCCTCCCTTTGACGAAAAGAATAGGAGGCGGGTCAGTAATTTCCTTCAATAGCGGTGGGTAATCTGCATCCCGTAACGAGATGATATGGTTTCCCGCCATTGCGCCCCAAGACAACGCTTTCGCGACTGGGGGCAAGCTCCGGCATTCCGCAATTCGGTTATCGATACCACTGATCAATTCGGGATGCACGCCGCGCTCTCGCAGCGCCGCCGCTTTTGTTTCCAGAATAGCAACCGGAGAGTCAAACTCACGCATCAACCGGCTAAAGAGGCTGAGGGGTAACCCAGGGAGCGCGTAAAGGGCAAGCCATTGGCTTAGGGGTTCTTGGTCCATGCTGATCATCCTTGATCATGGGAAATTAGTGGGGGCTATCGGTTATTTCACGGGGTGCTCACGACACTTCCGGCCAGTGCCGGTTCGTTCAGCGATAGAATTACGCCATAACTCACTTTTTCAAAAATCTTGTAGGTCATCAGCAGCCCTATCTCTGTGGACGGTAACTCTACTCGCTTGTCAGTCACAGGATCACGCACCGAATCTCCGGCTTTGTGAATTGTAAGGATATCGCCAGCCTTAAGCCCATCGCGCTCCCCCAGATTCATGACAACCGACTCAAACTGTGCCGCTTTGCTTTCATTATTGAGCAGACCGATTATCTCTCCATTCATCTCATTATCAGGAGTTGTGGGAAAGAAATTCGGATTGATCGGAGTCGTCTCGCGCGGCAGCAGTCGATCACCGGCTTTAAGCTCTTCGTTACTGCTGGCAACCAGGGCTTTACGCAGATCGTCGCCTTCATTGGAAATGATTTCTATCGAGCCGAGATTTATAGCCTCCTGCCCCAGTAGCTCGTTCGTTTCTCCGTCGTGGTAAGCCACCCCTAGCCGGAAAACATCGTAGCTGCTTAAATCCCTTTCCCACGTCCCTCTGGCATAGATCTCATGTCCGGCTCCGACAATCAGATTGCCTGCTGCGCCGGAAAGGATATAAGGGGCGGTTTCAAACGTCTCGACATCGACAATGCGATTTTCCACCAGGAAACCTGAGAGAGCCTGACGAGGGATGGCTGGAATTGGACTAAGCAAGGGCGCTTCTCGAACCTGAGGGCTAAGCCGGACCGTAGGGCGGGTGCCACGATCCAACACAACGAGCGGATTTCCATCCACATACACCAAGCTTAATGTATCACCCGGATAGATTAGGTCTGGATCGCTGACAGTCGAATTGAACTGCCAGATTCCGGGCCAGCGCCACGGGTCGTCGAGAAATACCGAAGAGATATCCCAAAGGGTATCACCCTCCTTTACGACATAGTTGGCAGGAGCATCGGGGGAGAGCTGCAGGGTTTGTGCCTGAGCACTTGTCAGAGTAAGCACCATAACAATGCTAACGTTGCAAAAAGTAACTAAACTCTTCAGTCCTGACACGTTCATCATTACAATTCCAACCTAGTGGCGGGGTTCGTCATCTTAGCAATTAGGTATACTGAGCACGAGAAGCAGTTCACAGTACCGACATTTATATCAAGTTTGGTCGCCGCTGAAGCGGCGCAGTTAACACTATGGCAATACTAGAAATTCTTGAATTCCCTGACCTGCGGCTGCGCAAGAAAGCAGCACCTGTCACAGAAGTCACTGATGGGTTGAGAAAAACCATCGACGATATGTTTGAGACCATGTATGCCGCACCGGGCATCGGACTTGCGGCAACTCAGGTCAATGTCCATAAACAGCTTATCGTCATTGATGTTTCCGAAAACAACGATTGTCCATTGGTTTTCATCAATCCTGCGATTGAGATTATAGATCATGAACTCACGGAGTATGACGAAGGCTGTCTTTCTGTCCCAGGATTCTATGAAGCAGTCTCGCGCCCACGCCTGGTTCGCATAAAAGCATTGGATCGCGATGGCAATCCGTTTGCTCTGGAGGCCGATGGCCTGTTGGCGACCTGCATCCAACACGAGATAGACCATCTCAAAGGCAAGCTTTTCGTGGACTACCTGAGTACGCTAAAGCGCGAGCGTATCCGCTCCAAACTGGAAAAAGCCCACAAGGAATCCGTTTGACTCGCTCTCTCGGCTATCCTCGTCGAGCTGCCGACCCATTCTGCTTTCATTCGGAACTTGCATGCAGCACCCATTGAAAATTGTCTTTGCCGGGACCCCTCCCTTCGCAGCCCAGCATCTGGATGCTCTGCTGAGAGCCCAATATCAGATCGTTGGCGTTTACACCCAGCCGGACAGAGCCGCCGGGAGAGGCAAGCAGATGCACCCCGGCCCGGTGAAATCTCTGGCGCAGGTGCACGGCCTGCCGGTCTTTCAGCCCATCAGCTTACGCTCTGAAGAGTCGCAGCGAACCCTGGCGGAATTGGCTCCGGATCTGATGATTGTCGTGACCTACGGGCTTTTGCTTCCGCAGACCGTGCTTGATATTCCGAAATTTGGCTGCATCAACGTCCACGCATCCCTCCTGCCACGCTGGCGCGGGGCGGCGCCCATTGAACGGGCTTTGTTGGCTGGCGATAAAGAAACCGGCATCACCATAATGCAGATGGACAAGGGACTCGACACTGGCGCCATGCTCTACAAAATCCCTGTGGCCATTTCGGAAGAAGATGACCGTCAGACCCTCGAATCCAGACTCTCGGACATTGGCAAGAGAGGGCTGGTTTACTGTCTTCAAAATCTGGAGACCTTGCGCTGCGAGGCACAAATTCAGGATGGTAGTCTCAGCACCTATGCCAGCAAACTCGACAAGGCTGAGGCCTTGATAAACTGGGAGCAGACCGCAGAAGTCATCAGTCGGCAGATTCGCAGCGGTATCGGCAGAACCCCCGCCTACAGCCTGCTCGGGGTCAACACCTGCCCGATGAAGTCCGAGGC
>CAIOZF010000032.1 GCA_903862645.1 uncultured Gammaproteobacteria bacterium
CCTCGCGCAAGCCCTTGGCATGTCCATGGGAGGCGCCCCTGCTGGTCCTGCCGGAACTGGCAAAACTGAAACTACCAAGGATATGGGTCGCGCTTTGGGAAAATACGTCGTCGTGTTCAACGTTTGTTGTAATTTTATTTATCATTCCATATTTTCTCATTGAATATCGTGCATGTCAGGTTTGACTGACCTTTCGAAATTATGATCCTTGCTTTTGTTTAGTGCTCCGACCAAATGGACTACCGTGGTTTGGGACGTATTTACAAGGGTTTGGCTCAAAGTGGCAGTTGGGGCTGCTTTGATGAATTCAACCGCATTGAATTGCCCGTGCTGTCCGTGGCTGCGCAACAAATTGCGATTGTCTTGAGTGCCAAGAAAGAGCGTCGTTCCAACTTCATTTTCATGGATGGCGATGATGTCTCACTTGACATGGAATTTGGTCTATTCTTAACCATGAATCCTGGTTATGCCGGTCGCCAAGAGTTGCCCGAGAACCTGAAGATTCAATTCCGCACAGTCGCTATGATGGTGCCCGATCGTCAAATCATTATTCGTGTCAAGCTTGCCAGCTGCGGTTTCCAGGGTAACGTGATCCTGGCTCGCAAATTCTACACTCTTTACAAGCTTTGTGAGGAGCAATTGACCAAGCAAGTGCATTACGACTTCGGCCTTCGCAACATTCTCTCGGTGTTGCGTACTATGGGTGACCAGAAGCGTGCGCATCCTGACGACAGTGAAATGACCATTGTGATGCGCGGTCTCCGTGATATGAACTTGTCTAAGCTTGTCGATGAGGATGAGCCCCTGTTCTTGAGTTTGATTTCCGATCTGTTTCCAGGTATTGTGCTCGACACTGCCGGTTATCCTGAGCTCGAGGCTGCCATCGACCGCAACGTGAATCAAATGGGTCTCATCAACCATCCCCCATGGACACTCAAGCTTATTCAGCTCTTCGAGACTCAGCGCGTGCGCCACGGATTCATGGCTCTTGGACCAAGTGGTGCTGGAAAGACCTGCAATATCAACGTTCTCATGAAATCCATGACTGATAATGGCGTACCCCATCGCGAGATGCGCATGAACCCGAAGGCCATCACCGCCCCACAAATGTTCGGCCGCCTTGATGTTGCAACCAACGACTGGACTGATGGTATTTTCTCTACCTTGTGGCGCCGCACACTGAAGGGCAAAAAGGGTGAAAAGATTTGGATCGTGCTTGATGGCCCTGTCGATGCCGTCTGGATTGAGAACTTGAACTCTGTCCTTGATGACAACAAGTTGCTCACACTGGCTAACGGGGATCGAATTCCTATGTCCCCTGATGCTAAGCTTGTCTTCGAACCCCACAATATCGACAATGCGTCGCCCGCCACTGTGTCCCGCAATGGCATGGTTTTCATGTCCTCCTCGGCGCTTGATTGGGTTCCAATTGTAGAAGGTTGGCTGAAGACACGACCCTCGTCTGAGGCTGAAGTTCTACGCCAGCTATTCATGAACTCTTACGATGAGTTGATTACCTATGTCCGCTTCAGTCTTGAGGCTAAAATGGTTGTTCTCGAATGCAACTACATCAAGCAAACATGTGACTTGCTTGCTGGTACCATACCATCGCTCGATGGTGGCAAGTCTGCCCCTAAGGTGCAACTCGAGCGTCTCTATGTCTTTGCAGTCATGTGGAGCTTAGGCGCTATTCTTGAGCTCGAAGACCGTGCTCGCCTGCAAGAGAAAATTCAAGGTCTCGCACAACCCCTCAATCTTCCTACTTTGGAAGCTGGGGAGTCCATCTTCAACTACTTGGTTGACGACGCTGGCGAATGGATTCACTGGACCAAACGTGTGGAGGAGTATGTTTATCCGAAGGACGAAGTTCCTGCCTTCCGCAGCATTCTTGTCCCCAACATTGATAATGTGCGCACAGACTACCTCATTGAGACCATTGCTAAGCAGCGTAAGGCAATATTGCTGATCGGCGAGGGCGGTACTGCTAAGACTGTGATGATCAAGGGCTACTGCCGCCGCTTCAATGCCGAGGAGCAGCTCTTTAAGAGTCTTAACTTTTCGTCCACCTCGACTCCCAATGGTTTCCAGCGAACTGTGGAAAGCTACGTTGAAAAGCGCATGGGTACCACTTACGGACCCCCAGGTGGGAAGCGCATGACCGTGTTCATTGACGATATTAACATGCCAATCATCAATGAGTGGGGTGACCAAATTGCCAATGAAATTGTTCGTCAAATCATGGCCGTCAATGGTTTCTACAGCATTGACAAGCCTGGAGATTTCATCAACTTGGTCGACATGCAGTACATGGCTGCGATGCCCCATCCTGGTGGTGGTCGTAACGATATCCCTGAGCGCCTCAAACGCCAGTTCTCAATTTTCAACTGCACCCTTCCCGCAAACGTCTCTATTGACCGCATTTTCAAGACGATTGGTCTTGGCTACTTCTGTGCTGAGCGTGGATTCAGTCGCGATGTCATCGATGTTGTTGCAAAGCTTGTCCCTGTCACCCGAAAGCTTTGGCAAGACACCAAAGTCAAGATGCTTCCCACCCCAGCCAAGTTTCATTACGTGTTCAATCTTCGTGATGTCAGCCGCATCTGGGAAGGGATCCTTATCGCTACGAATCTTGGTGTCAAGACGGTTGATGACATCCTGGCGCTGTGGAAGCACGAGTGCCTTCGAGTTATTTCCGATCGCTTCACGAACAAAAAGGACGTGGAATGGTTTGAGAAACGCATTCATTCTGGACTCGCTGCCGAGCTTGGCGAAGAGTATGAGAAGCGCTTGATGGCTGAACCATATTTTGTTGATTTTCTTCGCGATGCCCCTGAGGCAACTGGCGAGGAAGGAGAGGAACTTGAGGCGCCCAAGGTGTATGAGCGAATCCAAACCTTCGATCAGCTGAGAGACAAGCTGATCGAGTACATGAGTATGTACAATGAGACGATTCGCGGTGCTAAGATGGACTTGGTGTTTTTCAAGGATTGCATGATTCACTTGATCCGTGTCTCCCGTATCCTGCGTACTCCTCAAGGAAATGCCCTCCTTGTTGGAGTCGGCGGCTCCGGGAAGCAGAGTGTTACTAGATTGGCAACCAGCATTGCCCGCTACAACATCTTCCAGATCCAATTGTCCCGCACATACAGCGCCAGCAACTTGATGGATGATCTTAAGGTTCTCTACCGCTTGTCTGGTGTCAAGGGTAAGGGAGTGACTTTCTTGCTTACGGACAATGAGATCAAGGACGAGGGATTCCTTGAGTACATTAACAACGTGCTGGCTACTGGTGAGATCGGAGGTCTTTTCCAGCGTGATGAGATCGACGAGATTTGCTCTGAGTTGCTTCCCGTCATGAAGAAGGAGTTTCCCAAGCGTGTTCCGACTAACGAAGTCTTGTACGAGTACTTTATCAATCGTGTGCGAAACAATCTTCACATTGCTCTCTGCTTCTCGCCCGTGAGCGCTAAGTTCCGATCACGTGCCTTGAAGTTCCCTGCCGTCTTTAGTGGATGCACCATGGATTGGTTCATGTCTTGGCCTCGTGATGCCTTGA
>CAIOZF010000033.1 GCA_903862645.1 uncultured Gammaproteobacteria bacterium
AACAGCGGATTCGCCAACTTGAGAACGAGAACCGGCAGCTACGACAGGATAATGACCTGCTAAAAAAAGCATCGGCCTTCTTTGCCCGAGAACTGAAGTGATGTATCAGTGCGTCGATCAGTTGCAAAAGAAGGCCGATGGAGTGGCGCGGCTGTGCCGGCTGCTGGGGGTGTCTCGGTCCGGTTACTACGCGGCACGGGCCGCTCAGGCGGCTCGGGCAACCAAAGCTTGTTCCGTGACGCCCCACATGCAAGCAGCGTTCGCCGCATCCGGTCAAAGCTACGGCAGCCGCCGGCTTTGCGTGGCGATGCGAGAGCGCGGGATTGAGGTGGGTCGATACCATGTTCGCACGCTCATGCGAATCAATGACATACATCCAATATGGAAGCGAAAATTCATTCATACCACTGACAGCCGCCATGCGCTGCCCATCGCTGACAACGTGCTGGATCGGCAATTCGAACCTGTCGCAGCGAACCTCGCCTGGGTCGCTGACATCACTTACATCCGGACGCGAAGTGGCTGGCTTTACTTGGCGGTGGTGATGGATTTGTTCTCGCGCAAGATCGTCGGTTGGGCAATGGCACCCAGCATGCCCAGTGAGCTGGTTTGCTCCGCCCTCCAGATGGCCCTATCCCATCGGCAACCGCCTGCCGGGCTCGTTGTTCACTCTGACCGGGGCTGCCAATATGCCAGCGATGCTTATCGCGCTTTACTGGATCGACATGGATTACGCGCCAGCATGAGTCGCAAGGCAAATTGCTGGGATAACGCCGTCATGGAGCGATTCTTCCTGAGTCTGAAGATGGAGCGTGTATGGCAGCGTGACTACGCCAATCACGGTGAAGCCATTCGAGATATCGTCGACTACATCGTCGGGTTCTACAACAACGTACGCCTGCATTCAAAACTGGGATATCTGCCGCCCACCACCTACGAACGCAAAATGGCAGCCCAACAACCTATCGACGTGTCCGAAATAACTTGACCACTACAGACCGTTACATACAGGCATCGCCTTTACTCCTCACTCCTCACCCCTCACTCCTCACTCTTTACTCCTCACTCTTTACTCCTCACTCACCCCTCACAGCGTTTCCACCGTATGGTGCTGGTTGGTATAGATGCAGATGTCCCCGGCGATACCCAGCGATTTGCGCACGATGTCTTCGGGACCAAGCTCGGTATTGTCGAGCAGGGCGCGTGCCGCAGCCTGGGCGTAGGCGCCACCCGAGCCTATGGCCACCAGACCGTACTCAGGCTCGAGGACATCTCCCTGTCCGGTGATGATCAGCGACACATCCCGGTCAGCCACGGCCAGCATCGCTTCCAGCTTGCGCAACATGCGATCGGTACGCCAGTCCTTGGCCAGCTCCACGGCAGAGCGCATCAGGTTGCCCTGATGCTTCTCCAGCTTGGCCTCGAAGCGCTCGAACAGCGTGAAGGCGTCTGCGGTGCCACCGGCGAAACCAGCGAGGATGCGGTCATGGTAGATCCGGCGCACCTTGCGCGCACTGGCCTTGACCACGATATGACCAAGGGTGACCTGACCGTCGCCTCCCAATGCAACGCGGTTGCCCCTGCGGGCAGAAACAATGGTGGTGCCGTGGAACTGTTCCATGGGGAAGGCCAAACCTGCACAAGATCGGGGAGGGAAAGCATACGCGAATCGTTCAGATGGGGCCGCCCAACCGATTTTCAAGTGGCCACGGGAGAGCCGCCCGGTCCAGCCTGCTCAGGACGCGCCGGGGCGCTTGTAGGGCTGTGTCTGTTCCGCCTTGATGCGATAGGCGGCATTGCCCATTTCCGTCTTCGACTGCCCCAGTTCCAGCAAGCCGTTGACCCAAACCGCATCCATGGTCTTGAAACTGGCGGGCAGCGGCCGTGCGGGAAACACGTGGATGATCTGGTTGGAGGGCGGCGGTGGCGAATGGATACAGGCACCGAAGTAGGGCACCAGCAGAAACTCACTGATCTGCTTGCCCTTGAATTCGATCGGTACGATGAAGCCGGGAATGCGCACGCGCGTCCCATTCAGAGCGGGGTTGGCTGGCGCATTGTTCCAGACCTCGCGCAGCTTGTTCAGTGCCTCGGTGGCGCGCGGATCGGCGTCGTTGAGCATGCTCATGTCCAGGCCCTTCAACAGGTCCTTGGGATTCCAGTCAGCGGGCACCAATTCCTCCCAGCGCAGCTCGCGCAGGACCGGCGTGCTTTTCTCCCCGGCCTTGGCTCCCTGGGAGAGGCGTTCCCCCAGGCGGTAATCCGCAGCCAGTACCGGCACAGCGAACAATCCCGCCAGCCATGCCAGCAGAGTGGTGCGCAGTATTCGATGCATCATCATCGGTTTGCTCCTTAGAACCT
>CAIOZF010000034.1 GCA_903862645.1 uncultured Gammaproteobacteria bacterium
GGGGTACACCATCGCATCACCCACCTGCACCGGCACGCTGAACGCTTCTTCCCATACCCGGCCGCGGGCAGTGTGTGGTGTGGTGTAACGGGAGAACACCGGAAACCCCAGATCTTCATATTCGTCGATGTCGCGCGCCGGGCCTTCCATTATGACGCCGCGTATGCCCTTGGTTTTGGCGGCACTGGCCAGCACGCCGCCCCAGCCGGCGCAATCAATACCCGTACGCTGTTCAACCACAATAATGGTGAGCTCATCAGAGGCTTCGATGGCGGCAGTGCCGAGGTGACGTTTGGAGCCACCCACCGGCGCCTGCGCATGCAATTTCACTGTTTCAACAGTGCCAGCAATGCGTTTGCGGGTGGAACGGCGCGGCAGCCCGGAGTGGGCGCCCCGGAGGCCAACGCTGTCGAGCGCGTCAGAAACAGCGCATGCGTCGAGTAGTTCGAGACGTTGGACAAGTTCGGCACGAGTGGCCACAGATTACTCCCGGGACTGTTTGAAAGCGGGGCGATGATAACCGATACCTCAACGTCTTAAGGAAGAGGAAAAACCAAGGCTTTTTCAATGCCGATATTGCTGATTGAATCACCCCGGGTTTGGTGGAGGTTCCAATCCTTGCGAGAATGGAGCCATGAAAAGATCCCCGAAGTTTTCCCCCGAAGTCCGCGAACGCGCTGTACGCATGGTGCACGATAAACGCGGCGAGTACCCCTCCCTATGGGCCGCGATCGAGTCAATTGCCCCCAAGATCGGCTGTGTGCCGCAAACGCTGCATGGGTGGGTGCATCGACACGAGGTTGATAGCGGTCAACGTGACGGCGTGTCGACTGAAGAGCGCGAGCGCATCAAAGCCCTGGAGCGAGAGAACAAGGAACTGCGCCGAGCCAATGAGATTCTCAAGCTGGCCAGCGCTTTTTTCGCCCAGGCGGAGCTCGACCGCCGTTTGAAATCCTGAGCACGTTTATCGATCAGCATCGTGATGCCTTCGGGGTCGGGCCGATCTGCAAAGTCTTGCAGGTCGCCCCATCAGGGTATCGCCGCCGCGCTGCCCAGCAGCGTAACCCGGCATTGCGCTGCGCACGCGAGCATCGTGATGCAGAGTTGGTTCCGCAGATCCAGCGTGTCTGGCACTCCAACCTTGAGGTCTACGGAGCCGACAAGGTGTGGCGACAGATGAATCGCGAGGACTTTGCGGTGGCACGTTGTACTGTCGAGCGCCTGATGAAAAGACTGCAATTACAAGGCGTCAGGCGCGGCAAAGTGGTGCGTACCACCCGGCACGATCCGGCGATTGTGAGACCTTTCGTGCGTATTATTTGGTGCAAAAAAAACCCCTGTCGGAGCCCGACAGGGGTTTTTTGAGTTGGATCGGCATCGGCTTTAGAGCCTTAAGCCCCTGAGCGCTCTGCACTCAGGTCTAAATAGATGCCTGACGATGTCCTACTCTCACATGGGGAGACCCCACACTACCATCGGCGCTGAGCGGTTTCACTTCTGAGTTCGAGATGGGATCAGGTGGTTCACGCTCGCTATCGTCGTCAGGCAAAACTGGCACAATATGATTGAGAGAAAGAATTCTGTATTGAAGTAGTTGTACAAGCACGCTGCGCTTATTGGTTGTTACGCTATTTCATCGGAGCCTTCAGCCTCTGACTGCCCTGCAGTCAGACCTTGAAAGAATCTGCGATTATATGGTCAAGCCTCACGAGCAATTAGTACTGGTTAGCTCAAGGCCTCGCAGCCCTTACACACCCAGCCTATCAACGTCCTGGTCTTGAACGGCTCTTTAGGGGACTTAAAGTCCCAGGGAGATCTAGTCTTGAAGGGGGCTTCCCGCTTAGATGCTTTCAGCGGTTATCCCGTCCGAACATAGCTACCGGGCAATGCCTCTGGCGAGACAACCCGAACACCAGCGGTTCGTCCATTCCGGTCCTCTCGTACTAGGAACAGCTCTTCTCAAATCTCCAACGCCCACGGCAGATAGGGACC
>CAIOZF010000035.1 GCA_903862645.1 uncultured Gammaproteobacteria bacterium
TCTTTGGATACTGTGGAATTGGTTATGGCTCTGGAAGAAGAGTTTGAGACCGAAATTCCTGATGAAGAAGCTGAGAAAATCACCACGGTACAACTGGCCTGTGATTACATCAATAAGCATTTCTGAGTGACTTTAGGCAAAATATCGAAGCTACTCCGGATCATCTGGAGTAGCTTTTATTTTGCCCGCCGCAATCAGTCAGGGCTGATGTTTTTCATAAACTGCACTGGAGAGCGAAGCAGTGAACGGTAGAAGAGTGGTAATCACCGGTTTAGGGCTCATCACACCTCTCGGTAACGACGTCGAAACGACCTGGCAGGCACTGCGTAATGCTCGCAGCGGAATAAACCTGCTGGAACAGTTTGATACCTCCGATTTTACAACTCGTTTCGGTGGCTCGGTTAAAAACTTCGATTGCTCCCCGTATCTCAGTGACAAGGAAGCCCGTCGTATGGATGTTTTTATCCAATACGGTCTGGCCGCCGGGGTTCAAGCCGTCACCGATTCAGGGCTTCTCGAGTCTCCCATTGATGTGGAAAGAGTCGGTGTTGCCATTGGCTCCGGAATTGGCGGTATTACGTCAATCGAGAACAATTCCGAACTGGTCAAATCCAGCGGCCCCAGGAAGATATCTCCCTTCTTCGTACCGGGCTCGATAATCAACATGCTGGGCGGAACTCTATCCATTCGCTACAACTTCCAGGGACCGAATATCGCCATCACCACGGCCTGTACCACCGGCACCCATAATATCGGTGTTGCCGCCAACATGATCAGTCATGGACAAGCAGACGTGATGCTCGCGGGCGGGGCCGAAATGGCCACGTCGCCTGTCGGACTGGGAGGATTCTGCGCGGCTCGCGCACTTTCCACTCGCAATGATGATCCCCAGCGCGCCAGCAGACCGTGGGACCGGGAACGGGATGGGTTTGTCTTGAGCGACGGCGCCGGCATCATGGTTCTGGAAGAGTATGAACACGCTAAACGCCGTGGTGCAAAAATCTACGCCGAACTAAGTGGATTTGGCATGAGTGGAGATGCATACCACATCACTTCTCCATCCGAGGGGGGAAGGGGAGCAGCACTTTGCATGCGCAATGCTTTGCAGAGCGCCCGCCTCGACATCTCGGCTGTCAATTACATTAATGCACATGGCACCTCCACCCTCGCTGGTGACATTGCTGAGACCCAGGCGATAAAGAGTGTCTTCAAGCAACACGCTGGTAGCTTGGCAATCAGCTCTACCAAATCCATGCTCGGCCATCTTCTCGGCGCCTCTGGTGCAGTGGAAGCAATTGTCTGCGTGCTATCGCTTCGAGATCAGATCATTACACCGACGATCAACCTCGATAACCCAGATGAAACGTGTGACCTTGACTACGTCCCTCACGTATCACGTGATGCACGGTTGGATGTCGCGTTAAGCAATTCCTTCGGATTTGGCGGCACCAACGGCAGCTTGGTTTTCTCTCGCATACAGTAATTGACCCTACAGCCCGACCATGTTGATTCAGGAGACGTCATGCTGATAAATGGGCTGGACCAGGATTTCCTGCCAGTCAGCGATCGCGCTGTACAGTACGGCGATGGGCTGTTCGAGACAATCAAGGTCGTAGGAGAAACCCCGCAGCACTGGGACCGACACGTGTCACGCCTCAAGGGCTCCTGTGAGAGATTGCGTATTCCATTCGACCTTGAATTGCTTGAAACTGAGGTCAATCAGTTGCTCAGTTCACGCAGTGGAGCTTGTGCTTCCCCTGTAATCCTCAAGATCATTATCACACGAGGGTCCGGAGGACGCGGCTACGCCCCCGCGGCGAACAGCGTGGCATCCCGCATCGTGCAACTGCACAATTTTCCCGATGGCTATGACAGCAATGCCTCTCAGGGAATCCATGTGATCCAGTGTCGTCATCCGCTGTCCAGAAATAGCGCTCTGGCGGGGATTAAACATCTGAACAGACTCGATCAGGTCCTAGCGAGTATGGAGCTGACAGCAGCGAGCGCCGAAGGTCTCATGTGTGATGACAGTGGGCATTTGATCGAAGGAATAAAGACGAATGTCTTTTTCGTTCGCGATGGTAGAGTCATCACCCCAGCACTGACCGAGGCCGGTGTGGCCGGTGTAATGCGCGAGCTATTACTTGAGCAATTTGCAGATCGGGATATCCCTGTTGAAGTTCGGCAGGTATGCTTCGATGAACTCAGGGATGCCAGTGAAATCTGGGTATGCAACAGCGTACTTGGAGTGTGGCCGGTCATCTCAGTAGCACTGGAAAAAGAGAATCTGAACTTTCCGATTGGGCCCGCCACTCTTCAGGCCCAGTCTATCTTGAGAAATAGTTTCTGATTCATGAGATCTACACTGATCCGCTACATTTTCGGCCTCACAGCGATGCTTTCTCTGGTCTGCACAGGCCTCTACTTTCAATTTGAACACTATCTCGACAGACCGCTGGAAATCTCTGGCGAGTTAGTCATCGATATCCGTCCCGGCAGCTCCATGCAGCAGGTAGCCAATCAACTGGCAGAGGAAGCTGGGCTTAGACAGCCAAGAGTTTTCAGTCTGTGGACACGGTTCAATGGGTTTGATACGGGACTCAAAGCTGGAGAGTACGCGTTGCAAGAGGGAATGAGCCCGCGTAGCGCGCTTACCCACCTGATGTCAGGTCAGTCCATTCAATATCCCGTAGTATTCATCGAGGGGACAAATGTCAGGCAAGCACTCAATACGCTATGGACCAGCCCCAAGCTTTTGAACACGTTGAAGGGCAGAAGTGACGAGGAAATACTCTCAACCTTGCAGAGCTCATCCACCAGCCTCGAAGGGATCCTGTTCCCAGACACCTATTTCTATACTGCAGGAGCAACAGATGTTTCCATCCTGCGGCGCGCAGCAGCGCAGCTCCAAACCATTTTGGCTGAAGAATGGGAGGAACGGGAAGTCGGCCTGCCGCTCAGCTCTCCCTATGAGGCGCTGGTACTGGCTTCCATCGTTGAGAAAGAATCCGGAATGCTGAGCGAGCGGGAACAGATTGCCGGTGTATTCGTGAGAAGACTGCTCGCAGGGATGCGTCTGCAATCAGATCCTACCGTCATCTATGGCATGGGTGATGGTTACAACGGCAACATTCGCCGCGTGGATCTGGAAGCGACGACTCCGTATAACACTTATCGCATTGATGGCCTGCCGCCTACGCCAATCGCTATGGTTGGGCGGGATGCGTTACATGCCACCCTGCATCCCAGCGATGATACTGCGTTGTATTTTGTGGCCCGTGGCGACGGTGGACACCATTTTTCGAATACACTGGAAGAACACAATGCAGCGGTAGCACGCTACCTGCTAAATAACAGCCAGCCATAGATTCCCTGGGATTGATGCTTAATGATCAGCAGCACCGCAAAAGCGCGTTTCATCACCATCGAAGGGGTGGAGGGCGTCGGCAAGACAACCAATATCCAATTCATCACGGCACAACTGGAGAAAGCCAGGATTCCCTTCATTGTAACTCGTGAGCCTGGGGGCACTCCGGTGGCAGAATTGATTCGCCAACTCCTGTTGACCAAGCGCGACGAGCACATCTGCGAACTCACGGAGTTGCTACTTATATTCGCCGCCAGAGCGCAGCACATTCACCACGTGATTGCGCCGGCGCTGCGCGAGGGAAAGTGGGTTGTATGTGACAGATTTACCGATGCCACCTATGCTTATCAGGGAGGCGGCAGAGGTTTGTCAATGGAGAAAATTGCAGCGCTGGAGACCATGGTTCAGGGTGAGTTACGCCCGGATATTACCTACATCCTCGATCTCGCGCCCGACATCGGGCTGCACAGAGCAAGACAGCGTGGTGAGCTCGATCGCTTCGAGCAGGAAAAAATTGAATTCTTCAATCGGGTGCGTGCAGCGTATCTGGCTCGCGCCAGTCGTGACCCTGAGCGCTGCGTCGTCATCGATGCTGGCATGGCGCTGGTGGCTGTTCAGTCCGCAATCCGCAGTCATCTGGATGTCATCTTGTGAAAACAGAGACACTGAAAACAACGTTGCCATGGCAACAGGAATCCTGGAATCTGGCCATCAAAAAGTTCCAAGGTGGCAAAATGTCCCATGCCTACATGCTTCGAGGAGCGGCAGACACAGGCAAACGCTATTTTGCTACCCGGCTCGCGCAATTTCTTCTTTGTCGGAGCCCAATAGCGGATTCCGCTTGCGGTGAATGCTCCATTTGTCGATTGAATGAGGCAGGCAACAATCCGGACTTGTTGCTCATTGAGGCAGAGGATGGAGGCAAGGTCATCAAGGTCGATCAGATTCGGGAGTTGAAGTCTTTTCTGGAAACCAGTTCGCATGCCTTCGGACGCCGCATTATCATCATCGATACGGCCGAGAGCCTTGGCATCAGTTCGGCCAATGCACTATTAAAAGGCCTGGAAGAACCCCCGACCGATGTCCTCTTTCTTTTGCTGGCTGATCGCCCGAAGGCAGTTTTACCGACCATCGCCAGTCGGTGCCAGATCATCAACCTGCCAAAACCTGTTCTATGGCAGTCGCTCGCCTGGCTTGGTGAGGAAATCAACGAGACCACCAGCGAATTAGAGCTGCTTCTTGAATTGACGCAAGGCCACCCTTTCGCCGCAAGGGCCATGCACAGAGCCGGGACCAGTGCCCAGGTACAGGAGATAGGGGAGGGGTTGCTGCAATTGCTGCAAGGCGGCATTCCACCCTTGACGCTCGCCGCCCGTTATGCCAAATCGCAACCCGCAGAGGTGCTGCGTGTGTTGGGTTTCTGGCTCAGCTCACTGACCAAATACCGGTTGTGCGGACGTCAGGACCTGCTCAAAGGTGCGACACTGAAAAAAGCGGCCATGACTTTTCTGGGGACCGCCGATGAAGCTGTTTTACCAACACGCGCTTTGTTTTCGCTCTACAATGCGGTCACTGCTGCGCAGGGACAGTTGGCTGGCACTGCCAACCCTAATTCTCAATTAATGCTGGAGGACTTGCTCCTGCGCCTGCGCGAACTAGTCCAGAAAGAAGGCACGACGCGGACTCTGAGATGATTAATAGCGCCGAGAGCGAACATAAACGAGCCAAGCATGGGATTCTGTCTCTGACCATAAAAGACAAGACTGTCCTGTATGCAGCCTACATGCCCCATATCATCAATGGTGGGCTATTTATTCCCACGACCAAAAACTATGAGCTCGGCAATGATGTGTTCATGTTGCTGAAGCTTCTCGATGAAAGTGACAGAATTCCAGTAGCAGGGACCGTAGTCTGGATTACTCCTCGACGGGCACAGGGCAACCGTGCGACTGGCATAGGCATCCAGTTCAAGGACATAGAGGGTAACGTACGCAAGAAGATTGAAACACTGCTGGACGGCCAGCTGAATTCTGAAAAATTGACCCATACAATGTGAGGTTTTATGCTGCTTTATCGCCTTCAACAGCTGACAAATAGCTTTAACTGGCTTCGCGCCCTTTTCTTGATATTGTTACCCCTGACATTCACCGCCTGTCAGCAGGAAGGCGTCAGTGCTGCAACCCAGGATACGCAGTCTTTAGCGGGGGCAGGGCGCGTCCTACAAGTATTCAAAGACCCAACCTGCGGATGCTGTGAATTGTGGATCGACCACGTCAACGAACGGGGTTTCGTAGCTCAAATCAACCATCCTGAAAACCTTGCGCTGGAGAAACTCAAAAGAGGTGTCCCTCCCATTTATCAATCCTGCCATACATCGGTGTCAGAACAGGGATACTTCTTTGAGGGCCACGTTCCAGCCAAAATTATCCAGCGTTTTCTTGATGCACCGCCAACGTATGCAGTGGGTCTCGCCGTACCCGGCATGCCCATGGGGAGCCCGGGCATGGAGATTGGGGACCAGTTTCAACCCTACGAAGTACTCGTGATCAACGCCGATGGAACTGCTGAGGTTTATGCCACCATCAAGACCAAGGAGGAGCAGTACTGAGCAGCTTCTATGCCTGTAGAGCACCGTCGTCAGCCACCAGTCGCGCAAGCGCGAGGCTGGCGGTCAGGCCGGGTGACTCTATGCCGAACAACTGCACGAGTCCCGGCACGCCGTGTACCCCTTCATCCTGCACCATGAAATCCGCGACACCACCATCGGGTCCGCACAGTTTCGGACGTATCCCCGCATAATCAGGATGCAGCTGATCCGCACGCAGTGAGGGAAAATAACGTCGGATCGCCTCTACAAAAAGCGCACGCCGGTCTTCCGGCACGCGATAGTCAATGCTGTCGATATATTCCACATCTGGTCCAAACCGTATCTGACCGGCCAAATCAAGCGTGGCATGAATGCCCAGACCGCGCTGGTTTTGTTCGGGAACCGGGTAGATGAGATGCCGGAATGGCGGCTTGCCCGTCAGGCTGAAATAGCAGCCACGACTCAGATAAAGTGGTGGCACGAAAACCTTGTCCAGCCCCTCAACTCGCATCGCCAACTCCTGAGCATGGAGCCCTGCAGCGTTGATGAGATGGCGGCAGCGAAATGTAAAAGGCTCTATGTGTCCAGGGGCACCACATTCCGTTTGCACGTCGAAATAGCCATTCCGCGCCTGTATCGCTATCGTCTTTGTCAGCGGCGCATATTGCACGCCTGCGCGCTGGGCCGAAGTCAGCAGACTATCCATGAAGCCATGGCTGTCGACGATCCCGGTGCTCGGAGAAAAGAGGGCGTGACTGGCCTCGACGAGAGGCTCTTGTTCCCGCAATGTACGGCGGCTCACCCACTGCAGATCGTCGACACCGTTCTTTGCCGCCGTGTCGAATACACGCTCAAGCCCCTGCAGCTCATCCTGTCGTGCAACGAGGTATTTGCCGGTACGACGATAAGGGATGTCATGCTGCTGGCAGTACTGGTAGAGCAGATGTCGTCCCTCGACACACAACCTCGCCTTCAGACTGCCAGGGGTGTAGTAGAGGCCGGCATGAATCACCTCGCTGTTGCGACTGCTGGTCTCCTGACCAAAAGAGTGATTTCTTTCCAGAAGAAGAATCGAGTAGGAGCGGGGGCGGGTACGCGCAAAGCGTTCTGCCAGTGCTAACCCAACCACACCAGCACCGACGATGCAAAGTTCAAAGTGTTCCACGGCATGCCTGCTTCAGTATGCTAAATTGCATTACGTATAACTCACAATATATTGTTTTAATTAAACTATTATATTTATAGCTGGTGCAATGCAAGACCAGAGTACGAGTAATGCGCCCCCGAATCGCCAAATCAGTTCTGCAAGCGCGGAAAGACGACAATGCCTACCCGCAATCAGGAGCGAATCCTGTCGCCGCGGTAAGCTACTTATACAGGTCTCAAGCAAGGTATCCGCGTGTTCTGATGTAAACGGACGGGGAAATATGCTACGAAGACATCCTTGAGTTCAATATGCGACGCCTCGAACAGCATTTAATCCAACAGAATAACCATTTTCCTCGAGATAGCGCTCTGGGCATTCTCTGGCGCCAGTTTATCAATGATGGGGCCATTCGTAGTAATTTGAATTTCCAAATTTAGCCTGTATCCATCCGGATTATTCTGGGATCATAGCTGCACAAAACACGATTCTCAAGAACTACCAGCATTCGTAAGATTTCAACAGGTGTAACGCAATTGTCTGATTTTGATTATGATTTTTTTGTAATTGGCGGAGGGTCCGGAGGCGTACGGGCGAGTCGTATCGCGGCAGGACTTGGAGCCAGAGTTGGACTCGCCGAAGAGCGTTATCTGGGCGGGACCTGCGTCAATGTCGGCTGTATCCCCAAAAAGCTGTTCAGTTATGCGGCACACTTCGCCCAGGATTTCGACGACGCACGCGGTTATGGTTGGGAGCTGCCTTCTACGCCACGCTTCCACTGGCAGACCCTGCGCGACAATAAAGACCGCGAGATTCAGCGTCTGAATGGTGTGTATCTGAGCATGCTGGAAAAAGCCGGTGTAAAGGTCTGGCAGAAACGCGCCACATTACTTGACGAGCATACCATCGCACTTGGCGACGAGCGCATCACCGCCAGAGAGGTTTTGATAGCAACCGGGGGATGGCCAGCTATTCCCGATATCGTGGGTATGGAACACGTCCTCACCTCCAATGACCTGTTTGCCCTTGAGACGCTTCCTTCTTCGATAGTGATCGTGGGGGGGGGATATATCGCAGTGGAGTTCGCAGGCATCCTCGCAGGGCTAAATGTCAAAACGACACTGGTGCACCGGGGTCCGTCACTGTTGCGTGGCTTTGACACAGAACTGGCGGAAGCCTTCGCTGTGGAGTTGCAGAAGTACGCCACTCTGAAGTTGGATACCGAGGTCACAAGAATCGAAAGGCAAGCCGATGGCGGGATGCGGGTATTTCTGTCAAAAGGTGAGCCGCTGGAGGCAGAAGCGGTCATGTATGCCACGGGGCGCAACCCCAATTCCTCCAATATTGGGCTGGAGCGACTAGGTGTCGAGATGGCAGAGAATGGCGCAATCGTGGTCAATGAACAGTTCACGACATGCGTCCCCAATATTCATGCAGTGGGCGATGTGATTGATCGGATCGCATTGACACCCATCGCACTGGCCGAGGGGCAGATTCTCGCCCAACGCCTCTTTGGCCAGTCAGGAGAAGGGCACAGGGCAGGGCAGCGCAAAGTCATGTGTTACGACAACATCCCGACTGCCGTCTTCAGCCATCCGAACATTGCCACGGTTGGTTTGGACGAAGACAATGCCCGCCAGCAATTCCCCAATCTGGCCGTCTATCGAAGCCGCTTCACTGCTCTGCGACACACGCTCAGCGGGCGCAATGAGAAGACGTTCCTGAAACTGCTCGTGGATACAGATACAGACCGCGTGCTGGGCGCTCACATGCTGGGAGCCGATGCGGGCGAGATCATTCAAGGCCTTGCGGTAGCCATCAATGCCGGTGCTACCAAGGCCCATTTCGACGCAACCTTGGGCATTCATCCAACCGTTGCAGAAGAATTCGTCACCATGCGCACGCCTTCATGAACAATCTGGATCGGCCACTCCCTCACAGACTCGGCCTGAAGCGCTTCAAACGCAATGCGTTACCCAATACGAACACACTGGACAAAGCCATTGCCCCGGCAGCAAATACTGGGGAAAGCTGCAGTCCATAAGCAGGGTAAAGTGCCCCGGTGGCCAGCGGAATCAACGCCACATTATAGGCAAATGCCCAGAACAGATTTTCCTTGATGTTGCGCATAGTTGCTCGTGCCAGCAGCACGGCGTTAACCACGGCGCCGAGCTCTCCCGTCATCAACACCACGTCAGCACTCTCGATGGCGATGTCCGTGCCATTGCCCATGGCAATGCCGATATCGGCCTCTGCTAATGCAGGCGCATCGTTAATGCCGTCACCGACATAGGTCAGCAGTGTCCCTTCGGCGCGCAGTAACTTCAGGGTAGCCACCTTGCCCTCCGGCAGTACCTCGGCAAAGACTTGGTCGAGTTGCAAGGTTCTGGCGACCGCCTGTGCCGTGCGCGCATTGTCACCGGTGATCAAGGCCGTTCTGAACCCTGCGCGGCGCAAAGCCTGCAGAGCAGTGGGGGAGGAGTCCCGAATCCTGTCGGCCACTGCAACGATCGCCGCCAGTCTGCCGCCGATCGCCACAAAAAGCGGTGACTTGCCCTGCTCGGCTAATTCTGTAGCTGTCACCATCCCCGCACGAGCGTCCAGGCCCAGTTTTTCCAGAAGGCGATCTGCTCCAATGTCGACCCTCTCGCCATCTACACAGGCACGCAGGCCATAGCCGGGAAGGGCCTCAAAATCCTTCACTGCTGGCAGGCTCAACCTTTGCTCTCGGGCAGCCATCACGATGGCCAGCGCTATCGGATGTTCCGACTTTTCTTCCACCGCAGCGGCAATGGCCAAAACCCGTGCAGCGTTGAATCCGGGTTGGGCAATGAAATCGGTCAGCTCCGGTTTTCCTTGTGTGATGGTTCCGGTCTTGTCGAAGGCGATGGTCCGTGTCTGGCTGAGCATCTGCAACGCATTACCGTTGCGGAACAGGACACCAAACTCTGCAGAGCGACCGGTCGCGACCATGATCGACACTGGCGTTGCCAGCCCCATGGCACAGGGACAGGCCACGATAAGAACCGCGACGGCATTGACCAGTGCGGTGCCCAGAGAGGCATCCGTTGCCAGTAAGAGCCAATAGAGGAATGTCAGCAGCGCCACGAGCATCA
>CAIOZF010000036.1 GCA_903862645.1 uncultured Gammaproteobacteria bacterium
CGGTGGTCTAGGTCTGCTGTCCCTGGGTCCCATCACCGATGCGGACTCGTTGGACTATCACCTGGGGGTGGCCATCGCCGTGCTGAACTCCGGCGCGTTTCCGTTTGCCCCGGAATGGTTTCATAGCCGCCTTGCCGGGGCAGGAGAGATATTGATCGCACTTGGACTTGCGGTCGGCGCGGAGCAATTTGGAGCCATGCTGCAATGCTCTGCGGTGCTGAGCTTGCTGGCCATGCTTTGGTGGGGTGTTAATCCGCAATCATCACTGCGGCCATTGGTGGCCCTGGCGCTGGTTACATCGCCGGTTTTCCTGGGCTGGGTATCGTCACCCAAACCCATGTTGCTGCCTGGGGCCATGACCACGCTGGCACTGCTAATCGGCACACACGCGATCTGGAACAGATCAAACACGCAAGCCTTGCCAATCAAATCCTCATTCAGTCTGATCTGCCTGTTGGTCATGATGGCTGCCATGATGAAATTCAATTTTCTGTTGAGTGGCGGTCTCGTTGGTGCATTTGCGTTGCTGGGCATGGTCAAGCGCGGTCAGACGCTGGCAGCCCTAACGATCGGACTGGTTTGTACGGCACTGTTCTTTGCTCCCTACCCCATCTGGAAGCATGTTTATTTCGGTGGCGATTGGCTCTCTACGCTGACGACTCCCATGCCCGGACACTGGCCCGGCACATCAAAATTCGAGGAATTTTTGCGCGGGTTCCGCGATAGCTATTTCCCGCTGTCGCTATTGGTACCTCCCAGCCTGGGCTATCTCAGTACAGTACTGGGTGTGGGTGCCTTGCTGGCTTTGGGCGGGTTGGGCGCTTTTCTTTCCCTTGCCGAGAAAAACGTTGTTAAAAACGACGCTCCAGCCAATCATTATTTCGTGACGATCGCTCTCATCACAGCAGCACTCGGGCTGCTGCTCGGCCAGTTAAACGCGCGGTTCTTTCTTGAGCCTTACTACTGGCTGCTTTTTGCATTGTTAGTCTGGTCACCACGTTTGCCAGCCATGCTGCGCAAGACGTTGGTGATTTTGGTTTCGACGCAGGCGCTGGCAGTGCTGGCCATGATTAGCATAGGAATGGCATTGCTGAGCGTTGGTGCCATCAGTGTCGAGCAGCGCAAAGAGGTACTACTCCAGCGGGGTTACGACTATTCAGCAGCGATCTGGCTCGATGAGGTAGCCCCAACGAATGCGGTCGTCCTGTCTGGATTGCGTTCGGTTGCTTTAATGCCTCGACTAACCATCTCTACCGATTCAAGGTCGTATCTCACCGCTGAAGGCCTTCACGAGCATGCTTACTTTCCGATGCTGCGGACTAAGCGCCCCACCCATCTGCTGGTGCAGTCCGATACGAATGCGCCCGCTCCAACGCGCCAATGTTTCACCGAAATTGCAGCGGGCCCAAAGCGTTTACGCACCGCCACACGTAATCCGTTTCATTCAGGTGGCGAGTTTGATGTCTGGTTACTCAAGGCGGATGACTCGTGTCTAAACCGGCTTCTCGAGTCAGAGCAACCCAGACCTAGAGATCTCTTGCGACGCGAAGGCCTATATAGTGTTCCTGTGCTGCCGCAGTCCAACCTCGGCGATAGGCAGAACGCGCGTACCTGGGGTTACCACCCCACGAGCCCCCACGTACAACTCGCGTTCCACAGTCAGGCGGGTTAAATGCGCTAGCGTCACCTTTGGCGTCTACGTAATTCTCCCTGTAGCAATCTGCCGTCCAATCCCAGACGTTTCCGTGCATGTCGTACAAGCCGAAGGCGTTCGGCAGCTTGGTGCCTACGGGATGTGTCGTATTGGCTGAATTCGCGCTGTGCCAAGCGTAACGACTCAGCTGCCGTGGATCATCACCAAAACTGTATTCAGTCTGCGTACCGGCTCGGGCCGCGTACTCCCACTCCGCCTCCGTTGGCAAGCGATAGCTCTTTCCGGTTTTCTCGCTCAGCTTCTGCACAAAGGCCTGCGCCTCAGCCCAGGACACCCTCTCTACGGGCAGTGTCGAACCTTGAAACCGGCTTGGCGTAGTCCCCATCACCGCATACCACTGTGCTTGCGTTACTTCATATTTCCCCAGGGCGAACGCCTGCACATTAACGCTGTGCTGCGGTTGTTCATTCGCTGCGATTGAATCGGCCGGTTGCATATCGGCCCTGGTTCCCATGAGAAATGTTCCCGCTGGGATAGCAATCAACTCTGGGCAATCGGGGCAATCTTTTAGGGTAGCGACCGCAACAGTAGTTCTAACGAATTGCGAGGATGGATCGCCGGAAAAATTTTTCAAGCCAATGTCACAGC
>CAIOZF010000037.1 GCA_903862645.1 uncultured Gammaproteobacteria bacterium
GCTGATCGACACGAAATCGAGTCTGTGGATCACAGTCGCCATCACCATCGGACTCGCCCTGCATGCGATGATGTATGCGCCGCAGGCAGCGTTCTTCGCGGAATTGTTCGGAACGCGGGTGCGGTATTCGGGAGCGTCGCTGGGATACCAGTTGGCGTCTCCCATCGCCGGTGGTCTGGCCCCGATGGTGGCCACAGCGCTGTTGAAGTGGAGCCACCAGAACGCCTGGTCCGTGGCGGTCTACATGGCGGGAATGTGCGCAATCACGTGGCTCTCGGTCTATCTGGCCGAAGAGACGAGCCAGAAGGACATGGGAGAAATGGATGTGGCATTGCTGGAGGAATAGCACGGGGCTGCTCCGTACCATCGCTGCCCTTAAGCTATCGCGCCGCTCCGCGTCCTAATGCTCCAAAGTGCGTGAACGTCACAGGTTGAGCGACTTTGGCACGCCACAGCAAATGCCAGGTGAAACTGGTCCGGCAGTCTTTTTGGCAAGACATTGGTCGTTTGAACGGGTAAGATCAATACTCGTCTATTGATGTTGCTCAGCAGAGCAATACGAGGTCCAAGAGGTGTTGCCAATGCGTGGTGTGTCGTTGTTCGGTGCCTGTCTACTGGTCGTGCTCAGCTCGATTTCCCTGGCCGAGGAGTTCAAGAAGGTAACGCCCCTGACGGTGAAGAATGCGAATGCCGCCACGGAGAAGGAGATGCAAACCTACTCCGAACTGTTGGAGCACGCTGGCGTGACATTCGACATGCTGCCCATTCCCGGCGGCAAGTTCACGATGGGCAGCCCTGCCTCGGAAGAAGGCCGCAATGCCGACGAAGGCCCGCAGGGCGAAGTCGAAATCTCCCCGTTCTGGATGGGGAAGACCGAAGTCACCTGGGAAGCGCATGATGTCTGGGCCCAGGAAGTCGACAAGCTGACGCGGAAGTACACCAATCTGACCCCCACTGAACGCGACAAAGCGGCCGATGCCGTCACGCGTCCGACGCCTCCCTACACCGACATGAGCTTCAACATGGGGAAAGGCAAATTCCCCGCAATCTGTATGACGCAGCACTCCGCCCGCATGTACTGCAAGTGGCTCTCCAAAAAGACCGGCCGCTACTACCGCCTGCCGACCGAAGCCGAATGGGAGTACGCTTGCCGCGCGGGCACAACGACGCCCTACTCGTTCGGCGCGGATGCCTCGCAGATCGACGAGTACGCGTGGTACTCAGAAAACAGCAACGGCAAGTACCAGCGAGTCGGTAAGAAGAAGCCGAATCCCTGGGGACTGCACGATATGCACGGCAACGTCGCAGAATGGGTCCTCGATCAGTACATCCCGACGATCTACGGAGACCGCAAGGGACTGGTGAAGAATCCTCTCGAAATCCCGAAGACCGTTTACCCCCGCGTCGTCCGCGGCGGTGGCTGGGACCACGAACCGGTCCAGCTGCGCAGTGCAGCCCGCATGGCCAGCGCCGAAGAGTGGAGCGATCAGGATCCTCAGGTGCCCCGCAGCATCTGGTATCACACCGCCGCTCTGAGCGTAGGCTTCCGCGTCGTTCGCCCGCTGGTTGAACCTTCTGAC
>CAIOZF010000038.1 GCA_903862645.1 uncultured Gammaproteobacteria bacterium
GCCTACGTGCTGGAGATAGCCGATGCTGCCGGCATTGTTCGCGCCGTTGCCCACCTACGTGCAAATCCCGCACTTGCGGCCACGCTGGCGGCCGGCTCAGCCGCGTTTGCCAGTGAACATTGCTCTTGGCCCCGTGCTGCTGCGCGCTTAGCAGCTTGTTACCGTTCTGTCCTCAGCGGTAGCAGTTCCTACTCCCATGGTCCTCGCTGTGCTCAGTAGGTCCTCACCATTGATCCGGGGCTTGATCTTTGCTGGCGACGCGATCTCGGCCATAGCTCTCTGTGCAGCACTATTCCGCCTGCCTGATCCACCTGGTCTCGATCTCGACCCATCCTGGAGCATTGCCCTTACCCACGCCTTTTTTTCGGGACGGCAGTTTGGTCAGGACGTTGTGTTCACCTTCGGACCGCTCGGTTTTCTTCTCGGCAATACTTTTGAAGGATCCAACTTCACTGTGCTTGTCTTTTGGCAGGCTATCAAAAGCTTAGGCTTTACGTTGCTGCTGTTAAGTGCGACCGCGTCACTAACGGCAACTGTTCGTTGGCTCAGTCTAGCTGTCATTGCGCTGTTTGTTTCAAATTTCCAAGACACGCTTTACCTACTGGTGATACTGCTCTTGGCAGAGCGATGTCTGCGGGAGAATTCCCAGAGAGGTGATGTCTGGCCGGTGATCGCCGGCATAGGGCTGGCTCTATTGGCCCTAATCAAATTCACCCTATTCCTTTTCGCCTCTTTGGCCGTCGTAGTGGTCTTGGTGGCTACACTGTCTGTGGCGCGCCGCTGCGCCGTGACTTTGGGCGTCGTTTTTATTTGCAGTCTCCTCGGCCTTTGGGTTCTCGCAGGACAGCATTTATACGCTCTGCCGGACTACCTTTTCAATTCATGGCATGTCACTCAAGGATATGTCGAAGCTATGGGACTTGAGCCTCCCGCTGTTGCCATGATCAAGGCTCTTGTCGTGCTGATACTACTATCTGTATTTCTCTGTCTGCCGGCGGGCCGAAAGCCGTTCCAGTCGCGGACTGCCGTTAGGCTGCTGGTTGCGATCTACGCTCTGTTGGCCTGGAAGCATGGATTCATACGGGCGGAGACGCACATGGGATATTTCTTCGCCGCCATGCTCGGCTTGGTGGTGCTTCTACCTGTCTTGCTGCCGCCTGCGGGACGCAGCTCTGCGGTGCCGGCTGCTATCCTCATCACTTGTGGCCTCTTGGCTCTCTGGGGACTGGACGACAGTCACAGTCTCACCCCGGTCCGCGCCGTTGAAGTCCTACGCGAACGGCTATCCGGTGAGTTTGCTGCTCTCCAGGATTTGCGTGGTTTCCGGACCGGTTATGATCGAAAGCTTCGGGATTTGATGGCGACTTGCCCCCTCCGGAAAACGCAGGCACTTATCGGGCAGGATTCTGTGGATGTTTTAGGGCACGATCTCGCCATCGTTTACCTCCTCGGACTGAACTATAGCCCTAGGCCGGTGTTTCAAAGTTATTCCGTCTATACACCGGAGCTAGCGGAACTAAACCAGAGTTACTACCTTTCCGACCGCGCTCCAAATTACGTGCTACAGCGCCTGCAGACCATTGATGGCCGGCTTGTGACCTTGGATGACTCCCTAGTCCTCGCCCTTCTGCCGGCATACTACGAATTCGTACATGAGGAGGACGGCTACCTGCTCTGGCGACGTAAGCAATCAGAGGTCCCAAAAGTTCCTCCCTTGCGACAATCCCTAGCTAACGGGAAAACCTCGATAGCTGGGGAGATATCTCTCAACCAAGGGCTGGCGCGTCCGCTATGGCTTCAACTCCACCTGCAGCCTACATGGCTGGGACGCCTGCGCAGCCTAGTGTACAAGCCTCCGCTGGTGCGACTCTCTATTACGGACGAGGATGGCCGGGAATGGATTCACCGCTTGCCGCTCTCACAGGCGCGAACAGGTTTTATTGTGAGTCCGCTAGTCCGCGATGCGGTCGACTATCTGAAATTAGTTCACCTGCAGGATGCTCGCCCGGCGCGCTCCTTCCGCATTATGATTGATCCGAAGCATAGAAAATATTTCGAAAAAAACCTGAACTACTCACTCAGCGCAATTTTACTGCCCGAATCTGAATCAATTATAAACTGGGCAATTTACCGTCCTGGCTATCAGCATTTTAGCATGTCACCAGAGGCGGTTGAAAGCTTTGCCCCACCGATAGAGTCAGAGATTGAGGGACGGCCGGTCATGATCTTCCATGCTCCCAGCTTTCTGTGGTTTACGGTGCCTGCCAACGCACATCGGGTCAGTGGGGCCTTTGGCTTTGTCTCGGGGGCTTACTCGGAGGGCGGACAAACCCAAGGTGCAACCTTCCGAGTGGTGTGGAGCGCCGGCCAAAACCGTGCTGTTCTATTCGAACGCAATATGGATCCCATGCGTTCCGCATCAGATCGCGGCCTTCAGGCTTTCGGGGTGGAACTTCCGGAAAGCACAGGTCAGTTGCTCTTGGAGATCACCCCCTGGCCGCCAGGCAATAACGGTTGGTGTTGGACAGCTTGGAGCGAGATCAA
>CAIOZF010000039.1 GCA_903862645.1 uncultured Gammaproteobacteria bacterium
ATCAAGGTTGAAGTTGTAACTTTTCCCACGGAGACTCTGGCGCAGCGGTTGCAGTCCGAATTTGTCGCACGCAGTCCGGCATTTGACGTGATGAACGTTGCCGACGCGTTCTGGTCTCCCACGTTTGCCCGGTTTCTCGAGCCGCTGGACGACATGATCAAGAAAGCTCCATTGCCCAGCGGCGGACTGGAGGATTTCTCCCCGGGAATGGTCGATTTCTTCCGGTTGCCGCAGGCCAGTACAGGTACCGTCATGGCGATTCCGCTGCGCATGTCGGTGAGCCTGCTGTACTACCGCAAGGATTTGGTAGCGGCGACCGGACTGCCGTTGCCGAAGACCCTGGAGGACTTTGGAAGGCTCGCGAAAGCGATGACTCGTGACGGTGTCAATGGCGTGGTGATCCAGGGCGCTCAGGGGCAGGTAGCGGTGCTGGATTGGTACGAGCACGCAGCTCCCTTCGGCGTTGACTTCCTGAGAATGCCGGAGCAGCGCAGAGCTGCTTTCAATACCCCTGCGGGCGTCGCGGCGCTGGAGCAGCGACGGCAGTTCATCGCCGAAGGAATTGCCGACAAGGGTTGCATTTCCTATGGATTTGACGACGCCATCACGGCCATCAGCCAGGGCAAGGCGGCAATGAGTGTGATGTTCTCCGCGTACTGGCCCCGATTTGAGGACGTCAAACAATCCAAAGTGGCGGGACAGATCGGGTACGCGTCGCCGATGCGTGCAGACGGGGTGACACAGGCCTATCCGGCGCGCGGGTGGGGGCTTGCGATCAATGCGGTGTCCCAAAAGAAAGAGATGGCGTGGGAGTTCATGCGCTTCATCAGCGACGCCCCACAGCAAAAGTGGATGGGCATGAACAAGGGCAACGCGGTGACCCGGCTCTCGGTCCTGTCTGATGCGGAATTCAAGGCCAAGGTACCGATATCGGCCGCATTGGCAAGCACCCAGCGCTACGCGAAGATGATGCCCAGCACGCCGCAGTTGCCACGCATGTACGACACCCTGAGCCGTCACCTGAGCGCGGCGCTGAGCGGCTCCGCCAGGCCTGGCGAAGCGCTGAAGCAGGCCGAAACAGAAGTCAATGCGTTGTTCACGTGAACCACGTGGTACCCATGGGAGCTGGAGGCCAGCCTGCCGCCAGCCTGCCCTCCAGGCGCCCGCGAATGCAGACAGCGTGGCCATACGTGCTGGTTGCGCCGGCCTTGCTGGTGCTTCTGCTGACGGTCATGTATCCGATCGGGTTCAACCTGTTTGCAGCCATGCACCGATGGAACATGCTGGAGTCGCAGACGCCGCAGGCATTCGTGGCCTTCGACACCTTGCACAAGGTACTCCAGGAGTCAAGTTTCTGGAGCGCATTACGCATTACGGTCGTGTTCACTGTTGTGGCTGTTCTGATCGAGTTCATGCTTGGAATTGCGTTGGCATTTCTGGTCAACGAGGATATCCATGCAGGCCGCCTGATCAGGACCTTGCTGGTGGCCCCCATCATGGCCACTCCACTTGTGGCAGCGCTGGTCTTTAAGCTGATGTGGAATTCGCAGCTCGGCATCGTGAACTACGGTCTTGCCCAAGTCGGCATCGCGCCGGTCGCTTGGCTGGCGGAGCCGGTGCCGGCGCTGGTGGCCGTGCTCTCGGTCGAGATCTGGCACAACACGTCCTTCGTATTTCTCGTCCTGCTCGGGGCCCTTCAGATGTTGCCGCGCTCGCCTTTCGAGGCTGCGCAGGTCGAGGGAGCCACGTGGTTGCAACGAGCCCGCTACATCGCCCTGCCGATGCTGCGTCCAGCCATACTCGTCGCATTGCTATTCAGGGTGGTCTTCGCCATCCGCGTCTTCGACGAGATCTTCGTCCTCACCCGCGGTGGGCCGAATGGAGCGACCGAAACTATCTCTATCCTGCTGTACCGCTCCGCCTTCGAATACTTCGACGCTGCCGGAGCCGCGGCGCTGTCCGTCATTCTTCTGGTACTGACAGCCTTTTTCGCATGGCTGTTGATCCGCAACCTTTTCGGGAAACCGACATGATTGGCATCAAGCAAAGCATGAC
>CAIOZF010000040.1 GCA_903862645.1 uncultured Gammaproteobacteria bacterium
AGGATGCCCGAGATGGCGAGGCCGGCTGCGAGAAGGGCCAAGAGAGGCGCAAGGAAGCGGGGCCGGTAGCGCCACTGGAGCACATGTTCACCGGAGGGAACCATGACGCCACGGATGGCGTGGTTGACGCGGAGGACTGGAGCGGGGATGCCGTCGATGGTTGCGGACCAGCCTGGCGCCCAGGAATCGGTGAAGACGAGCAGACGGTCGCAGTCGGCGGTGAATGGTACGTCGACCGTGGTGGCCAGTAGGAGACTGACACTGCCTGTCGGCGTCATCGGTGACGCTTGCTGAGTTGTTGAACACCCTATTGGGTGTGCGCCGTCTGCAAGGTTGTCTCGGGCAACCAGGACATCAGCATCCAAGATCGGTGACCAGGATGATGGGAAGTGGACCCATGTGTCGTAGAGGGTGCCCCAATCAGACTGTAGGCGTGAGACTGGAGGCGGCGGGCTGAACGAACCGGAAATGGGTGTTGCGCCTGAAAGGCTTCCAGTAAACGGAGCGGGAAAATCACTCTTGTACGTGCCGGATGCGCTGGGTCGAAACAGGGCCTCGCTCCGTCCGACTTCAAAGGGTGAATAAGGCCAACCAGGATGGGACGAACCGGCAGTGTCGTTGTCCGAGAAGTACCGTGGGACTGCGAGGGAGATGTCCAGCACCATTACGGCGGCGATTCCAGCGCGCAGCACTGTCTGGGAGCGTGCACGGGCGAACAGCAGTGCTGTCGCGAGCAAGATGAACATGGGGTGTGCAACGTCGATGCCGAGCTGCCAATAGATTGGCAATGCGACCGCTTGAGGATGGACACCAGCTCGGCGAACCAGCACTCCCGCAACACAAGCTGCCAGAAATGCGATGACTGACGTGACCATTAGGACCGACCAGGTTCTTGTTTCGCCTATGGTGCCTGATCTCTTTGAATCGTGAAGTGCGATCAAGCCTGTCACAACGCCCACGAACAGGATGGTGGCCTGCCAAACAAGGTGAGGCAACCCCGTTGCACTGATGCCGCTTGCTGGCGACCCCGGTCCGTATGCATCGGGTGTTGCCATGGCGACGAGGGTCATGACAAGCAACGCCGCTGAACCGGCAGCGAAGAACCGGGGCCCCCAACGGCGGATGAGGTCCAGAACGACGTCTTGGCCCAGTGACACTTGTGTGATCTGTTCAATCCGTCTCCAGGCGAACGTGGTGATCAGAAGGGTGACCAGCCCAAAGTAGGAATGGTTATATCGCACGAGTACGAAAGGGGGAACGTTGAACCGAAGAACATTGGCAAGTGGATTATCTCCAGAGACAATAAGGACCCAAGCTGAACCCGCGAGAAATATTTTATCGATTATATCAACAGACATACCTGCCCCCCAGAATGTACTGATGAAAATACATGGGACAAGTATATTAATAAATATAATAAAGTAATTTGATGTAAATGCGAAGTCTTTCAAGGTAGGAAAACCACCAAGGACTGGGTGATCCCAGAGCGTCCAATTCTGAAAGTTGGCAATTCCTAGGGCGATGATCGAAGCACCACCGGCCGAGATAAGGATGGAGGGTCTCTTGCGCAATCTAAGCGTGCATAGAAGCAATACAGGGGAAAGAATCCCGAAGTACAGCGGATGCACAATCGGAGAGGAGATACCTGGCAGGTACGATGGGTTGGTCAGGAACACGCCGACGATGTCGACGCCGCGAAGGAGACCCTCACTAAGTGCTGGTGTTCTTCGTGAGTAGACAATTGAGCCTTCGATTAATGTGAGGCTCGTCGTCTCACTGAGAACCAGCGAGACGAGCATCAAGGCAATTGCCACGGCCAAAGAGGTCGCTGTAAGCAGGCGGCGCATCCCTCCCCGGTGGACGAAGGCCAACGCCACAAGCACCGGGCCACTTAGGACCGGTGCCGTCAGCCACGTGCCGGGATAGGCACACCAGGCCATCAGCCCTGAGGTCAGCCCAAGCATCCCGGCAGACCTTGCTAGTTGGGACGATGACGTTGCGCGGATGGCAATGGTTCCGGCTGTGAGCAACCAAGGAGCGAACATCTGGCCGATAAGTATGTTGAAGCTGAGCGCGGCCCAGCTCATCACGCCACAACCGACATACGTTGCTCCGACTGCGATTGCCCCGACTGAACTGCTTGTCCACTGTCGGGCAAACATGAAGGCCCCAGCGAAGCCAACCAGTCGCCAGACGGCGTTCTCGAAAGCAAGCGAGAGGGAATCATAGGGCCTGACGAACGCAATAAGCATGCCAATGGGATTAAAGACTACCGAAATCCATTGCAGGTTCAGTTGAGGAAACCCATTGCCTGCAGCGGGATACCAGAGCGGGAGGTCACCTTGAGAAGCAAGGGCGCTGGCGAGCGACCGGTACGGAACATCCCAGTGTCCGGTGTCATTGCCGTAGCTAATGAGCCCTGATAAGAGGAGTGCGTTTGCAATAAGCATGAA
>CAIOZF010000041.1 GCA_903862645.1 uncultured Gammaproteobacteria bacterium
CGGCGCTGGTGATGGTGGCCTGCTTGCTGTTCTTTGGCGGATTTCTTAAAGGCGGCGGGGCTGTAGCGCCTGCGGCACCGAGCGTGGTGCGAGCTTCATTGGCCACAGTCGCCTGGAGGGCCAAGTGGGAAATACTCGCGCCCTTTGTGGCCATTGGCTCCTTGGCCAGCGGCATCGCGACCCCCATGGAAAGCGCCGCATTGACCGCAGCGTATGCCGTTCTCACCCAGGCGCTGGCACACCGCGAGTTGCCCATGCGTTTGCTCGTCAAGTGTTTGAGCGAATCTGCCCAGATCATTGGCGGGGTGTTGCTGATCTTGGGCATGGCGCTGGCGCTTACCAATTTTTTGATTGATGCAGGCATACCAGACGCGGCCATTGAAGCGGTGCAAAACCTGATACCCAACCGGTGGATATTTCTGTTGGCGCTAACCGTATTTCTGCTGTTCGCGGGTGCGCTAATGGAAATATTTGCAGCCATCGTCGTTCTCGTCCCCTTGCTGCTGCCGGTGGCGCAAAGTTACGGCATTGGCCCGGTGCACTTCGGCATCATTTTCCTGGCGGCGATGGAAATGGGATTTTTGTGCCCGCCGGCAGGCCTGAATATTTTCTTTGCCTCGGCCATGTTCGGCAAACCCATTCGCTATGTGGCGGCGTCGGTCACACCCGCATTGGGCGCCATTTTTCTGGGGACCTTGTTGATTGCTTGGCTGCCGGAGCTGTCGACCGCCCTCCCCAGCTTAGCGGGCGCGTCTGTCCCTTCGCCGTAGGGTGAGCGCCAGCAGCGCCTGCAAATCCGGGGTGTGCGACACCTCGGGTGCATTGGCCTGCCCGGAAGCAGACTGTCGGGTACGACGGGTCAGCGTCTTTAGCCGAGATCCTGAATCGTATGACTGGTAATGACCAATTGCCGACGGTCGCAGCGCTGCCTTGGGTGGCGGTGATGCAGCGGACGTTCCTGATGCAAGGTCAATTGACACCCTGAGCGTTGAGCCGATCACTATTTGCGGTGATTTCGAGGGTCCGGCGGCGCTATTCCTTTCTCCGTCCAGTCGTCTGCTAGTCTTGCGCATCACTGCAAATTCAAACCACTGTCATGACCATGAGCAGCTACAACCTGGCCAGATTCGACTTTATCTCCATAAAGCTCGCCGTCATTTGTGCACAAAAAGGCAGTCTCACTGCGGCTGCTCGGGACTGCAATCTGGTGCTACCCGCTGCCAGCCGAAGGATCCAGGACCTTGAAAGGACCATCGGGAATGCCCTGTTTCATCGACATTCACGGGGGCTGGTTCCCACCGAAACCGGGCGTGCATTCGTCAAGCACGGGCTGGAGTTGTTGCAAAGCCTCGATGCATTGGTTCAAGACATAGACAGCATCAAGGCAGGAGTGACGCGGCATGTAAGGTTGACGTCCAGCACCGCAGCAATCAACCAGTTTTTGCCACCCTTGCTGGCCGAGTATGCGGCCCTGCACCCCGAAATACATGTTGCCCTGGACGAGCAGGTATCCGACATGGTGGTCGCAAGCCTGCGGGAAGGCCGCTCCGATCTGGGCGCTTATGTGGAGGGGCCATTCGACGAGGATCTGGACACGATGGACTTCCGTAAAGATGTTCTGGTGTTGATTCTTCCGCAGGGGCACAAGTTAACCGGTAAGACTCCCATCCCTTTCGCAGACACCCTCGATGAAAACTGGATCAGTTTGAACGCAGGTGCCGCCCTGTTGATGCGACAGCAGCAGACTGCTTTGGAAGCGGGTCGTCCGTTCAAGCTCCAAATGCAGGTTAGAAGTTTCGATGCAGTAGCGCACATGGTTGCATCCGGTCTGGGCATTGCGGCGCTGCCGAAAGCAGCCGCGTTGCCGATCATCAAGGCCATGAAGCTCTCCTGGCGCCCGCTGAGCGACGACTGGGCTCATCGCCAACTAAAGGTAGGCATCCGGCGCGATGCGGATCCCGCCATCCGGGCTTTCAGGGATTTTCTGTGTGAGCCTTCGCAAAACGCTAAGGCTTAGCTCGCCAAGTAGAAATAGACTTGGCCACAGGCTGGCAGGAAACTGCGGGCCATGGAACACACACATCATTCCGAAGCCGCAGGTCCCCACAAAGGCAACGGGCCACTGGCGGGTCTCAGGGTACTGGAGCTAGGCCAACTGATCGCTGGCCCCTTCGCGGGCAAGACCTTGGCAGATTTCGGTGCGGAGGTCATCAAGATTGAGGCCCCCGGCGCAGGCGATCCGCTGCGCAAATGGCGCATGCTCAAGGACGGAACATCTGTCTGGTGGCAAGTGCAGTCTCGCAACAAGAGGTCTATTGCAATGGACCTGCGCACCCCCGAGGGTCAGGATATCGTACGGCGACTGGCGACGGAGGCTGATGTGCTCATTGAGAACTTCAGGCCCGGTGCAATGGAAGACTGGGGCCTGGGTCCGGAAGGGCTGCTGTCTCTCAATCCGAGACTCATCATGCTCCGTATCAGTGGCTATGGTCAGACGGGACCTTACCGCAATCGCCCTGGCTTCGGTGTTGTTGCCGAAGCAATGGGCGGATTACGCCATCTCACAGGTGAACCTGGCCGTGTCCCGGTCAGGGTAGGAATCAGCCTCGGTGACACACTCGCAGCATTACACGGGGTCATAGGGATTCTGCTGGCCTTGCAACATCGCAATGCCACAGGCGAAGGCCAGGTCATAGACGTCGCTCTGTATGAGGCGGTCTTCAACTGCATGGAAAGCCTTCTACCGGAGTACAGCGCTTTTGGAGCTGTCAGGGGGCCAGCCGGATCTGCATTACCTGGCATCGCTCCGACAAACGCTTATCTTTGCTCCGACGGTGGTTATGCCTTGATTGCTGGAAACGGTGACAGCATTTTCCGCCGTCTGATGGAGTTGATCGGTCGCCCAGACCTGGCGCATGATCAGGGGCTCGCCGATAACGCTGGCCGTGTCGCCCGCGTATCAGAGCTCGACGAGGTGATCGGGGCCTGGACGAAAAGCAGAACGGTGGACGAGGTGCTCTCTGCACTGGATGCCGCATCGGTGCCTGCCGGACGCATCTACACCGTCGAGGACATTGCCAAGGATCCCCACTACCAGGCGCGCGGGATGCTCGACACCGTGCATATGGAGGACGGCACAAGCCTGACAGTGCCAGGTGTCATCCCCAAGCTGTCCAAGTCACCCGGCAAACGCCATCGAAATGCACCGCGCCTGGGACAAGACACCGCGCAGGTATTGCGGGAGATTGGGCTGCAGGATGACCAGATACAGCAAATGATCGAACGTGGAATCGTGGAGGCACACTGAAATGCAACGGATCTATTTCAACGATGTTGTTACTCGCGACGGGTTCCAGATTGAGCCCAACTTCATTCCAACGGATACCAAAGTCGAACTCGTTGACGCCTTGAGCCGGTGTGGTTACGCAAAGATTGAGGTGACTTCCTTTACATCGGCCAAGTCCATTCCGATGCTGCGTGATGCCGAGGAAGTCATGGGTCGCATTCAACGGGTTCCAGGGGTTGAGTACACCGTGCTGGTTCCCAACTTACGTGGAGCAGAAAGGGCCATGGAATCCAGACCTGACGAATTCAATCTGGTGATGTCCACGTCAGAAACACACAACCTGGCGAACCTGCGCATGCCGCGCGAAAGCAGTTTTGCAGCGCTCAGGGAAGTCGTGGCTTTAGCAGCGGGAAAGGTTCCGGTCAACGTCTCACTGTCGGCCTGCTTTGGTTGCCCCATGGAAGGAGTGGTCCCCCTGGAAGAAGTAATTTCCTGGGCCGACAGATTTGCCGATATGGGTGTGCGCGGTCTGACGATCTGCGACACCACAGGCATGGCCCATCCTGCGCAAGTAAGCCATCTGTGTGAAGTATTGAGAGCCCGCTTCCCCGGCCTGCAGTTGACCCTGCATTTTCACAACACGCGTGGCATGGGGCTGGCCAATGTGCTTGCGGCAGCACAGCAGGGAATTGATCGCTTTGACGGTTCGTTGGGCGGCCTCGGCGGTTGTCCCTATGCACCGGGAGCCAGCGGAAACATCTGCAGTGAAGACGCAATTCACATGCTGCAGGCAGAAGGCTATGACACAGGCGTGAACCTGGAGAGCTTGCTCCCTATTGCACGCGCACTACCTACGATCGTGGGACACGAAGTACCAGGACAGGTGGCCAAGGCCGGTCGCATTCTGGACCTTCACCCAGAGCCGTCTTTTCTAGTTGACGTAAGGGGCAAATTCGCATGATCGACCACCTGGATCACCTAGTCCTCACCACATCGAACCCTCAGGCCTGCATCGACTTTTATACCCGCGTGCTCGGGATGCAGCTGGAGTCATTTGTGGGTGGTACGCCACCTGTAACGCGACAGGCATTCAAGTTTGGTAACCAGAAGATTAACTTGCATGTGAAGGGCGCTGAATTCGAGCCCAAGGCGCATCTTCCGGTGCCGGGGGCGTTGGATCTCTGCTTCATCGCCAGCATTCCGCTGGAACAGGTGATCCAGCGTCTGGAGGCGCAGCGTTGGCCAATTGTCGAAGGCCCGGTTATGCGCACTGGGGCGACGCAAAAGATCCGGTCGGTGTACGTACGCGACCCGGACCTGAACCTGATCGAAATCTCCGAACTGGCCTGACG
>CAIOZF010000042.1 GCA_903862645.1 uncultured Gammaproteobacteria bacterium
ATAGAGCCACGAGAGATCACACCACGCATCATCCGCGAGCAGAACTACGGCGATCTGGGTGGCAAAGTCTGATCATGGCCGAGATTCGCAACTACACTCTCAACTTCGGCCCACAACATCCGGCTGCCCATGGCGTGTTACGCCTGGTCCTCGAAATGGATGGCGAGGTGATACAGCGTGCCGATCCCCACATAGGACTTCTGCACCGGGCCACCGAAAAGCTTGCTGAGCACAAGACCTGGATTCAGGCCCTGCCGTACATGGATCGGCTGGATTACGTGTCCATGATGTGCAATGAGCACGCATACTGCCTCGCTCTCGAAAAGCTGCTTTCCGTGGAGGTCCCTGAGCGAGCGCAGTACATCCGCGTGATGTTCGATGAGATCACCCGGATACTGAATCATCTGCTCTGGCTCGGTGCGCATGCGCTCGATATTGGCGCAATGACGGTATTTCTCTATTGCTTCCGCGAGCGCGAAGACCTCATGGATGCCTATGAGGCGGTCTCAGGTGCACGGATGCACGCTGCCTATTACAGGCCTGGGGGCGTCTACCGCGATCTGCCTGACACGATGCCCCAGTACCAGCCTTCGCCGTATCGGAATGCATCGAAGATTCGTCAACTGAATCAGAATCGCCAGGGATCCCTGTTGGATTTCCTTGATGATTTTGTAAGTCGCTTTCCCCGCTATGTCGATGAGTACGAAACCCTGTTGACCGACAATCGCATTTGGAAGCAGCGAACAGTTGGCATAGGTGTCGTAAGCCCTGAGCGTGCCCAGGCGCTGGGATTTACCGGGGCTATGTTGAGGGGGTCTGGAGTGGTATGGGATCTGCGCAGGACGCAGCCGTATGAAGTCTATGACCGCATGGAGTTCGATATTCCTGTGGGCGTAAACGGCGATTGTTATGACCGTTATCTCGTCAGAATCGAAGAGATGCGCCAGTCGAACCGCATCGTCAAGCAGTGCATAGACTGGCTGCGTGGCCATCCAGGTCCGGTAATTACGGATAACCACAAGGTTGCCCCGCCGTCCCGTGTGGACATGAAAAGCAACATGGAAGAACTGATCCACCATTTCAAGCTTTTCACTGAAGGCATACACATGCCTTCAGGAGAGGCATACGCTGCCATAGAACATCCCAAGGGCGAATTCGGCATTTACGCCGTCTCCGACGGAGCCAACAAGCCTTACCGGCTAAAGATCCGGGCTCCAGGTTATCCCCACCTTGCTGCGCTCAGTGAAATGTCCCAGGGGCACATGCTGGCTGATGTGGTGGCGATCATCGGGACGCAAGACATCGTCTTTGGCGAAATAGACAGGTAAGACATGCTATCCGCCGACTCCCTTACGAAAATCGACCGTGAAATTGCCAAGTATCCTGCCGAGCAGAAGCAGTCAGCGGTCATGGCTGCTTTAGTTATCGCTCAGGACGAGAAGGGTTGGCTAGCGCCTGAAACCATGGATTTCGTGGCAACCTATCTCAACATGCCTCCTGTGGCGGTGTATGAGGTGGCCAGTTTCTACAACATGTACAACTTGCAGCCGACTGGACGTCACAAGCTGACGATTTGCACTTGTTTGCCCTGCGGTCTGCAGGGGGCACTCGCGGCTGCTGATCACCTGAAGTCTCGTTTGGCCGTGGATTTCAATGAAACCACCGCGGATGGACAATTTACCCTTAAAGAGGGCGAATGCATGGGAGCCTGCGCCATGGCCCCAGTTGTGCTTGTAAATAACAAACGCATGTGTGATTTGATGACCAACGACAAACTTGACGCGTTGATCGGCGAGTTGCGCGATGCGCCAGTTCTAAAGGCCTGACATGCTCGATTTCGGCCCAGACGCAACGGTACTTGCCGGACTGGATGGCAGCAACTGGCGGCTCCATGATTACGAAGCCCGCCAAGGTTATGTTGCGCTTCGGAAAATACTGTCCGAGAAAATCACGCCAGACGCCCTGATTGCCGAGTTCAAGAAGTCGAGCCTGCGTGGACGGGGTGGCGCGGGATTTCCGACCGGATTGAAGTGGAGCTTCATGCCTCGGCAGTTTCCGGGCGCGAAGTATCTGATCTGCAATTCTGACGAGGGTGAACCGGGTACGTGCAAGGACAGGGATATTCTTCGCTTCAACCCGCATGCCGTGGTCGAGGGCATGATCATTGGTGCCTATGCGATGGGGGCCACCGCGGGCTACAACTACATTCATGGGGAAATCTGGGCGGTCTACGAGCGTTTTGAGGAGGCACTTGCTGAAGCTCGTGCTGCCGGCTTGCTTGGGCGCAACATACTGGGCTCAGATTTCAGCTTCGAACTTTACGCGCATGCAGGCTATGGAGCCTACATTTGTGGCGAGGAAACTGC
>CAIOZF010000043.1 GCA_903862645.1 uncultured Gammaproteobacteria bacterium
AAATGTAAAAATTTATTAGAAATAGTGTATATAATATAGAGTATGAAGAATAAATTAGAATTAACACCTAACGACTCCAAGCTCAGCGACTGCGGAGCGTGGCGCGGTAGCTGCGAAGGCGGGACGAATAACAGCATACAAGTTACAAAGAAAGGTGGCTCGCAATGAAGGCTTTCCTACGTAAAATAGCAGCTACCGTGACACGCGGAGCCGTTCGCTGCAGCGCATGGTTAGGCGACATTCGCTTCAGATTCTTTGAGAAGCCATGCACGAGAGACAACGAGTATGTGCAATCTGCCGTGTTGTCCGCGCTTGGGCTCGGGGCGCTTGTTCTATGGATTTGTTGGTATCCCAGCATCTATCAGTTTCTTTATGAGATGTGTAAGCCCCGCTGAAATGACTAAAGAAAGAATCCAAAAGATGAAGAGCCACAAATGCCTCCAAGCCCAACCGAGAGGGAAAAGCACATTACGCTCAAACCAGTTGGGGACGTGTGTAATCTCTTCCCATTTTTTGAGGTTTGAGAGATTGAGGGCGTATTCATGCTCTGGAACGCGGGTCTTCATTGGAGGGTCTTTGTATGGATTCTGATTCTCAGAGTTCGTGCGGCGAGTCGCCTAACGACCCCAAGCTCAGCGACTGCGTAGGGCTGGCAGGCCGCGTGCCGCCGGGTGAAACGCAAGAAAACCAAGCCGAAATAGGTAACGCGCCGGACGAAGAAGCACGCGGCATGACAGCCCGCAGCAGTTCGCTGCAGCGAATGGTTAGGCCATTGCGGTCGAATTCAGAGTTAGGTTCAAAAGATAATCCGATCATAATCTCCGAGTCTGAAATGGATTTAATATCTCTTGGTGGACGATCTGTTAAAGAGCTAAATACTATCTTGGATTTCGTGAAACATGAATCGTTGCAAGATAGAGATACTCTAAATCTCCCTCCATCTGTTCCTCTAGAAGTTCGGAGTCTAAGGGAAATTTTCCAACCCTCTTCTTAGTTCTACAATCCTCAAACATCATTATGAATGGCTTATTTTCTTTATCACGTTCTAAAATGTATGTCAGGATTTGTCCAACACCATCGAAGTCGATTGTGCATTGCACGATTGGTTCTCCGTCTTCGGTCATAACTTATTAACTATATGAATAATCATCAAAATAAAACAAGCCAGCAATGGCCTAACGACCTCAAGCTCAGCGACTGCGTAGGGCTGGCAGGCCGCGTGCCGCCGGGTGAAACGCAAGAAAACCAAGCCGAATCAACTATCGCGCCGGACGAAGAAGCACGCGGCATGACAGCCCGCAGCAGTTCGCTGGAGCGCATGGTTAGGCGTTTGCGGTCGGATTCAGGATTAAGCAACGATAGTAAAATAAATCTAATGGATATGTCGGTTAATTGGACTCCAGAACAGGAAGCGAAAATCAGAGAACGAATCAAAGCTGTATGTCCCGAATCTGATCCCAATCTAGTTGTGATGGGTAAAAAAGATATTCCAGATCATCTACACCAATATTTTGAATTTTGTTCTTATCAATCGGAACGACTCGAATCTTGTTGTTCTTCACCGGAGACACTTCAATCCACGAATTCTCCTCGTCATACGGAAACGGATGAACCCCGCCTTGACCAATCATGCAGTTAAGGGGTTTCAACATAGAAATATAATTTATGAATAATCAATTAACGAGCAGCGAGCAAACGCCTAACGACCCCAAGCTCAGCGACACGGAGCGAAGGCATGACGCCTGCGCGGCAGGTCTGCGGGGAGCAGGCGGCGTGACTGAGCGGAGAGTTCGCTGCAGCGCATGGTTAGGCTTCATTGGGTTAGTTTTTCGCCAATCCATTGACCTAATTTGCCGACAAAACCGTTCAGAAACGAAGTCACAATCAGCGTGGCACACACAAGAAATAATCCCCAATACTTTTCGAGGTAGTAAATCGCTGACTCAGGAAGAAAGTAGTAAAATGGAACCTCGGAGTAACTACGAAAAGCTCGAAGATTGGACATACGAATACGATACTTTTGGAAGGAAAGTTGTCCGACAGCTAATATATCTCCCTCGATGGGTTGGAGAAATAATATCTCCTCCAAAGTATGAAATACAGCGTTGGCGTCGTCTAAAGACAGGTTTAGCGCCTGAATTTTTGCATTGGGGCAGACGCTCGGCAGAAGAATCGGGGATGTCCAATAGCCCGTATGTCGGTTGCGATACACCCAGCCAGCCGCTTGTTTCAGTATCTTTTTATTTATCATTGAAGGAGGACGTGCGAAATGAAGCCTAACGACCTCAATCTCAGCGACGGCGCGAAAAAGCCGTCAGAAACAGAAACAGCA
>CAIOZF010000044.1 GCA_903862645.1 uncultured Gammaproteobacteria bacterium
GGCCTTCGTATTCGTCGATCAGTTCGCGTGCCTTGTCTTGGGTGATGCGCTTGTTGCGCAGGTCCAGCGCGGTCATCTGGGTGACGCGGCCATAGCCGCGCTTGAGGTACTTGATGTAATCGCGCACGCCCTGCAGATGGCACTCGATCTTCTCGTAGGGGTACTCGCTCCAGGGCATCCCTTCGACTTGGTCGCCTTGCCAGCCAAGTTCGGCCTGGATGATGCCGACCTGCTTCTTCACGTCCCAGGGGATGTAGGAACCCAGGCATACTGATCGATAGCCGAGCTTCTTCAGATCGCGCAGCGGCGGGTAGGAGAAGGGCTTGAGGTCGCGCGGATCGAAGTCGAAATCGCCTGAGATCATGCCGGCCATGTCCTCGGCGGTGATGCCCAGGTTGGTGGAACGGTTGAATTTTTCCTCGTCCACTTCTTCGACTTCGTCATCACGGTAGTCGTAGTAGGCGGTGTATTCAGAGGAAGGCTCGCCCCAGAATATCAGCGGTACCTGCTGCTGTATCGCCAGATGCATCGGGTAGGAGTAGATGCCGGTGTGGCAGTGCCAGCAGAAGTCGCCCTTGCGGATCAGCGCTTCTAGCATCAGGCGTTTGACCACCTGCCAGTTTGGCGTGAAGCTGATCAAGTCCACGCCCAGCTTGCGGAAGGTGCGCTCGTTGTTCTTGAGCAGGCCCTGACGCATGAAGCCGTGGTTGAACTGCACCACTAGCGGCTTGATCTTGAACTCCTTTATCAGGTAGAGCAGGGTGAAGGTGCTGTCTTTGCCGCCCGAGAAGGGCACGATGCAGTCGTAGGCATATTTGCCGCGATACTGCTCGACCAGCTTGACGAGCTGCTCCTTGCGCGCGCTCCAGTCGATTGCCGTGTCTTTGAATTCCTTCTGGCGGCAAATGTTGCAAACGCCTTCCTCGTCGAACTCGATGGTCTCGTAGGTTTCCGGCAGGTTACAGGCCTTACAGTGCTTGAGCATTGCAGCTACTCCGATAAAATTTAATGTTGCGTTTGGCTAGCGAGGATCAGGCGCGACATGTCCTCGATCTCTCGATGCGGAAGTGGTACGGTTTTGCCGTCGGGCGGAATGCAGCTGATCACGCGCTTACCGGCCAGCAGGCCCACCACCATGGCCATGGTGGCGCAGCCGGCCACGATGTCGCAGACAGCGATCTGTTCCAGCAGGGTCTTTTTTTCGCTGCAGATAAGCGGCAGGTCGAACTGCGTAGCCGCCCAATCGTATTTGCCCAGCGTCTCCTGGGGATGGGGCCGCACGACGATGCGGTTGAGATGCCCACCCAGGATGCCCACATGCGAGAGAAAGTAGGACAGTGCCTCTTCCTCAGTATAACCCCAGTAGCGCTCGTCGCCATGCAGGGCGATACCGTCTTCGCGAAGCGGCTCGCAAACGTAAAGGATGTTGAGACCATCTCCAAGCGTTCGCGGCAACACAGTAAGGGCCTTGATCTCATCCTGAATGTCCATGAAGTAAGCGTTGGGCACCAACGTCTGCTTAACTTCAGGCAGGGTATCGCGTGCGATGCGCGCAGCGGTCTCGTCGCCCACCCAGACTTCGTCGGGCCAGTGCCACTGGCCATGGCGCGTGAAGCGCTGGCGGAAATTCACCCAATGGTCGAGCGCAACTACGCAGCGCTTGCCGTACTGTCGAGCCAGACCGATGGCGCGCCACTCCAGATCGGAGAGAAAGCTCGTTCCACACAACAGCCACTCGCTCTGGTCCACCAGGGCTTCCAGCGCCAGCAGAGGCACAGGTCCAAGCTTGCGTGCGATCACATCCACGGCCGCACCTTCCAAGCAAAAGCCGCAGTCCAACTTCTGGCGGCGGATATAGCTGGAAATGATTTCCATCGCACCAGCATCATGGCCTACCACGCCTATCATTTCGTGGAACTCTGCATGCTCAAGAAATCGTCGCGCAGCACGCCGTACTCGACCATGTCCTGCCAGCCTCCATCGAGGAACAGGTGCTTGCGCCGCCGCCCCTCCTCGATCGCCGGA
>CAIOZF010000045.1 GCA_903862645.1 uncultured Gammaproteobacteria bacterium
AAAATTCATGTTGAGATCCTTAATTGGGGGGTTTCTATAAAGTGATATACCGATTTTGATTGAAGGCGAACGGGACGTGCCAACATCGGGCAGCAAATACTAACCGTAGTCGTCACCAATTTCCACCGGCTCTCCTGGAAGCAGCTATTCTTCTGGTTCGGCGACGAAGACTGTCACGACTGCACACCTTCGGTTATGCTGACCGTCTGACACGACTGGCGGCCCCGCAATGTCGCGAGCCCAGGCCTCCATCACCAGCACAGGATGAGCATTCACGTGAATCGTACTACCGCGCTATCGATGCGCCCCACGTCAGCATTTGTCCTGGCAGTCATTGCCCTGCTCTGCAGCGGCTGCTCACAACGCTTCGCGGTCACACTGAACAATCAGACACTCTATGACCCACGCCCCAGTGCCGGCACTCAGCAATTTGCAGATCCTGGCTTGCAGGGCTGTGTCAATTTCGCGCTGCAGCAACCGAATATGACGCTGGAAACACTGAAGGTCCTGGCCTGCCCGGGCTGGGAAATCGAAGTTCTGGATGGCATAGCAACGCTAACGGATTTGCAGTTCCTGGATTTAAGCGACAACCGGATAAGCAGTCTGGCGCCACTGCAGCCACTGCGTAATCTCAGCTCCATCAGCATCCTCAACAATCGCGTCACCGACATCGCCCCCCTGCTGTCGATGCTGACAATGACCTCCGCCACGCTGTCTGGCAATAACAACATTCAGTGCAGCCAACTTGAGGCACTGGGCGCCAAGCTCGGTCAGAATCTGCGTCGACCTGCAGAGTGCCGTAACTGAGAGTGCCGTAACTGAGAGTGCCGTGACTGAGATTGCTATGACTGGGATCGCAGCACATTACGCCCGCTGCACAGACTCTGCGGGGCTGACAGCGGCCAAATTCGGCACGCCGCTGTGAAAGCGGAACTCGCTGTCCGGCGAGCTGATCAGCCCATGCTCAACCGCGCGCAAGCGTTCGATCTGCGGCGTGATGTCTTCGTCGGCATAGAGCCTGGCGAGGAAGAGATAATCCTGATAGTGCCGCGACTCAGACTTCAGCAGGCCGCGGTAGAATCTGGCCAGCGGTGCATCCAGCAAGGGGGCCAGGCGGGCGAAACGCTCGCACGAACGCGCTTCCACGAAAGCACCAATGATCAGAGTGTCGGTGAGTACATGGCACCGATCATGGCGAATGTGGCTGCGAAGCCCCCCGGCGTAGCGTGACGCGCTCAGGTAGGCATACTCGATCTGACGCTGCTCCAGCAGCTTGACGACCTGCTCGAAATGCAGCAACTCCTCTCTGGCCAGTTGCGCCATCTTCTGCAACAACTCGGTGCGGTCCGAATAGCGATACAGCAGATTCATCGCCGTGGCAGCCGCTTTCTTCTCGCAGTTGGCATGATCGATGAGCAGCACGGACTGCTGGCGCAGGGCTTCTTCGAGCCAGGCATCAGGTGTGGGACAGGGAAGGAATTCGAGAATTTCACTCAGCATGATGGCTACGGTTCTACGATCAGGGGGTCTGAAAACAGGTGGTCGGGACAATACAAGGTCTGGATGGCCATGATCAACTGTTCTGATCTTCCAGCCGATCGAGCTCTTCAGCACCGGCCTGAACCAGCACCTGCTCTGTGTGTTTCTTGCTCGTGCGCGCACCCAACTGCTTTAACTTCTCGATACGGGTAATCAGGTTGCCCTTGCCCGATACCAGTTTGTTGTGAACCTTTTCGTAGCTCTTCTGGGTTGCCTCGATACGACCACCAACGTCTTCAAGGTCAGATACGAAGGCCACGAATTTGTCGTAAAGCGCACCGGCAGCGCTTGCGATCTCGATGGCATTCTGGCTCTGCTGCTCATAGCGCCAGATGTTCTGGATGGTGCGCAGGGTAGCAAGCAGGGTCGAGGGTCCGACAAGGATGATGTTTTTCTCAAAAGCGTCCGTGAACAGCCCGCCATCCTGCTGCACCGCGACAGAAAATGCGGCCTCCACGGGCATGAACAACAGCACGAAATCCAGCGAGTTGAGTGTCATCAGATTCTGATAGTCCTTGCTGCTCAGCGCCTTTACGTGGGAGCGCACGGACTGCACATGCTGGAGCAAGAACTCGGCGCGCCGCTCTTGATCGCTTTCAGAACAGAAACTCTCGTAAGCCTTCAGAGACACCTTGGCATCAATGATGACGTGCTTTTTTTCAGGCATGTGCACGATGACATCCGGCTGCGAACGCGAACCGTCTTCGGCGCGCAAGCTCACTTGCGTCTCGTATTCTCGGCCCTTCACCAGCCCGGATTTCTCGAGAATTGATTCGAGTATCACTTCGCCCCAGGTACCCTGGGTTTTGTTTTCGCCCTTGAGGGCATTGGTCAGGTTGACCGCGTCCTCGCTGATACGGGTGTTGAGTTCCTTCAGGCTACGGATCTCTTTTTCCAGAGAGAAACGCTCCTTGGACTCGCGGTCGTAGGTGTCTTCCACCTTCTTCTCAAAATGCTGAATCTTCTCGTTCAGAGGCTTGAGAATCTCGCTGATGCTCTCGCGGTTGCTGGCGGTGAACCTGCGACTCTTGTCTTCCAGAATTTCATTGGCGATGGACTTGAATTCCAGGGACATCTGCTCGCGGGCCTGCTGCAGCAGCTCAAGCTTCTCCGCGGACTGCTTGCGCTCCTGTTCGAGAGTAGTTTGCAGGTGGGCGATCTGTTCACGGTACCGGGTGGTAGATTCGGAGAGCGTCTGAACTTCCTCCCGCAGCACGATAATACGTTGTGCTTGAGCGTCAATTTCCACTTGGCGCGACTGCAGCCGTTCTTCCTGTACGGCTACCTTCCCGGACAGGTCAAGAGGCCTGCGGACGTAAAGAGTGACGCTGAGAGCTGCCAGCAACACGACCAGCACTGCAGGCATAATCAGCTCTGGTGTCAGTGGCATGACAGACGGGCTCCAGCGTCAGACACGCGGCATCGCCCTTACGGCGCGCCAGCGTGGTTTAGATGAGGTTGTTATTGAGGGTACGGATGAGCTGATCACGCAACTCACCAGCTCCCACCTCACCAGCGGTCTGCTCGCCGATGACGGTGACCACACCTTCGGTAGTGATCAGGCGAATGGTGAATTCCGGTGTCACACCGTCGTCGTTGTCACCACCCCCAAACAAGCGACCGAAGAATCCAGGCTCATCTTCCTCGCTTATTCCCGTGTAGGTCACGGAATAATAGGCCTGGTCCCGATCACTGCTGGTAATTTCGATTTCGGCATTATTCAGTGCCTGCCCTACCTGGGACCAGGCACGATCGAAGTCGATGCGCATCAGGAGGGTCTCACCGTCATTGGTGCGGACAATGCTCGCCTTGCTCTCCGCCTCGATACTGCCGGCCAGCAGGGAGACTGACGAGGCACGATAGAGGTCTGTGCGGTCCGCCAGATACACCGAGACGCTGTCAAGCATGGCGTGCTCCAGTTCAAGACTGGCGGAATTCGTCGGCCAGCTGATGGGGGCGGCGGGATCGGCGACGTAAGACTCGCCAACCTGCACTACATAGACCTCGGAGTTACCTGCATGCAGCGCCGGTTCGATACGAACCTGATACTTACTGCGACTGCCTGCTTCGCCCTGCCATGCGGTTTCCATGGTCAGACCAACCGGATCCTCGGCGGCCAGCTCAATCCCTGCCGTCGCCCAGTAGTCGCGCAGACGTGGCCACACCTGAGCAGGCTCGGCACCAATCACAATCCAGCGTCTGTCGCCAAAGCGCTGTACCACGACCCCTTCGCGAATATTGGTGTCCAAGGGACGGGGAGCCGGCGCCTGCAGGAATGTCGGTTTGTCTTCCGGTAAAGCGGGGGGTACGACGTAGAGCTCGTCAAGAGTAAAGCTGTCCAGCTCCGCAGACACCACCATCGGTGCAATGGTCGGCGACACCAGATAATCGCCCTGACGATCACGGAACATACCGTTGTCACCCGTCAGGTAGGAGCACCCTGCCAATGCAGGCAGCAGCACCACTCCCAGATAAATCGTTCTAATGACCTGCATCTTGCCTCTCTAACATGGCTATTCGTATGTTTAGTGGACGAGACATGGCGCTGCCATCTCCCTGTTTGATCGCCTGTTGCGATCCTTCAATCTGCGCTTCAAACGGCAAGACCGGCCTTGCGCATTGCATCAAGCAGTGTGCCATGGAATCCGGGACTAAGCTGAACCAGCGGCAAACGCAGGCCGGACTGGATCAGCCCCAATCTGGCCATGGCCCACTTCACGGGCACGGGATTGCCTTCAACGAACAATTTGTTATGCAGTAACGCCAGCGGTGCATTGATGGCTGCCGCTCCCACCGCATCGCTCTGCAAGGCCAACTTGCATAAATCATGCATCTGCTGTGGCAAAAGGTTCGCGGTGACGGAAATGTTGCCCCTGCCACCCGCCAGCATCAATTCCATCGCTGTAGCGTCGTCGCCACCATAGATGCTTATCCGGTCGGCACAGGTACTCAGCAGTTCCCGGCAGCGATCCATATTTCCGCTGGCCTCCTTGATCCCGACGATGTTCGGAATATCGGCCAGACGGGACACAGTCTCCGGCAAAAGATCAGCCCCTGTGCGCGACGGAACATTGTAAAGAATCTGAGGAATATCAACAGATCCAGCAACAATCTTAAAGTGCTGATAGAGCCCTTCTTGGCTTGGTTTATTGTAATATGGCACGACCAGCAGGCAGGCGTCGGCACCATATTCGCGTGCCGCGCGGGTAAAGAAAATCGCCTCTCTTGTCGAATTTGAACCAGTACCTGCAATGACAGGGACACGTTTGGCTACTTTCTCGACGCAATGGCGCACCAGTGCACAATGCTCCTGTTCTGACAGCGTCGGAGATTCACCGGTAGTGCCAACGACCACGATGGCGTCTGTATGACTGGCAATGTGCCATTCGATCAACCTGTCGAAGGCCGGATAGTCGATTTCACCGCTCGCAAGCATCGGCGTGACTATGGCAACGATACTGCCCTCAATCATTGCAAAACCTCAGTTCTTAGAGTTAAAAAAGCTGCGCGGCGACTTTACCACAGACCCGCCTGCAACCACAAAATCCGCCCGCTCCCGCTCCACAATCCCCGAAGGCTCACCTGTGGTGCAGGTCATGCAGGGGTTTCCGCGTTGTATCCGGCCAGGCGTTGATAATTGCCTTGATTAAGGTTGCGAGAGGGATGGCGAAAAACACTCCGGCAAGCCCCCAGATGCCCCCAAATACAAGAACGGCACAAATGATGGCGACAGGATGGAGGTTCACCGTTTCGGAGAAAATGACAGGCACCATAACATTGGCGTCCAGCAGATGAATGACTCCGAACGCAATCAGAACCGTATAGAACTCGCCGCCAATCCCCCACTGCACGTAAGCCACCAACACGACGGGGATCGCCACTACTGCGACACCTATTACAGGGACGATCACCGACAGTCCTATTAAGACAGAAAGCAACAATGCGTAGTTCATGCCAAGAATCATAAATGTGACGTAGCTGACTATGCCAACAACAGTTATTTGTAAAACTTTGCCGCGAATATAGTTAGCCATCTGCAAATCCATCTCCTGCCACACCTGCTCCATCAGGGGGCGGTTATGGGGGAGCAGATTACCCACCCAGTGGACAAGAATCTTCTTGTCCTTGAGCATAAAGAACACCAGAACCGGTACCAGCACTAGAAACACCAGCCAATCAAAGATCCTCGGAATGTTCGCTATTGAGTAAGAAACGACAATCTGCCCCAGCATGGTCAGCTCACCACGCAGTGTAGTGATAATGTCATCAACCTGTTGCTGTGAAATCACGCCAGGATAGGCATCCGGCATATGTCGCAGGAGTTCCTGACCCTCAGAGATCAGGCGCGGCAGCTCGTTGATGAGTCGCCCAAATTGATTCCACGCCTGCGGCAGCAACAGCAAAAGAACAGCCATGAAAGCACTGAGGAACAATGCAAAGACCACGCTGACGGCAACCAGGTAGGGGATGTCGTACCGCAACAGCGAATTGACCAGCCCTTGCAACAGATAAGCAGTCACCGCCGCTGCAAACAGTGGGGCGAGTATGGACCCCATAGTCACCAGCACGAACAGGCCGGCCAACAATAGAAGGGTAAATATTACGGCTTCTTCGTCGTGAAAGTACCGATCGAAGAAGCTTCGCAGGAGTTTACGCATGACGAGTCTTCAGCCCTTTTTGATCCAGTAGCTGTAGGTGGCATTTTCTTTCGTGAAAGCCAGAATCTGGTGTCTGCTTTGTTGGACGAACACTTGAAAGTCCCGCTCAGAACCGGGATCGGTGGCCAGCACCATCAATATCTGTTGGGGCTGTAGTGAGTTCAGTGCGAGCTTCGCTTTAAGCAAAGGCAACGGACACATCAATCCGCTTGCATCAAGTTCCAAGTCTGCATCGATTTTCATGTGGGCATTTTAACAAGCAATGCGAGTCATTGCCTAGGGAAGCGAAGAATAACTCTTGAGTTTCCGATATCTGCACCAATTTCAGAGAAGTACACCAGCAAGACGCCGAGGAATTATTTGTGCGAATGTCGGTCTTAGGGTTACAGTTGACGAAGCAGTTTCCCCCTGCAGCAGCACGGAATTTTATGCGTAAGTACTCCCGTTTGATCGGCCTTGCAGTGCTCCTTCTGCTGCCACTTCCTGAAATGGGCAGCCAAGTGGCACTGGCTCAAGTCCAGCTGCCAACGCTGGGCGACAGAATTTCCGGACTGATATCTCTCGACGATGAATACGCTCTTGGCAAGGAGTTTCTGCGGACGGTGCGGCGCAGCAGCGAAACCATCTCTGATCCGCTGCTCAACGATTACCTCGTGACTGTGACACACAATCTGGCATTGCATAGTGAACTGGAAGATTACCGGTTGTCTTTCATTATCGTTGACAGCCCGGAGCTCAACGCCTTTGCCGCCCCTGGCGGGATAATAGGCGTTAACGGCGGCCTGTTTCTCAACGCCCATACTGAGGGTGAATTCGCCTCTGTCATGGCGCACGAACTGGCACATGTCAGCCAGCGCCATTTCGCACGGAGTGTTGAAGATGCGCAGCGTCGCCGGATACCCGAACTAGCTACCTTGCTCGCCAGTATCGTGATCATGGGGACCTCGAGTCCTGATACCGGACAGGCTGCCATCATGGCAGCCCAAGGACGTTCAATAGAAAATCAGCTGCGCTTTTCGCGAAATAACGAGGCCGAGGCCGACCGCTTGGGTATCAGGACTCTCTATGACGCCGGCTACGATCCCAATGAAATGCCTGCCATGTTTGAGCGCCTGATGGGATTGAATCGTTTTGGTTCACGCCCTCCGGAGTTTCTGCTTTCACATCCGGTTACCGAATCCCGGGTCGCCGATACCCGAGGAAGAGCAACCCGCTACCCTGCCCGACCTGCGGATCCAAAACTGGAATACCAACTGATGCGGGCGCGGATTCAGGTTCACTATGAGGCCAACCCGGAGAATTCTGTCACACTATTTCTGACGGCGCTGGAGGCCAGCAAGAGCAGCACCGAGAGCGCCGCTGCGCGTTATGGTCTGGCATTGGCCTACATGGAAAACAACGAATTCAACAAGGCACACGAAGCGCTGCTGCCCCTGCTGGAAAGCGAGCCCAATCGCATTGCCTACGTGGTCACCAAGGCGGAAATTTTCACACGCGGCAACGAACCAGGGCTCGCCAAGAGCTTTCTCGCTCGCCACTTGACTATCAACCCAGATAATCACCCAATAACGATGGCTTATGCCGATGCGCTGATTGCGGGTCGAGAACATGCCGAGGCGGTGCAGGTTTTGGAGGAGCACGCTTTACTGCGCTCGGAAGATCACGATCTATGGTATCTGATTGCAGAGACTCAGGGACTGGTAGGTGACGTCAGCAAGGTGCACCAGGCACGCGCCGAATACTTCATTCTGGTGGGAGACTTCCGCAGCGCATCGGAGCAACTGACGTATGCTCTGCGCATCGAGTCAGAAAAACCCAATAACGCACCTTTGATTGCAAAACTTCGACAACGTTCTCAAGACATCGAAGCACTCAACAGAGATGCCAGAGACATGTAACAGCGTCTCTTGGTCTCATGCCTTCCCCGCCAATTTAAGTTTATTCCTGTGTGAAAAATCCAACATTCGCTGCAATGGAATCATGGCTTTTTGCGCCAGCTCCCGATCGACCACACTACGGTTGTTTCCTGTGAGGAGGGTGTTGTAGAGGCGCTCCAGCGAATTCATCGCCATCCAGGGACAATGTGCACAACTGCGGCAAGTGGCGTCATTGCCGGCAGTCGGCGCGATGATAAAGGTCTTCTCTGGCGCTAGTTGTTGCAGTTTGTAGAAAATTCCTTTGTCTGTGGCAACGATAAACGTCTGATTCTTCATGCCGACAGCAGCGTTGATAATCTGTGTGGTAGACCCTATGACATCCGCGATGGCCAACACTGCCTCCGGAGACTCTGGATGAGCCAAGATGGCTGCATCAGGATATAGCGCCCGCATGTCCAACAAGCCTTTTGCCTTAAATTCCTCATGCACAATGCAGGCACCATCCCACAACAACATGTCGGCACCAGTGCATTTCTGAATGTAAGCGCCCAGATGCTTGTCCGGCGCCCAGATAATTTTTTCACCCAGTGCATGCAAATGATCGACAACATCAACCGCGATGCTTGAGGTCACCACCCAGTCAGCTCGAGCTTTCACGGCGGCAGAGGTATTGGCATAGACAACAACGGTACGATCGGGATGCTCATCGCAGAAAGCACGGAAGGCATCAGCCGGGCACGCAAGATCGAGGGAGCAGGTGGCCTCCAGTGTCGGCATGAGCACCTTTTTATCAGGGCTGAGTATGCAAGCTGTCTCACCCATGAACCGCACACCAGCAACCACCAGTGTCGATGCCGTGGCGTCTCTGCCGAAGCGAGCCATCTCCAGGGAATCGGACACAACACCACCAGTTTCCTCAGCCAGCTCCTGCAGCAAGGCATCCGTGTAGTAGTGCGCGACAAGTACCGCGTCCTTGTCTTTCAGCAACCGTTTGATGCGATCTTTGTAGTCGGCGACTTGTCCGGCATCAATAACCCGTGGAGGCGCGACCTTCGCCAGATGTTGCCTGACCAACGCAGTATCCGCCGCCAAACTGGATGACTCGGGAATGGTCGTAGAACAAATTGTAGTTGTCATAGCCGCTGCTTCAGTTGCATGAACAGTCCTGCACGGGACTCTTACGAAATCCCCTGCAAGTCAATGAATACGTGGAAGGCGCGTAGTCTAGGGGAAAAATTGTGCAAAAGATACCGAGCCCGGTCCGCCGACTCTCGGGCCTGGCATGTTGCCTTAGGACTGCTCGCTGCCCGATTTTGCGAGCAGCACAGCAAGCTCAGCAGCCGGTATTGGACGAGTGAAAAAATAACCGTGCGCCTCATCAAAAGGTGCCTGTTCCAAAAGCCCCAGCTGTGCGGATGTCTGGACCCCTTCGGCAATGACCTTCAGCTTAAAATTGTCAGCAGGCTGAATAACTTGCCTCTCCAGCAGCGTACTGCGTTGATGCTCCGCGAGGTTCGTTACAAGCAGCGCCATCATGACCGCGTGGATCCCGGCCACCCCCGGATTTCAGCATCAAGGCACCCCCACCTTCCGCACCTCTAACTCAACGCGGGAGATATAGTCCCTCGCTACGTCGAAATCGGCGTCAATCGCATGTAGAAAGCCTGCGGACTTCATCCCGCTGAGGACGGCTCGCACCTCCTCCGTACTTTCAAGCTAAAACGGAGGGCTTTAACTCGGTTTGGCAGCGGTTTATGAAAAGGGTTCTGACCAAGACGGATGTAAAGGAGCGCTTTATAGAGCACGACCTGAGAGCGAAGAACGCAAGCGACGAGAAGGATGAGAGAGTTGCAAGTAAGCGGAAGGATCATAGCAGCCAGCAGACCACGCACAAGGTCTACCGGCGCAAGGCGGAACTGAGCGAATCACTGAGTCCGGAGAGCATTGGGCTGTCCGGGCTGATCCTGAAAGCCCGATCCTCAAAAGAGGACAGAGATACAATCAGGAAAAATAGATACAAAGGTAAAGTAGTGCGCCTCTGTAAGCCTTGAATATGGTGGGCCGTGTGCGACTTGAACGCACGACCAATTGGTTAAAAGCCAACTGCTCTACCGACTGAGCTAACGACCCATGAAACGAGGGCGACATACTACTATCATCAGGAAAAAAGACAAGCACTTTGTGGCGAAAAAGTCCCCTTGGTTGGAATTCAGAAATATCGCGTGGGATCGTCGAGTCCTGCCTCCGCAAATCCCTTTTTCCTGAATCGACAACTGTCACATCGACCGCACGCGCGCCCATCAGCGTCAGCCTGATAACAGGAGACAGTTCTGGCATAGTCGACACCCAGACCTACACCGGTTTTGATAATTTCCGCTTTACTGAGAGATATCAGCGGAGTTTCGATTGAAATCGGCGATCCCTGTAGTGCCGCACGCGTGGCCAGAGTCGCCATATTCTCGAAAGCTTGAATAAATTCCGGGCGGCAATCCGGATAGCCAGAATAATCGCGCGCATTCACACCAATAAAAATTGCACGCGCTTCGATTACTTCAGCAAGAGCCAATGCATAGGAAAGAAATATGGTATTGCGCGCAGGAACATAAGTAATTGGAATTCCCTCACTCTCTTCCTCTGGTACACTGAGACCGTGGTCAGTAAGGGCGGAACCTCCAAGCGCCCCTATACCCAATGGGATCACCAGATGTTTAGCGACCCCTATCGCGGCAGTGATATTACGAGCAGCCTGTAATTCGCTTGATGAACGTTGCCCGTAATCGAAGCTCAGCGCATAAATAGTGTATCCCTGTGCCCGTGCAATTGCCAGACAAGTGGTAGAATCAAGTCCGCCTGAAACCAGCACCACGGCATTTTTGGAAACCAATTGAGCCGCCGTTCCAGATCTCGCCCCAATCTCATTCGTTACAGTGCTCACAGGCACCTCTACTAGTTCGTTTGCGGATAGATTCAGTGACCAGATTGATCACCCCAGACAATTTTATGCAACTGCAACTGCATTCGAACCTGCAGGCGATCTGCGAGAATCCATTCGGCCAAATCTTTGTACGTCAGTTTTCCAAAACTCGGCGAAAAAAGAATTTCACTGACCCTGTTGCGAAGATCATACTGATCACACTTCGCCTTGGACCACTCATAGTCACGTCTGTCACAGATGACAAATTTTACCTGATCATGTGATTTTAAATAACCAATATTGGATTCCAGGTTTCTGTGACATTCGTCAGAGCCTGGGGTCTTCAGATCCAGTACTGTTACCACTCTGGAATCGACATTCTCAATCGACAAAGCGCCGCTGGTTTCAAGAGAAACTTCGTATCCTTGCTCACACAACCGCTCTAGAAAAATCAGACAGGCAGGCTGCGCCAAGGGCTCCCCTCCGGTCACTGTGACGTACCTAGCGCCATAACTGGCAACAGTCGCCAAAATGTCCTTCTGCGCGAGCACATCCCCTTTGTGGAAAGCGTACGCAGTATCACAATACTGACAACGCAGAGGGCAGCCTGTCAGACGAACAAATACCGTGGGAATTCCGACTGTTCTCGCCTCTCCCTGTAGGGAATAGAAAATCTCATTGATTCGAAGAGTAATGGAATCGTTCATGAAAACCACGGATTCAATATGATTTGTCCGGTTAGTTTCGGACAATGTAAAAAGAGTTCGGCAGGTGAAAACCCACCGGTAGAAGTGACATCAACAATCAGTTCATCGAACGCAGATAAATGTCTGCCAAATTAGCAGCTGAGGTGTTGGGATAGCGAGACTGCACCTGACGCAGCAGTTGTTTGGCTCGATCAGCATTGCCCAGCTTGTCATAGACAGTGCCCAGAGAGTACATAGCGTCGTCTACTTTGCGTCCATCCGGGTACTGATTGACGATCACCTCAAATGCATCACGCGCCTCGTTGAGCATCGCGAGATTCATATAAGCCTGACCTTTCCAATAATAGGCGTTGGTAATAAACCGGCCAGCCGGGTACAAACTCAGATACTGATCAAATTCAGCCACAGAACGCTGATATTGCTCTTCCTGTAGTAGCGAATCCAAGGCCGCCTGGTACTGCTGCTGCTCCGAAAGTAGTGTCGGCTGCAAGGAGGGTATCGTCGGAGCATCATTCACCGCCAAAGTTGTCGCAGCAGGTGCAGGATTCACTGCAGTCGGGACAGCGGCCGCATTAATTGCCGAAGCAGATGTTGTTGTCGTCGGCCTGCTTACAACTGCGGAAGCATTCGTCTGTGGAATTGCCGCTGGGGTTGCGCTCGAAACAGTCTGTGCCGCTGCCGCTGGCCGCTGCGCACTCACTTGTTGAGGTATGCTGGATGTCTGTGGGGTCACACCAGGAAGAGCGGAGACGCTGACCTGACTGGTGGTTGCGGAAGACAGGGCACCCAGTCTGGCATCCAAATCAGTATACCTGTCCAGCGACTCGCGCTGCAGGTTTCTTAAATCGTAACCTTGTTCTTCTACCAGACCTCGGAGGGTCTCCAGTTCAGCACGCATCTCCCTGAACTGATCAAGCAGCATGACTAAGGCATCGTTCGATGAAGCACTGCCCAACTGACCCCCTTGAGGGATCTGGCCGGGCAGGTAAGGCTGTGCTTCCACAACCCCAGCAGCGCTCATTACAGAAGTACTGAGCGTAGCGGTCTGCACTGCTACAAAAAGCGCTGCGAGGTAGTGTTTCATACTGTTAGATCTGCCTTATCGGGTATTACTTGATTTCCACTCGACGATTCAGACGGTATCCAGCTTCTGTCTGACCTTGGTCGGCTGGCCTTTCTTCACCGTAGCTCACAGTTTCGATCTGTGACAGTGACGCACCGTTGACTACCAGGTAGTCACGGATGCTGTGAGAACGACGCTCGCCCAAGGCAAGGTTGTACTCTCTGGTACCGCGCTCGTCTGCATGACCTTCCAGACGAATTCTGCGGCTTGAGTTAGCAGCAAGGTTACGGCCGTGAATGGCCAGAACATCGCGATCGGATGCCATGAACTCTGACACGTCGAAGTCGAAGTAGAACACGGTGGTGTTCAGTGCGGCTTGTTCCATCAGACGACGGGCTTCTGCTTCGCGTGCAATACGCTCAGCTTCCGCTCGTTGCGCTGCTGCTGTAGTCGCATCGATACCAGAAGTATCGGCGGTCTGAGCTACTGCTTCCTCGTCGCCAGTCGAACTACAGGCCGCCAGGCCCAGAATCGACAAAGCTAGGATCATTGATTTCAATACTTTCATGCTGTGCGTACCCACTCTGTAAGTCCTCCAATAGGCTGATGCTATCAAATGTATGTATAACAACCTTCAATTTAAGAACGGGGACCAAGATGGTTCCCGAACATCGCCCTGCGCGGATGGTAAACGGAACTTCACGCGGCCGTCAATGGAGACGGCATCGAGGATTCCTCTGCCGTTCACCTTGGTAGCGAACATGATCATACTTCCGTTTGGAGCCACGCTGGGAGATTCGTCTAGTGATGTGTCAGTAAGTGTAATGACCCGCTGAGAATCCATATTGAAGATAGCTATGCTGTAGCTATTATCCTCACGGGTACCACGTCTGACATGAACCAGATTCTTGCCGTCCGGCAGGAATCTGGCTTTAGCACAATAAAAACAATCGAAGGTGAGCCGCTCGGCAAACCCTCCGGAACCACCGGAAACGGGAACCTGATAAATCTGCGGCTGCCCGGTTCGATCTGATGTAAATACGACGGAGCGACTGTCTGCTGTCCAACTCGGCTCCGTATCAACTCTTGGATGGTCAGTCAACCGTGTCAGCTCGCTGCTCATCAAATCCATCACATATATGTCGGGGCTACCGTCCTTCGAGAGCACCATGGCCAGTTTGGTACCATCAGGAGACCATACCGGTGAACTGTTGATGCCGGGGAAATTGGTAATCTGACGTCGTTCCCCGGTGGCAATTTCTTGAATATAGATGCGCGGCAGATCAGTCTCAAATGAAAGATAAGCAATTTGTCGGCCATCTGGTGACCATGCAGGAGACATCAACGGTTCCTGAGACTCCACCAGAACCTGGGACCGGTGACCATCATAGTCAGCCTTCTCTATTTTGTAGTAAGTCAGATCCTGAGATACGAACTGCGCAGACACATAGAGAATCTCAGTTGAGAAGGCTCCGCGATTCCCCGTGACCTGCTCATAGACAACATTGCTGATCTCGTGAGCAATATCCCTGAGCTGTTCAACCGAGCCGGTCAACACCTCACCAATTAACTTCTGTTCACGCGTAACATCGAAAAATTCATATTGAACCTGTACCAGCTGACTGCCTGGCGAGTGGTTGATTTTGCCAATCAACAAATAATCCTGGGCCAGGATACGCCAGTCACGAAAATACACTTCCGATGCTTCATCAGGCATGCTCAGCATATTGGCGCGCCCCAAAGCCCGGAATTCTCCCACTTGTTGAAGGTCGGCAGAAACGATTTCTGCCACGTCTTCACCAAGGGCATTTGCGCCTTCCCAGGTAAACGGCACAATAGCGATAGGGATAGGATTGTCTATCCCCTGGGTAATCTCGATGTTCAGGTCCGCTGCAGACACTGCTCTGGCACAAAACAGACCCAGCAGCAGTATCTGGAAAATACTTTTCTTCAATTCAATAAGTCCTCGGGTCTGAACGTTAGCCGAAATGTTCTGAAATTACGCTCAAAAAGCGAGTAAGGCATACCCTGCAATTCGCTAAACCTGTTGACCTTACGGACTGCGGTATCCGCAGCTCGGTCAAACGCAAAATCACCACTGGACTGATCGATCACAACATCCAGAATGTCCCCTGTTGGAGCCAGCGTAATTCGTAATACTGTCACCATGCCATTTCTGGCACTGGGCGGGCGCGACCATTGCTCTTGCACCAGATCGTGGATTAGAGACGTATATGACATCACTGCCTCAGACTCCTGGGCTGCAATTTCGCTCGCCTCAACATCCTGCTGCGCCTGCAGGGCTTGTTCCTGACGCTGACGCTCCTGCTCAGCAGCCAACTCCTGCTGATCGCGCACTTCCTCTTCTTTGGCCTGATCCTGCTTCTGGCGCTCTTCCCGCTGCTTCTGCTCCTCTGCCTTGCGCTGCTGCTCCGCTTGCTGATTGCGCTCCAATTCCCGCGTTTGCTGTAACGCATTACGCTCTTGCTCGGTGCGGCGCTCCGCCTCCTGGCGCTGCTGCTCTTCTCTGGCAGCTACTTCTCGCTGCTCTTCCTGCTGGCGCTGCTCAGAACGCTGTTCTTCGACCCTGCGGACCTGTCTCTGCTGTTGCACCTGTGCATTCTTTACCTGTGGATTCTCACCAACCAGCGTCGCCTTGATGGATGGAGGACTGACTATATCAAGCACCTCCGTACTTGCTCTTTGAAAAAAGAACAAAGACGCGAGCACCGAGCAGTGCAGCACCACAGCGAGAAAAATCGAGAATGGATAACCATTAAAAGCAGTCACAACAAATATTAACTATTCCAAAGGTTTGGTGATCAAATTAGGACTGGCCACCCCAGCAGACTGCAGCACTGACATCAACTCAATGAAAGAACTGTAGCTACTCTGCCCATCCCCCTCGACAAACACCTGAATCTGCGGATTAGCCGCCACTATTTTGCCAACCTGCTCCCCAACAAGCTCCAGCGCCACTGCCTCTGGAGTCTCCTCAGCTTCAGTAGCCCCAAGACTGAGGTAGAACATACCATCAGCACTTATTGAAACCACCAAAGTTTCTGTATTCTCATCAATCTCAATCGGCTCCGAGGAGGCCTCGGGAAGATCAACTTTCAACCCCTGCGTCAGCAACGGGGCTGTGACCATGAAGACAATGAGCAGAACCAGCATCACGTCAATGTAGGGCACTACATTGATCTCTGCCATAGGTCTGCGGCGCTTTCTGACTGTCTCCATAACTCTTTACCGATTCTATGCGCTTGCGCTGCTTTACGCCTTGCCCGGATTGCTATACACCTGCCTATGTAAAATACTGGCAAATTCTTCTGTAAAGGTCAGGTAGTTATTCGTAATCGACTCGACTCTAGACGAATACCTGTTGTAAGCCACCACTGCAGGGATTGCAGCAAACAGACCCATTGCCGTCGCGATCAGCGCCTCAGCAATCCCTGGCGCTACCACCTGCAGACTGGCCTGACTCTGACCTGCCAGACTGATAAACGAATTCATGATGCCTATAACCGTTCCAAACAGACCAATGTACGGCGACACAGAGCCGACAGTCGCCAGAAATGTCAAATTCTTTTCCAGTTTTTCTTCTTCGCGGGAGTAAGCCACACGCATAGCACGCTGTGCCCCGCTCATAACAGCATCAGACTCGATGCCACCCTGCTGCCGCAGACGCATGAATTCCTTGAACCCTGCTCTAAAAATATTTTCCATGCCACCGGTTGGCTTATTTTCTTTTTGCTGACTGCTGCCTTCGCGGAACAGCTGACTGAGATCCATCCCTGACCAGAAGCGCTTCTCGAAAATGGACATGCCACTCTCGGCAGACGACAATACCAGCCAGCGCTGAATAATCATGACCCAAGATGTCACGGAAGCCGCAAAAAGTATGAGCATCACCAACTGGACGGGCAGAGTCGCCTCAAGTATCAGGCGCCACACGTTCAACGATTCACCCACTTCGACTTCCTCTTAGCACAGAAAAACTGCCGGCATTATAAGGCACTTTTCCTGCTTCTCATACACAATCCGGTGTTTTACAAAGAGTTTTTGCCAAATTCTGCGTCCAGGGTCACCGGCATTGATTAAACAATCGCAATCTTGCTGATGATTGCACCAATACTGGTTCGTAAATGACAAAGCGTGGCACAAAACAGGTCATGCCGGTCCGATCCCTGATTACGGGCAGAACTTCGGGCTGATCAATTTTCAATCGGATCTTTTGCTGATTCGGGGGGGCGTAATCCGAAATGAAGATAGGCGTGCGGGGTCACCACACGACCCCGGGGGGTTCGCATTATAAATCCCTGCTGAATTAGGAAGGGCTCCAGCACATCCTCGATGGTGTCACGCTCCTCGGAGATTGCTGCTGCAAGACTGTCGACACCGACAGGTCCGCCACCAAATTTATCAATCATGGTCATCAGCAGGCGCCTGTCCATGTGATCAAATCCATTGCTGTCAATGCTAAGCATATCCAGCGCCTGCCCCGAGGCCGCCTTATCAATGATGCCCTGACACTTGAACTGCGCATAATCCCTCACCCGCCTGAGTAGACGGTTGGCTATTCTCGGTGTACCACGGGCTCGTCGGGCAATTTCCCATGCGCCCTCACTGTCTATCTCGCAGCCTAGAATGGCTGCCGACCGAGTCACAATGCTGCACAGATCCACGGTGGAGTAAAACTCCAAGCGCTGAATTATGCCAAAACGATCGCGCAGCGGGGATGTCAACAGCCCAGCTCGCGTCGTTGCGCCTACAAGAGTGAAGGGCGGAAGGTCGAGTTTGATTGAGCGCGCGGACGGCCCCTCCCCGATCATGATATCGAGCTGATAGTCCTCCATTGCCAGGTAGAGGATTTCCTCTATTGCGGGACTCAGGCGATGAATTTCATCGATAAACAGGACATCGCCAGCCTCCAGATTGGTGAGCATGGCGGCGAGGTCGCCGGCCTTTTCGAGTACAGGCCCTGAAGTCGACTTGATAGCAACATTCAGCTCATTGGCAATAATATTGGCAAGCGTGGTCTTGCCAAGCCCTGGAGGACCGAAGATCAGCGTGTGATCCATGGCTTCGCCCCGGTTACGGGCTGCGCCGATGAAGATCTCCATCTGCTTCTTGACCTCGGATTGCCCGATGTAATTCTGCAGTGACAATGGCCGAATCGCCCTGTCCAGAGACTGGTCATTAGAACCTGCTGCGGGGGAAATCAAACGCTCTTCTTCGATCATGATTGCGCCATGCTTCTAAGTGCCAGCCTGATAAGATCTTCGCTACGCTGGAGATCACTATTGAGCTTGAGCACCTGAGTGATAACCCGGGCAGCCTCTTGAGGCTTGTATCCTAGGGAGACCAGCGCTGTTTCTGCCTCCTGACTCATTTGCCGGTCAGAAGGAATCGCAGTAGCGGTCGCAGTGGATGCAGCGGATACAGCCGCTGCCTGCCCCCAATCTGTCAGTCTATCCTTCATTTCCACTACGAGACGCTCAGCTGTTTTCTTGCCGATACCAGGCATTCGCACCAGAGCGGCAATGTCGTTGTTCCTGACAGTCTTTACGAACTCATCAACAGCCATACCAGAAAGTATTGCAAGAGCCATCTTCGGCCCTACCCCACTGATTTTGATCAGACTGCGGAACATATGTCGCTCATCAAGCGACAAAAATCCGTAAAGCAGATGCGCATCTTCCCGCACGACCAAATGGGTGAACAACAACACTTCTTTTCCCAGCGCTGGCAACTGGTAGATAGTGCTCATGGGGGACTGAATTTCATACCCTACCCCCTGTACTTCGACGACGATGTCCGGCGCCAGCTTCTCGATCAATATGCCGCGAATCCTGCCTATCACCTTTAACACTCCCTCAGAGTTGCAGTCTGCCGTTACTGAATGACCGCGCCCCTGCAATCTTTAGCAGACTGGCTTTCGTGTTGGCATGGCAAATAGCGATAGCCAGCGCATCAGCGGCATCTTCCTGAAGATTGCCAGCGACACCCAGCAAGACCTTCACCATATGTTGCACCTGCCCCTTCTCGGCACTACCCTTCCCCACCAGGGCTTGCTTTACCTTTCGGGCAGAGTACTCCGCAACAGGCAGGTCATGATGCAGGCAGGCAACCATAGCGCTACCGCGTGCCTGCCCCAGCTTAAGAGCTGACGACACGCTTTTGCCAAGAAAGACTTCCTCAATGGCGCATTCCTGAGGCGCATACTCTTCAATGATTTTGCACAGGCTATCGAAAATCTGCTTCAGACGCTGCGGGTGATCGACATCGGGCAATCTGATACACCCACACGTGACATACTCCAGCCGATTTCCCACTGCGTTGATGATGCCGTAACCGGTCAGGCGTGAGCCAGGGTCTACCCCCAGAATCAAGGCCATATTACTTTTCTCCGGGCGGCAATGCATAGCAAACTGGGAGCTGCAATTGACTACAGCCGGTTCATGATCTCTTCTGAAATACTCGCATTGCTGTAAACATTTTGCACATCATCCATATCTTCCAGATGATCCACCAGCCGCAGAAGCTTCTCTGCGGTTTCGAAATCAAGTTCAGCCTCTGTTGCCGCCAGCATGGCGACTTCTGAACTGACTGGCTCCAATCCAGCCTTGGCCAGGGCATCCTTCACTGATCCAAATTTCTCTGGCGAAGTGACGACGTTCAGACCTCCATCGTCCTGAGCAAATACATCGTCAGCTCCCGCTTCAAGCGCAATCTCGAGAATTTTATCCTCGTCGCTGCCACACACAAAGCTGAGAGTGCCTTTTTTCTCGAAAAGATAGGATACCGAACCGCTTGTTCCGAGGTTTCCTCCGAATTTTGAGAACCCATGACGTACATCCGCCACCGTACGATTTTTGTTGTCGGTCAATGTCTCGATAAGAATCGCTACGCCACCAGGCCCATATCCTTCGTAGATCAATTCTTCCAGATTGTCGTTCTCCTCTGTACCAGCGCCACGGGCAATGGCACGCTCAATCGTCTCCCGGGTCATGTTGGCGCCCAGCGCCTTGTCCACCGCCGCACGCAAGCGCGGGTTGTCTGCAACGTGCTCACCACCAATCTGAGCGGCTACAGTCAGCTCGCGAATCATCTTGGTAAACACCTTGGCTCGCCTGGCGTCCTGACCCGCTTTTCTATGCTTTATATTGGACCATTTACTGTGTCCGGCCATCATCGACCCCCGAACCTTTCTTAAGTCTCTAAAACCCCGATCCAATCAGCCCTCTGAACGAGTCAAGAAATTCGTGGCATGTACTTCAGAAGGACTGCGATACATCACTCTTTGGGCGCTGCTTCCCGTATCCTGATATTCAATTCACGCAATTGCTTCGCAGACACTACTCCAGGAGCGTTTGTGAGCGGACACGCCGCAGACTGAGTTTTCGGGAACGCAATAACTTCCCTGATCGATGTGGCTCCGGTCATCAGCATGATCAGACGATCCAGTCCAAACGCTAGGCCGCCATGGGGAGGAGCCCCGTAGGAAAGGGCCGAAAGCAGGAAACCAAATTTCTCTTCTGCCTCTTCTTCGTCGATGCCGAGAATCCTGAATACACTTTGTTGCATCGCCGGTTGATTGATACGAATTGAACCCCCACCAAGCTCGGTGCCGTTCAATACCATGTCATAGGCGCGTGACAGCGCATTCTGCGGATCACTCTGCAGTTGCTCGACGCTGCAGGAAGGGGCAGTAAATGGGTGATGCAGTGCCGTCAAGCCGCCTTCGCCATCTTCCTCGAACATCGGGAAATCTACAACCCAAAGAGGCGCCCAGTTACCCTTGATCATTCCCATGTCAGCACCAACCCGCAGACGCAGCGCACCGATGGATTCGTTGACGATCTTGAGCTTGTCTGCGCCGAAGAACACCAAATCCCCTGTCTGCGCTCCCAGGCGCCTCAGCACGGCTTGAATTACCGGCTCGGGCATGAATTTCAAAATCGGTGATTGCAGACCTTCAACACCTGCCGCAAGGTCGTTTATCTTGATCCATGCCAAGCCTTTCGCGCCATAGATCGAAACGAATTTGGTGTAGTCGTCGATCTCTTTTCTGCTCAGCCTTGCACCATCCGGAACTCGCAGACCCACTACCCGCGAACCAGAATCATTTGCCGGACCATTAAAAACCTTGAACTCTACATCTTTCATCAGGTCGGCGATATCCACCAGTTCCATGGCAATGCGCAGATCCGGCTTGTCAGAACCGAAACGGCGGGCCGCCTCGGCAAAGGTCATACGCGGAAACGGCCCGAACTCGACGTTCAAATGCTTCTTGAAAATCTGCCGAATCATTTCTTCGGTGATTGTCATGATCTGCTCTTCGTTCATGAACGAAGTTTCAATATCAATCTGAGTAAACTCGGGCTGACGGTCTGCACGCAAATCCTCGTCGCGAAAACACTTCGCGATCTGATAGTACCGGTCCATACCCGCCACCATCAGAATCTGTTTGAAGAGCTGCGGTGATTGCGGCAGTGCGAAAAAGCTGCCCTGATGGGTACGGCTGGGAACCAGATAGTCACGGGCACCTTCCGGAGTTGCACGCGTGAGAATTGGCGTCTCGATGTCAAGGAAACCATTGTCATCCAGATAGTTGCGGATGGTGTTGCAGACCTTGGAACGGAACCGCAGACGCTCAGCCATCTCAGGTCGGCGCAAGTCGATGTAGCGGTGACGCAGACGAATGTCCTCACCTACTTCGGTATGCTCATCGAGCAGGAAGGGTGGGGTCTTGGCGGCACTGAGGACAACCAATTCTTTGGCCAGCACCTCGATGCGCCCGGTCCCCATTTCGGCATTGCTGGTTCCTGCAGGCCTCAGCCGGACCAAGCCTTTGATCTGCAGGACGAACTCGCTGCGAACGCTCTCCGCCAGCGCAAAGCTCTCCGCTCGGTCTGGATCGAAGACCACCTGAACAATACCCTCGCGATCGCGCAGATCCACGAAAATCACCCCTCCGTGGTCACGACGCCGGTGCGCCCATCCACACAAGCTCACTTCCTGTCCGACGTGCTGTTCGTTCAACTGCCCGCAATAATGACTGCGCATACGCTATTCCTGTAATTGATCTCTAAATTAGTTCCTGGTTGCCGCGATTCTCCGCAACGACCATATATCTTTCAGACTGCAGTCGGTTTAACGGCACTGACAGTGCTCGCTGTCGCTGCCCCGGAACTCGTTGCAGTATCGCCCTTTACGACAGGCATTGGGGCTGCAGAGCTCTCAGCAGAGGAATCCTGGGTCCCATGTCGCTTGGCACCGGTCTTGAAATCAGTCTCGTACCATCCGCCCCCTTTAAGACGGAAGCTGCTGGCCGAAATCAGACGGACCAGCCCCGCTGTGTGGCACTGGGGGCAATCTTTCAAAGAAGCTTCACTGATCTTCTGCAGGGCTTCGAGACGATGGCCACAATCCCCACACTGATATTCATATATAGGCATAAACTCACTAAACCCCTATCCAACCGATACAATCCATAATATCAATGCAACCCATGCAAGCAGATGTACTGGAGGCATAGACACGCGATTGCGGGCCAGACCTTTCGAAAACCGCGTATTGTACATTACCTGAATTTCAACTGGCATCCCTTCGCTGTACCCTGCACAGACAATATATCAAGAATGCTGGAAACAGCACTGTCCACTGCATTGGGCAGGCTGACCCTTTCAGGATACGACTGACCTTGAAAACCATCACATTTCGGATAAAAAATAATACCCGATTACGCATTGACAATCGCAGGAAACCTCGAATTTCCCCGCATAAATCCGCTGCTTGGTGCTATGAATACAGTCACTTCAGATGAGCCCGCGTGATTAACAGAAAAGTTAAGGTTAGTGCTTGCGACCCCCCGGCCAATGTTATATAAATAAAACCCCACAGTGGCGTAAAGGGAATAAAAACGCCTGTCCTAATTGTGTTGGATGACATCTTGGGGTTCTCCCTTTGCATAGGGAGCAACATAAGAAATAACCTTAATTAAAAGAGAATGGGCATGGCTGTAGAAAAAACCGTTACTAATACTGTCAAGAAAGCGCCTGCTTCCGTCAGCAAAACCACCGCGATTCAGGAAAAATACACCAAGACCGCGATTCTCAATGAAATATCCGAGAATACCAGCCTGACCAAGAAACAGGTCTCGGCAGTTCTTGATGAACTGACCAGTGTTATCGAGCGTCACATGAAGAAGCGCGGCGTAGGCGAGTTCACGCTTCCTGGCCTGCTCAAGATTAAGTCGGTCAAGCGGCCGGCGCGTCCAGCCCGTAAGAATGTGCCAAACCCATTTAAGCCGGGGGAATTCATGGATATCCCGAAGAAGGCCGCGACCACTCGCGTGAAAATTCTGCCTCTGAAGAAGCTGAAAGAATTCGCACTCTGAGCCAGAGTTTCCCGTTTTCACAGCGATTGCGGGATCTAAATCGTTCATCAGTTCAACAGAAAGGCAGCCCTAGGGCTGCTTTTCTCATTTAAGGTTCCTGCAAATTATGCGCGCTAGCAAATACCTCATCGCCACCCTCAAGGAGACACCGGCGGACGCCGAAGTGATTAGCCATCAACTGATGGTGCGAGCGGGTCTCATCCGCAAACTTGCTACCGGGATGTACACATGGCTTCCAGCAGGACTGCGTGTGCTGCAAAAAGTCACCGCTATCATCCGTGAGGAAATGAACCGCTCCGGTGCGCTGGAGGTCTCAATGCCGGTCGTGCAATCTGCGGATCTCTGGCTGGAATCCGGCCGCTGGGACAAGATGGGGCCGGAACTGTTGCGCTTTGTCGATCGTCACCAGAGAGACTTCTGTCTTGGCCCTACCCACGAAGAAGTCATCACGGACCTCATTCGTAATGAGTTCAACAGCTACCGTCAGTTACCCGCCAACTTCTATCAGATCCAGACCAAGTTCAGGGATGAACGCCGCCCAAGATTCGGCGTGATGCGGGCACGGGAATTTCTCATGAAGGATGCGTATTCCTTCCATATGACAGATGAGTCACTGCAGGAGACTTACGATGTCATGCACCGCACCTACTGCCGAATCTTCGAACGACTGGGCCTCGACTTCCGCCCCGTCCTGGCAGATTCCGGCAACATCGGCGGCAACATGTCCCATGAGTTCCATGTATTGGCCGATTCCGGCGAGGACGAGATCGTCTTCAGTTCGCAAAGCGCCTATGCCGCCAATATTGAGATGGCCACGGGAACCCTGCCAGACGTCACATTTGCTGCAGCAGAGCCCCGTAAACCTGCAGGCTTACTGATTGACACAGCACAAGCACACAGCATTGACGATGTCTCCGCACTGCTGGGAGTTGAGGCGCGTCGACTCGTAAAAACCCTGATCGTCAAAGCTATCCCCAGTGATGCCAATCCCTCTGGCCTGCTGGCCCTGCTGATTCGCGGCGACCAAGACATTAACCAAGTCAAGGCCGAGAAGCTGACGCAGATCGCCTCTCCTTTCACTCTGGCCGAAGACGCCGACATTGAGCGCGCTCTAGGCTGCAAACCCGGCAGCCTCGGCCCTCTCAATCTAAAAATCCCCGTCATCGCCGATTTCAGTGTCGTGGATCTGGTCAACTTCGTCTGTGGCGCCAACATCAATGGCAAGCATTTTACCGACGCCAATTGGGGCATCGACTGTCATTACGATGCTGTCGCTGACATCCGCAAGGTTAGAGAGGGGGATCTTAGCCCAGACGGCAAAGGCACGCTGCTGATCAAACGCGGTATCGAAGTTGGCCACATATTCCAGCTGGGCACCAAGTACAGTCAGGCAATGAATGCCACCGTGCTAGATGAGAACGGCAAGACTGTCGTCATGATCATGGGCTGCTATGGCATCGGCGTCAGCCGCATCGTGGCAGCCTGCATTGAGCAGAACCACGACGCTCAGGGAATCATCTGGCCCGACAACATCGCGCCCTTCCAGATTGCCATCATCCCGTTGAATGCGCATAAATCTGATGCGGTTCGGGAACTGAGTGAAAGTCTGCTGACACAACTGACGGACGCCGGTTACGAAGTTCTGCTGGATGACAGAGACAAGAAAACCAGCACCGGCGTGAAATTTGCGGACATGGAACTTATGGGCATTCCGCACCGTATTGTGGTTTCCGAACGCGGTATCGAACAGGGTGTGCTGGAATATAAATCACGACGAGGCACCGAGAACGAGCTGATTCCAGCGAACGAAATTGTGCCCTTTGTGAGGGATAGAATCCGTCAGGACTGAATAGCGCCAACGATGGATTTTCCCGTCACCCACTGAAATGCTGAGACGCGAGGCAAGGCATCATGGCGATGGGATCGGACAGGTATGCGGCTCTTTCCAGTCGCATGAAGAAGCAACTGGACGACCTGATGTGGAACTCCAGCCTCCCGGAACTGGCAGCGTGGCAGCGCGCCGGGATCCGGGCAATGCAGATAGCCTACGCGGTGGGACGTGATCTTGGCGAGGGACAGTTAAGCCTGCGGGCCATGGGGCTGGCTTACTACACAGTCATCGCATTTATTCCCCTTCTGGCTCTCACTTTCTCTGTACTAAAAGGGCTTGGCGCCCACAATGCCATGGAACCGGCCCTGCTGAATCTGCTGGCTCCGCTGGGAGAGCGCAGCGCAGAGATAACGCGCAACATCATCAATTTTGTCGAAAATGTGCGCGTTGATGTTCTGAGCATCATCAGTCTTGCCGTGTTGCTCTACACCGTGCTCAACATGATGCAGAAAGTGGAAGAGTCATTCAATTTCATCTGGTCGGTAAGCAAGGGACGCAATTTTGCCAACCGCGTCAGCGAATACCTGTTTGCCATTATCGGCAGTCCACTGCTGATCTTCGTTTCCGTCGGCATTACCTCCTACATCAACACCAATGTCTTTGAACGCTACCTGCAGGCTCTAAGCTTCGGCGGGACATTGCTGCAGATTCTTGGCTTCGCAACAGCCTTTCTGGTCATGTCGCTGGCGTTTGCTTTTGCCTACAGATTCATCCCCAATACCCGGGTGAAGTTCCGCTCGGCCTTGATCGGCGGAGTAATGACTACAGTGATCTGGAAAGGCATGGGACAGATATTCCAGGGATTCTTCACAAATTCGAGCAGTAACGAAGTTGTCTACCTCGCATTTTTCTCAGTCATCCTGGTGATGATTTTCATGTGCCTCGGCTGGCTGGTTTTGCTGACCGGATGCTGCATTTCTTACTACCACCAGAATCCCGCCAAGGCGCGCTCTGGGCAGAGACGATCACAAATGAGCATTGAAGAGCAGGAGATCAACACACTGAGCGTTGTCTACCTGGTCATCGAGCACTTTCAGCATCATGAAGAACCGTGGAGTGCCACTGAACTGGCCACTCAATTGCGGCTCAACCCCCTGGTGATCGACGATATCCTGGCCCTGCTCCGGGATATCGACTTCATACGTCCAACCCACGAAGACCCTGAAAAATATTTACCGTCGAGCGCCGTTGAAGACCTAACCGTGATCGCGATCAGAGAACGGATTCGGGCCTTCACGCGGAGCGCTGCCAATGACCGGCCCTGCACTGCCCGCACCAGAATACACAAAGTGCTTGCAGAGGCAGACACGCTGCTGGAGCGACAGATGGGAGATTTGCGTTTCGTCGATCTCGACACCGGCGCCCCCCCAGACATCAGCCACCGAGACGTCGGCAAAGCACAGAAAGCCTCTGGCAGGAAGAAGAAAACTGCTGATTGAACCCCCGGATAACAGGTACAATGCACCAGCAGCTTTACAAAGCAACCGCCACTACGTTACGCCGAGAGAAGAGTTTTTCATGCCCCAGTCTACGCCGACTTCCTATATCCTGGTTCTCTACTACAGCCGCAGTGGTGCCACTGAGAAGATGGCGCGTCTGATTGGCAGAGGTATCGAACAGGCAGGGTCGGGTATCGAGGCCAGGCTGCGCACGGTACCGCCAGTGTCCACAGTGTGTGAAGCTACTGCCTCCAGCGTTCCGGAGAATGGCGCGGTCTACTGCAGTGAAGACGATTTGCGGAACTGCGCAGGCCTGATCATGGGCAGTCCAACCCGTTTTGGCAACATGGCGGCACCACTCAAGTACTTCATCGACGGCACGGGAGCAGTCTGGCTTTCCGGAGCATTGATCAACAAACCCGCTGCGGTGTTCACGTCCACCGCAAGCCTGCACGGTGGCCAGGAGAGCACCCTCCTGAGCATGATGAACCCGCTTTTTCACCACGGAATGCTGATGTGCGGACTGCCCTACAGCGAGCCGCAACTGATGACAACGCAGTCCGGTGGCACTCCTTACGGCGCGAGCCACCTGGCCGGCAAGAACAGCGACCGCAAACTGGATGAACAGGAGAGTGACCTGTGTATCGCACTAGGCAGACGAGTAGCCACACTGGCACTGAAGCTGCTTGCCTGAACCCACACCCACTTTCAAGCCAATTGCCCAAACTCGAGCCACCGATGACTTCTGACTCCACCAGCAACAACAACTCTGCAGATCTGACGCCCCCAGCGATCATTGAACAATCACGACGTGCAGTGGTCTTCACCTTTTACACGCTGTTGTGTACCTATACGATCTATGGTCTGTGGCAGGTCCCGGGCGGCAATATTCCAGCTCTGGGATTTTTGTGGATACTGAAGATGGTGCCCCTGCTCATTTTTGCGCCGGGGCTGCGGCAGCGGCATCTGCGGACGTTTGCCTGGCTCTCTTTCGTCGTGCTGCTTTACTTCGTGGTGTCAGTGCAAATAGCTTTTGTTGAAGATACTCGTCTCTACGGCATATTTATCACGCTGCTGTTATCGGTTCTGTTCTGCGCGCTGGTCGTCTATATCCGCAATTTCCGCAACTTCTACAAAACACCACTATAAGAGCCTGATTTCTGCCAGCCCATAAGGTCGCGCACCAGAGGAATGGTGATGCGACGCTTGGTTTCCAGTGAGTGCTGATCAAGACGCTCCAGCAGTTCGAAAAGGTTAGTCATGCCCCGGTCGTTACGCAGCAGAACATAACTGGCCACTTCTTCGCTGATTTCAAAACCACGCTGGCGAGCCCGCAATTGCAGGGCGAGAACCTTGTCGGCATCGTCCAGCGGCTGACACTGAAAGATCAATCCCGAGAGCAAACGCGAGAGGAGGTCCGCCAACTGCAACGGTAACTGACGCGGATTCATTTTGACTGAGATACACAAACGAGTGTTACTTTCGCGCAGACGGTTGAAGAGATTGAATAGCGCCAGCTCCCACTCCGCGTGACCGGCAATCGCCTGCACATCATCGAGACACACCAATGCCAGCGCTTCCAGCCCCTCGAAGATTTCCGGACTGAATTCCCGATAGCTGGCCAGCGGAATATAAAACGCTGGCTGCTGCCGGTCTTCGGCCTGATGACACAACGCCTGCAACAGGTGAGTGCTGCCAGCACTCGCACTGCTCCACAAACAGATGTACTGATGACACTCTTCGTGCAAGGGTTGACGCAGTTGTTCGGCAAGCTGCCGGTTAGCAGCGGAGATGAAGAAATTTGCGAAGGTGGCCGAATCATCAAGCCTGATACCGAGTGACAACTGTCGAGGAGCGCGCGACGTCATCCTTCAACGCACCCAGCGATAATACAGAAAGCTGTCCAGCACTTCCGTGGCCGGCAGTTGATCTGGCACCAGATCCCGGCCCAGGCTGATGAACTCCGTAAACAGATAAGTGCTGCCATTAAGATGCACGTCCAGCTCCAGACTGCTGCCGTCCAGCAGTGACGCCGAAACCGAATCCACAACCGAAAGTTCCTGCAGATAAGCGAGCAGCCCGACATATGCGGTGACATCATCGACTCCTTCCACTCGCAGGGTGACGCGCTGATCTGACTGTGTCGAAGCTTGGCGGGCCAGCGCAAAGTGAGTGGCCAGCTGGGCGGTGACACGATTAAGCGCGCCATTGGTAAACACGGCAAGATCGCGTTCAAAACTGTCGAAGGTTTCCACCCGTTCTCTGAACAGGAACTGCCACAGCCCGACCTGATCTCCGGTTGGTGACTGCAACACACGGCCGCTCAGAACGCTGTCCGCACCGTACCGCGCACTGGCCTTGCGGATGGCCTGCTCGTCCAGGCTCCAGGCGATATCGACAGGAAGATTACGACGATCCTCCACATCCATGAGCGGTAGCAGAATGGGTACGCCGCGCTTAACCGAGAACTCTCTGACCAGCTCCAAAACGGCATGTTCGGAGTCGGAGCCCAACAACTCCCGCTGCCCGTCTGCGCCCTGCACCGTGAGCCACAGCAGGACGGAAGGCCGGTTGCGATCCCACACGGGAATCCCGGCGGCGGTCAGCATTCTGTCGACCAGCTCGCGATCAAAAGTGACGCGAATGAGCGTCTGTGGTGCTACCCCGGCAGAGCCGGTCCGGTAAGTCACCTCCTGAACATAGCTCTGGGCGTCACGCAACGCGCGTGTCACGTCGCCATTCTGCATCCAGCGCTCTTCGCCGGTGACTTTGAGAATGACTTCCGTGAGACCTTCACGATAAGCACGCAGGCGCTCAGCGTCGCCCTGATCAATTACGGCAATCTCCTGCAGATAGAGACCATCGACCACCAGACTGTGGGCCGCAGGAGTCGCGAGCAGCCAAAGAAACAGCAGCAAGGGCCGGGCAAAGACATCGACTAGTGGTGAAAATTTCATGTCGCGCATGATACCCGATCCCCCTTTCTTTGACACGGCAGCGATTTAAGTTAGCCGGGAAAGTACCCGGAAAGGCTCTCAGCTGGTAGAATCGCGGCCTCCAAGACATCCATACGGACGCCCTGCCAATGACACAGAACACCAGCCACAACAGCACCCCTTCACTCAGTTACAAGGACGCCGGAGTCGACATCGACGCAGGCGACGCCTTGGTCGAAAAGATCAAGGTCGTCACCCAGAAAACTCGACGCCCGGAAGTGCTTTCCGGCCTGGGCGGCTTTGGGGCGCTGTGCGAGATTCCAGCAGGGTATCGCCGCCCGGTGCTGGTCTCCGCCACCGATGGCGTCGGCACCAAGCTGAAGCTGGCTATCGAGACTGGCAAACATGACACCATCGGCATCGACCTAGTGGCTATGTGCGTGAACGACCTGATCGTCTGTGGCGCCGAACCCTTGTTCTTCCTCGACTACTACGCTACCGGTGGACTGAATGTCGACGAAGCGGCGCAGGTCGTGGAAGGCATCGGCGAGGGTTGCCTGCAGTCCGGCTGTTCCCTGATCGGCGGTGAGACCGCAGAAATGCCCGGTATGTACAAGAAGGAAGACTACGACCTGGCGGGCTTCGCCGTCGGTATCGTCGAGAAGGACGAGATCATCGAAAATGGCCTCGTCAAACCCGGTGACAAGCTGATCGGCATGGCCTCTTCGGGCCCGCACTCCAACGGCTATTCCCTGATTCGCAAGGTACTGGAAGTCAGCGGCACACCGCTGAGTGCTGACTTTGGTGGCCGCAGCATTGGCGAAGTGTTACTGACCCCCACCGAGATCTACGTCAAAGCCATTCAGGCGCTGAAAGGCCAAGCGAAAGTTCACGCCCTCGCCCACATCACCGGCGGCGGCATCATCGAAAATCTGCCCCGCGTACTGCCCGACAACGCCCAGGCGGTCATCAATCTGAGCACCTGGCAGCGTCCGGAGATCTTCCACTGGCTGCAGAAGCAAGGCAACATCAAAGAATCAGAGATGATCCGCACCTTCAATTGCGGCGTCGGCATGATCGTTTGCGTGCCCGCTGCAGACTGCGAGAAAGCCCTCGCGATTCTCAACAAGCATAATAAGGGCGCATTCGAACTGGGCTATATCCGCAGCGCAGACACCGGAGCCGCTCCCGTGGTGCTGGAAGGCCAGGTGCGATGAGCACGGTGGCCTGCACGATTGTCGTGCTGATCTCCGGCAATGGCAGCAACCTGCAGGCCTTGATCGATGCCAGCGTCAGCGGTGGCTATACGATCAGTGCCGTCATCAGTAACAAGGCCGATGCCTTCGGCCTGGAGCGCGCCGCCAACGCTGGCATCCCGACCCTGGTTATCGATCATCGACAATATCCGGACCGACAATCCTTCGATAAGCGCCTGATCCAGGAGATTGACGCCTTCAATCCACAACTCTTGGTGCTGGCCGGGTTCATGCGTATCCTCAGCGCGGAGTTTGTCCAGCACTATGCGGGCAGAGTTTTGAACATCCACCCGTCTCTGTTGCCCAATTATCGTGGCACCCATACCCACGAGCGGGTGCTGGAAGCAGGCGAGAAGGAGCACGGAGTCAGCGTGCATTTCGTCACCGAAGAGCTCGACGGTGGACCGGTGATTCTGCAGGCCGTAGTGCCTGTGCTGCCGGACGATACTCGGGACATCCTGGCAGCAAGAGTTGCTCGACAAGAACATGTCATCTACCCTAAGGCCGTAAGCTGGTTTGCATCAGGGCGCCTGCACATGCTGGACAACGGTGTATGGCTGGATGACACACGACTAACAAGCCACGGGATTCGGGAATATTCATGATAAAAACGCGTCTGACGACTGCTGCAATGCTAACCACTGTGCTTATGACGATACTGGCAACCTTCGCAGCGACCTCTTCCGGCATGGCTGCGGAACCTGTTGCCAACAACACCGCGGTCATCACGGACGCTGCCCCGTTGAAGCCCTTCGAAGCACGCTACGAGGCCAAGGCCATGGGGATGAGAGCGAAGGCTTTTCGAACCCTGCAGCTTGTCGAAGGCGAAGTCTATCGCTTGCAGAACAGTGTGACGCTGACCCTGCTGGGCGCCACGGTGGGTAGTGTGGCCGAGAGCAGCGAGTTTCGGTGGCTGGCAGGCGAACTTATTCCTCTGCAGTACCGCTACGATCAGACTGGCATCAGCAGCCGCAGCGAAAGCGTCGATTTCGACTGGGCCAACAATGTCGCACAGAGCACTTACAAGGATGAGTCCTGGAGCCTGCCCCTGCAACCCGGCATCATGGACAAACTCAGCTACGGCACTCGGATGGGCCGGGACATCAGCACGGGCGGCCTGACCGAGGTCAGCTACAACATCGTCGATGCCGAAGATATTGAGGTGCATTTGTATCGCGTCACCGCTGAAGAAGTCCTAAGCACGCCGGCCGGCAATCTGAACACGCTTCGCATAGAACGTATACGCGACCCCGGCAGCAGTCGCAAGACGACCGTGTGGCTCGCAAAAGACTGGGGTTATCTGCTGGTGAGGCTGGAGCAGGTTAGCGACTCGGGGACTACGGAGTTGGAACTGGAATCGGCGACGGTTGATGGGCAGCCACTGATGGGGCTGTAGGCACGCGATCGCTGACGGGCCTGCAAGTTTTCACGGCGACGCTTCAACAGAGTCTCTTGTTTGGGGATGTTACTCGTCTTCATCCACCTTGCGCTGCATATCGTACTTGCGCATCTTCTCGACGAGTGTCGTACGGCGAATACTCAGCCTGTCGGCGGCACGGGCTACGATGCCGCCACTGTCATTCAGCGCCTGCTCGATCAGATCCTTCTCCAGATTGGCCAGATATTCCTTGAGATCCAGTCCATTCAGCGGCAGCAGCGCCTGCCGTGAACCTACCCTCGGATCAGTGGACGCAGGCGCCTGCAGCACTGGCAGTATCTCCATCGACACAATTTCGTCCTCAGCAAGATGCCGAAACTTGGGCGGTAAATCATTCACACCCACGATGCCGTGCGGATGCAGAATCGCCATGCGCTCGACCAGATTGGCCAGCTCACGGACATTGCCAGGCCACGGATGTCGGCACATGGAGGCAATAGCACTGCTGTTGAAACGCACTGAGCCGCGCTTCTCGTGCTCCAGACGGCTGATCAGTTCGTTGAGCAGGAACGGAATGTCGTCGGCGCGCTCGCGCAGGGCCGGCATCTCAATCGGAAAAACATTGACGCGGTAATAGAGGTCCTGGCGGAACGTGCCAGCCTCGATCATGGTCTCAAGATTCTTGTGCGTCGCTGCAAAGATGCGCACATCAGTCTTAATGGTGTGCGTTCCACCAACACGTTCATAGCAGTGCTCCTGCAGCACCCGCAGCAATTTGACCTGCATGGGCAGTGGCATGTCGCCGATCTCGTCGAGAAACAGCGTGCCTCCCTCAGCGAGTTCGAAGCGCCCGATCCGGGTCGCGATTGCTCCTGTGAAGGCTCCTTTCTCATGCCCGAACAATTCGCTTTCCAGCAGCTCCGGAGGAATTGTGCCGCAGTTGATCGGCACAAAGGGTTTACCTGCGCGGGAAGAATTCATGTGCAGATTGCGCGCGACCACTTCCTTGCCAGTTCCAGACTCGCCTGTGATCAGCACAGTGACCTCTTTATCGGCCACCTGCCCCATGATCTGACGAATACCCTGCACTTCGGCGCTGGTTCCCACCAGACTGCGTAACATGTTGTAGTCACGTACACCACCGATATCACGCAGACGGTTGTAGTGCTGGTAACACACTTGGGCTTTGTGCAAGGCATCGAGGAGGGGTTGGTAGGAAAGGGGCAGTGACAGTGTTGCGGTGATCAGTCCAAGCAGTGCTTCTGGAACATGAGCGAATCTGGCTTCGGTGCCGAGCAGCACCAGTGGCACTCCCGGTGCCCAATTCTTCACATCCGTGATGATTTGCGCGAGGTGTTCTTCGGTCTGTGCACCAACCATCGCCAACTGCACACTCTTGGCGGATCTGAATTCTTCCTGGACAGTTTTTCGCCAGTTTCGACTGCCGGCCACAGCAACGCGTTCACCGAGAAAGCCCAGCACCACACTCAGGTCATGACTGGATGTTTTATCGTCATCAATTAAGAGGATTTTTCCATGATCGGCGATATTCAAATTAAACTTTCCCAAATCGCCACCTGACTTCTGCTTCCGTTATTTTTTAGGCGAAGCGATCAGACAATGCGAGATTGGATTAGTCAATTCAAAGCTTGGCAGTGCCTCCAGCACTCGGATCAATGCTGTCCCACGCGGATTTTACCGTGACCAGCAGTGATGCCACTTCATCGACAATGCCGACATCATTCTTGAGATTGGCCTCCAGAAGTCGGCGCTGCATATAGTCATAGAGACTGTCCAGATCTGCCGTAATCGAGGCGCTGACTTCCTTGCTCAGACTGGCCTGCAGAACGGAAATTATCGAGATGGCCGGCCAGAACCAGAAGGCTATCGGGCGCCTCAATGTGCGTGTGAACTGCCAGGGCAGAGTGCCCTGGTCCAAATACGTACCGGTAGTGGTCCGGATGTTTGCACCGGTATTGATGAGCACTCGCCCCCTGGCGCGTGGCGATCTGATAGGTGCGGCAGATGTTGAGATGGTAGAGGCCGACCTGTCGACATTGCGTCAGTCGTATCTCCAGGAAAGTACGCTGGCCGTCGGCCTGGAGGTCAAGCGCGCCATGCCCGCCAACTCCTTCGTCAGCCGCGAGGCACTGGCCCAGCCACTGCTGATAAAGCGCGGCGACACGGTGGTGATGAGCGCCCAGTCCGGGCCGGTGACAATTCGCCAGCAGGGCATCGCCATGCAGAATGGTGAGCTCGGCGCCCAGATCCCCGTGCGCAACACTAATTCGGATATCGTGGTCCGCGCCGTGGTGACCGGGCCGGGTCAGGCGGGTGTAAATTTTTAGACCGCTTTCCAGGCTCTTTTCTAGAACCGGGTCACCGTCTTGCAGTCCGCGTCAAAAACCAGCGTTTTTTGACAAGGTTCACTAAAGTTTTTTTGTTATTGGTCGTAAACATCAGGGTAAGCAGATCGATTGCTTAAAATACCCAGTAAATCAAGGTAAATGTCATGACTGTGAGCACTATTGGCAGCAACGCAACACCGACTCCATCCGAGAATCGCAGTGCTGGTACGAGCGGCGCATCGCCCGTCTCCATCGGCCCAGCGAGTTCGCAAAGAGCGTCTGTGTCCGGCAGCAGT
>CAIOZF010000046.1 GCA_903862645.1 uncultured Gammaproteobacteria bacterium
ACCACCGGTACGGTGTTCGCGGAGTCAGTCTGCATGGCATCGGAAACGGGAGTCATGGGAAACCGTGATGGGCATGGATTGAAAAATCGCTGTGTTGAATCAAGACCGACCAATCAAGGCAAGGTTGATTGAACACCATGAATAAAGATTTATTGATTCGCGTGCTGGTCGGATTCTTGGTCAGCAAGTCGAAACGACGAGTTTAGTATAGTGATGGCACTATGCACACTAACACCATTCACGATTTACGCAGCTTCCTCGACGCCCTGCGTGCTGCTGGCGAACTGAGCGAAATTCATCAGCCAGTCAGCCTGCAATATGAACTGGGCGCCGTGCTCAATGCCTGCGAGCGCGCCGGCAAGGCCTCGATGTTTCATCAGGTACAAGGAAATTCGATACCCGTGGTTGGCTCGCTGCTGGGCTCGCCACGGCGCATCGCCATCGCGCTGGGCTGTGATCAGGCCGGCGTCAGCCCGCGCATGGCAGCAGCCACCGAGCAACCGGTCAAGCCGGTGATGTACGACGGCAAACAAACCGGCAGCGCTTCCAGCAGCGCACCCTGCCAGGAAGTGGTGATACTCGACCCCGATCTGTCGCATTGGCCGATCCCGACACATTGCCCGCTCGATGCCGGCGCTTTCATCACCGCCGGCATCGTCATCTCGCGTCAGCCGGGTGGTGATCAGCACAACCTGTCCTACAACCGCATGCAGGTCTTCGACAACCAGACCACCGGCATCAGCATGAACATCTGGCGCCATATGAAGGCCTTCTTCGACCAGCTCGAGCCACACGGCGAGAACATGCCGTTCTGCGTCGCGCTGGGCTGCGATCCGGTGCTGTCCATGGCCGCGGCGTTTCGCTATGACGGCGACGAATATGAAGTGGCCGGCTCGCTGCGCGGCGCACCGATACCGCTGGTCAAGGCCATCACCTGCGATGTGCTGGTGCCGGCCTGGGCCGAAATCATCATCGAAGGCGAAGTGCTGGCCGGACAGCGTCGCATGGAAGGCCCGATGGGGGAATTCACCGGCCACTATTCCGGCGCCGATGAGAAACATGTGGCGCGCATCAAGGCCATCACCCATCGTCAGCAGCCGATCTACCAGACCATGACCGGTGGCGGCTTCGAGCATGTCATCGTCGGCAACATGATCACGCGCGAGCCGCTGCTGGAAAAATTCATACGACATCAAACCAGCAAGCTCAAGGCCATCCATCTGCCGCCGTATGGCGCCGGCTTCACCGCCCTAATCAGCCTGAAGAATCCCAATCCGGGCGAGGCGCGCAACGTGGCGCTGGCAGCCATGGCAGCGCATGTCAACATCAAGACCGTCATTCTTCTGGACGAGGATGTCGATGTCTACGACGCCCAAGACGTACTGTGGGCGCTGTCCACGCGTGTGCGCTGGCAGGATGCGATGGTGCCGATTCCCGGCATCCACGGCAACGAGCTGGATCCGACCTCGGACGCCCACGGCGTGATGTGCAAGACCATCATCGATGCCACCATGCCGGCCGAAGAACGGGCGCGCTATCGCAAGATCACCCAGCCTTCCGTGGATCTGTCGGCCTATCTCGGCAAGCCGGCTTGACAAGGCCGGATGCCAACGCATACAGACGTTGCTGCTGTTTTGTCTGGTTTCATTCTGGTTTCACATCTATGGGTAGAAGCGGTCGGCCGGATCGCACGCAGCGCAAGGCTGCGGGTCTCCGGCAGGAGATTGCTCACGGACCGCGCCATGCTCTGCCCGCTAACAAGCTGAAAGATGCACAAAATGGAAGGCCGCTATATGCGGCCTTTTTCTTTTTCGACTTACGACAAGCCGATTGGCCGCTGTGCCACGAAATCGCCCATCGTTCGTCCAAAACCCGGTGTAAGGGTAGAAGTATGGAACCCTTTTGAGAAATGGGGAGGGTGCCCCGGGGGTGGGGGTCAGGCTGGCGGGAATTCGTGATTGTTGCCCGATGCCAGTTCTGAGTAGTGCGGATCTGACAGCTGGTTGCAAGGTCAGCTTTGGAGTATCAGACCTCGCTCCTGAGAAGGGCCTGCTTTTGATCAGGATCTCATCCCGACCTGGGCCTGATCAAAGATTGTCGGGTTGACCCGACAACAACGGACCAGGGTCTGACCATGAAGCTACCTGATAAACATCCGCGGAGAATGCA
>CAIOZF010000047.1 GCA_903862645.1 uncultured Gammaproteobacteria bacterium
CTTGAGTCCAGCCTGTTTGAACATGCTGTTCAAAGTACCCGGCGCCAAATCGTCGCTGGGTTTTCCGGGAACAGTGACGCGACCAAATTCCAGCCATCGCGTTGAAGCAATCGGAGGACTTCGCTGACTTTCATGATCGAAGGATAGCAGGTACCTAGTCCGGCCCGATTTTACGGACGGCTGAAACCAAGTAACGAATGAAAGGGACTTCTCCGTTCCAAGCGTGCCGCGACCCGTCAGGGTTGCGGTTTACGGCAACAAAGTGCCAAGATGGAGAGGCAAATCTTTTCATCAACTCACTTTTTTCTGGCGGGGGAAGTCATGGCAATCGTAGCTGTTGGACTTGATCTCGCCAAGAACGTCTTTGCTCTGCATGGCGTCGATGAAACAGGCAAGCCTGCCCTGGTGCGCCCAGAAGCACCAGATGGGCGGCAAAGCAGTGCTGGCGACCAAGTTCATGGATCTGGCCAGCCGGGTTTGGCCAGCGGCCCATGCCCAAGAGGTGCTGGACCTGACCGTGGCGCTGGGATAGGGTGGCGCAAGTTTGGTGCAGTGGTGCGAGTTGCTGCGGGTGCCGGCGCTGGGTGGGGTGGCGGGGCCATGACTGATGCTTGCCCGCCCCGCTGGGGCAGACCTGGGATCGCTTCTTTCTCTACAGACTATCGGTGGCCGATGATTTTTTGACTGTGCGCGCCAGCCAGTAACAGGGTCCGTCCCGGGTCAATATTCGATCGGCGCCGACATGCTGGATTCTTCCCGGCACTTGGGTGTGTTCGCGACCGGTTGCCCTGGTCGCCAAATGGCTTATACCGAAATGGCATCAATGGACCGCAGTCGGTTCGGCGCATCTTTATGAATCTTAAAAAATACATATATCTTTTAATTTTACAGTCGGTTAGAATTTTGCTATGATAATTTGAAGCCATTGAAGGTTCAATTTCAATGGTTGCTGCTCGCCTTGCTTTGTGTCCAGTATTCCGAGCTAACGTGATCATCGATGTAGACCGCTTTCGAGTGAAGGGGGAAGAAGTGTTTCAATATGACGGCACTGCGCGCAACTGCCTCGGACCCAAGCCGCCGACGTCACCTTCTTTGCTGACTGTCCCGGCCGGTTCTTGGGAGACGCATTCCCACGTTATCGGGCTCCCGCCAACATTCCCATTCGTGGTGGATCGCCATTACACGCCACCTGCGGCCAGCGTCAATGATTTCATCAACATGATCGACTGTGCGGGGTTTGACTTCGGTCTTTTGGTTCAGGTTAGCGTCCACGGGACCGACAACAGGTTGTTGGTGAACGCCTTGAAGAGTCATCCAAAAAGGTTGCGTGGAATCGCTGTCATTGACATTAAGACGAGCGACTTGGAACTGGAAAAACTCAAGCTTGCTGGCGTCGTTGGGGTTCGAATACTTGATATCGTTGGCGGCGGCGTCGGCCTGACTAATTTGGAAGCCACCGCCGCACGGTGCGCCGAGTTGGGGTGGCACATTCAGGTTGGGGTTAAAGGCGAAAACTATCCCGCGCTGGTCGATCGACTTTTGCGGTTGCAGGTGCCTTTTGTCATGGACCACATGGGCTGGTGCCCTGCTTCAGCCGGCGTGCAAAATCCGGCTTTTCAGGCCGTGCTTCATCTCATGCGAAACGCCGATTGCATGATCAAACTGTCAGGCGGATTCCGATTGTCAGATTCATTGTCTGATTGGTCTGACACCATCACTTTTGCCCAAGCTTTAGTCGAAGCGGCCCCGGATCGTGTTTTATGGGGCAGCGATTGGCCCCATGTCGGTTTGTACGATGAGAACGCAGTCCCAACCGTGGGCGCGCTACTCGACTTGTTTGCACAGACGGTCCCTGACCCCGAAATGCAGCAGCGAGTTCTGGCAGACAACCCAACACGCTTCTATGGTCGGCCCGGGACATAAAGATGTCCATTTTCAGCCCTGTGAAATCGGGAACTTCTTGTATGGGTAATTTATGGTGAACCTGAATACGGAACTAGCGAAACAACTCTACTTGCGAATGCGACTCATACGTCGGTTTGAGGAGACGGTGGTCAAGCTGGTGGACGACAACGAAATTGCCGGTGTCTGCCATGAGTACGTCGGCCAGGAGGCTGTCGCAACCGGAGTTTGTGCGGCACTGAGATCCGATGACATCATCACCAGCACACACCGTGGTCATGGCCATATCATCGCCAAGGGAGCGAAGGTGCGTCACATGCTCGCGGAGTTAATGGGCCGAACCACGGGATGTAACAAAGGGCGAGGCGGTTCGATGCATATCGCCGATGTAAGTTTGGGTATTTACGGGGCGAACGGCATTGTTGGTGCGGGTGCTCCGATTGCCTGTGGTGCGGCCTTTCGCTTTAAGTCATCTGGTTCTTCAACTGTGGCAGTCCCGTTCTTTGGTGATGGTGCAATCAATCAAGGCGTCTTGCATGAATCGTTGAACCTGGCCGCGGTTTGGAATCTTCCGATGGTGTTCGTGTGCGAAAACAACCTCTACGCCATCACAACTCCAATCAAGGATGCCAGTAAGGTCCAACCTCACGAGCGTGCCGCAGCCTATGGCATGTCCGGCCAACTCGTTGACGGAATGGACGTTGAAGCAGTTTATGCGGCTACGGCAATTGCCGTCGAGAAGGCCCGCAATGGTGGCGGCCCCAGCTTTCTGGAGTTCAGTACCTATCGATATTGCGGCCATCAAACTGCAGAACGCTTTATGAACACCAGCTACAGAACTAAGTCCGAGGTCGCCGAGTGGCGGCTGAAGGATCCAATCGAAAACTGGGGTCGCCGAATGGTTGAGCAGGGTCAATGGACTGTCGCTGAGCGCGAGGCCGCTGATCTCACCATTGAGCGCGAACTGGAGGAATCAGTTGCGTTTGCGCGCGCGGGGCCATGGCCCGACCCCTCAACGGCATTCGACTATATGTACTCCACGACCTACCCAGGCTTGCCAGCAAGGGGGGTCGAATAATGCGTCCTTTGAGATTCCTGCAAGCGATGAACGAGGCCTACCACCAGGAGATGGCCCGAGACAGCAACACATTGATCATTGGAGAAGACATTCGTGGAGCCATCAGAGGTGAAACCAAGGGGCTATTTGAAGCATTTGGACCGGATCGAGTTTTAGACACGCCCATATCTGAAGCGGCATTTGCCGGGTTCGCAATCGGAGCGGCGATGGCTGGGATGCGACCTATTGTTCAATTCCAAGTGCCCTCGCTGATCTATGTTGCCTTCGATCAACTGGTGAATCAGGCCGCTAAGCTCCCATTGATGCTGGGCGGACAAACCAAGCTTCCAATTACCTACACTGTGATGGTCAACGGTTCTCGTGGTGGACAGGCTGGCCAGCATTCAGATAGTCCTTACCCTTATCTGCTGCACGCGGGTTTCAAGTTGGTCGCGCCGTCGACGCCTTATGAAGCTAAGGGCATGATGCTCGCCGCCATTCGCGAGGATGATCCCGTGTTTTTCATGGCATCTGCCAGTCTGTTGGCGCAGCGCGGGGATGTTCCGGAGGATATGTATACCGTGCCTCTCGGCGTTGGCGATGTGAAACGCCAAGGGACGGACGTCACGGTCGTGGCGGTGGGCAACACGGTGCCCGAAGCCTTGGCCGTTGCAGAGCGGCTGCAGGCTGAAGGCATCAGCGTCAAGGTATGGGATCCGCGGAGCTTACTGCCTCTGGACCGTGACGGATTGTGCGAAGCGGTCAGCTCAACCGGTCGGGTTGTCATTTATGACGACACCAACAGAACCTGTGGTTTTGCGGCCGAAATCAGCGCGATCATTTCGGAGCGAATTTTCGATGAACTGAGAGCGCCCATCAAACGTGTCACGCGCGCAGATGTCCCGATGCCTTTCAGTGCACCGCTCGAGCTGGCCGTTTTGCCCAACCCGGAGCAACTTGCAGCCGCCATTCGAATTGTCTGCAACCATAAACGCAAATAAATCACATGACTGATATGAAGATTCCCAAGATGGGCATGTCCACAGTTGAAGTAGACGTCATCAAGTGGCATGTCGCCGTGGGTGACAAGGTCCAGGCCGGTCAAGTTCTGGTTGAGATCGAATCAGAAAAAGCAACGATGGAGATGGAAGCAGAAGTTTCTGGAACCGTCACCGAAATACTGGTGTCTGAGGGCGATATCACGACAGTCGGTACGGTCGTATGCCGCATTGAGCCGACTGCGTAGCCGCGATGGCTGATAGTGAAGTGATCCTGAACCCGTCGGCGGAGATCGCTGGCCTCTTGGACGAGCGACCATTGCGTGGTGCCCGAAGGGTCGTGGCGAGACGGTTGAGTGAAGCGCATAGAAACTGTGTCCCCGTGACGCTTCACCGGGACATCGAGGTCACTGCCTTGGTACTTGCGGGTCACTCAGCGGGTGCTATTGTCGACTGCCTGTTGCGCGCCACGGTTCTTTCGCTTCAAGTGCATCCGGAACTTAACGGCACTTTCGATGGCGAGATGCATCGTACCTATCGCAGTGTGCACCTCGGCGTTGCTGCGGATACTCCGCGCGGTCTGTTGGTCCCCGTTATTCGTGAAGCTCAGTCGATGGATCTTGCACAACTCAGTGCGTTCAGGCGTGCCCAATCTCAGTTGGCTATTGCGTGGAAACACGCCCCGGAGGACCTGACAGGCGGAACATTCACTGTGACCAATCTCGGGCCTTTGGGCGTTGACTTTTTCACGCCTATTGTTAACCCGCCGCAGGTTGGAATACTGGGTTTGGGACGGATAAAGCATGTTTGTCTGTCATGGATTTCAAAGGATGCGCCATTCAACCGATCTCTGCTTCCGGCAAGCTTGACGTTTGATCATCGGATTTGTGATGGCGCTAATGCAGCACGCTTTCTCGAAACGCTTAACCGGGAGGTCTCAACGATGACAACTTAGGACTTATCCGTAAATAAAATACAATGACCTTCCATACGCAATCTCCGCGAGAGAAGGTGCGATGGCAAAGTCGAAAGCATGGGAAGTCACTGATGATTTCTGGAGTCGTGTCGAGCCGCTGATTCCGGTGCGCGCGAGAGTTGCTGATCAACTCTATGCCCGCAAGGCTGGCGGCGGACGCAAGCCCAAAGATCCCCCTCTTCGATCCCCTGTTGGGTCATCGGGCCGGTGACAATCTGATCCAGCAATTCAGACGAAATGTGCGGCAATACCGCTGTGGCCGCCGCAGCGGTCTTTACTTTCATTGGCATAGGTGCTTTTTGACATGCTATGCCTCAAACACAAAATTCCTGACAGGCTCAGTCCTCAAGCAAGTCCTGCAAACCCTCGCTCTCAAAGCGTTCAATGTGGCGGCGA
>CAIOZF010000048.1 GCA_903862645.1 uncultured Gammaproteobacteria bacterium
ATGCGGGCCTCCTGCGGTACTGATTTGAAAATCAAAGATGAAAATGGAAATTAGCCCCGGCAGGTTAGCACATCAGCCCTTCCCGAGGACACGCTTGCGCCTGCCTTTGGCCATCGCTGCGCAAAGCGGGTTAAAATGCCCGGCCTGCGAAATGCCCAGAATCCGCTAAATTGATCGCCATTTGTCTGATGGAAACGCCCATGCCCAACCATGATTCACGCACCAACCCGTCCTCCAGCGCCACTGCAAACCTTGTGCAGGCGGAGCCTCTGATACTTTCCTTGATCGCCGGTTACCGCAACGATGGCGAACCCGTGCTGGAGAAGGTTGTCGTGGAGGCAGTGACGCCTGCAACCAAGGAGTACCGTCTGCTCAAATCCCCGGCGTTTGTGCGCAGCCTGGCCGCGGGCGACAGAATCCGTTACCCGGCGGACAATCCGGCTGGTTATGAACTGACCAAGCGCAGCGGCAACCTGTGCATCCGCGTGCTGCGCAAGGAAGGCATCGAGGACGTCGCCAACACCTTGAGTCCGGAGCTGGAACTGCTCGATGGCACTCTGGATCTGCAGTCGCCGCGCGTGCTGGTCTACAGCATTCATGTCTCCATCGGTTTCCAGAACATCGAGATCCTGCTGGATAGTGTGATCGGGCAGTTCCCCGGGACGGTCTGGTACTATGGCAACGTCTACGATCCGGCCGACGGCGTGACGCCGCTGGACTGGTGGCAGGAATTCCTCGCCCCTGTATGATCGACAGGCCCGCCCCCGATTCGCATCTCCGCTATGAGGCACCATCATGTTAGTTGTCATCTCGCCGGCCAAGTCGCTGGACTACGAGACCCCGGTAAGGACTCGCAAGTTTACGCAGCCCGATTTTCTGCAGGATTCGCAGCGGCTGGTAGACAGCCTGCGCCAGCTGTCCTCCGCACAAATCTCCGAACTGATGTCCGTCAGCACCGCGCTGGGCGATCTCAACCACGCACGCTTCAACAGCTGGCAGCTGCCCTTCGCCAAACACAACGCCAGACAGGCGCTGTTTGCCTTCAAGGGTGATGTCTACCTCGGACTCGATGCACCGTCCCTGTCCAGTGACGACATCACCTTTGCGCAACAGCACCTGCGAATACTTTCCGGGCTTTACGGGCTATTGCGCCCGCTCGATCTCATGCAGCCCTACCGGCTGGAGATGGGCACCGCGCTGAAAGTGTCAGGTGCCACTTCACTCTATAGCTTCTGGGGCGACCGCATCACCGAGGAGCTCAACGCCCAGCTCGGCCTCGAAAGAAAGCCCGTGCTCGTGAATCTGGCCTCCAATGAGTACTTTCACGCGGTGAATCAAAAGCGTCTAACGGCCGATGTTATCAGCCCGGTATTCAAGGATTTCAAAGGCGGGCAGTACAAGCTCATCAGTTTCTTCGCCAAGCGCGCACGCGGTTTGATGACGGCCTGGATCATCAGGAATCGATTGCGCAAACCGGAGGATCTGCTGGCCTTCAATGTCGACGGGTACCGCTACAGCGAGAAAGATTCCAACACGAATTCTCCCGTGTTTCTGCGCAAACAAGACGAGTGAACAACGCATGACCAAGAGCATCGGCAACGACGAGATGTCCGTGATCGCCAGTCAGGAGGCGTGACTCGTGGAGCTCCCCTTCAGCCAGTCCTGCGAGAACAACAAGGATCCGATTCTGGCGGTGCTGCAGAAGCATCTTGTGGCAGACGGGCACCGCCAACCAAGTCGCGTTCTGGAAATTGCCGGTGGCACTGGACAGCACGCGGTGCACTTCACCACGCACATGCCGTGGCTGCACTGGCAGAGTTCAGATGTTCCTGAGCAGATCGAGACGCTGAACATTCGTCTGCGCGCCGCCGCAAAAGCCAATCTGCCGCTGGCGTTGCCACTGGACGTCACACAGCAGGACTGGCGTGTGAATTCATTCGACGCGGTGTTCACCGCCAACAGCCTGCATATCATGCCTGCCTCTGCCGTTGTGGAATTTTTCCGACGGCTGAACGGCGTCATCGAAAGCGGTGGGCACCTGTGCATATATGGCCCGTTCAAATACGAAGGCGACTTCACGACCCCCAGCAACGCGCAGTTTGACCTGCGGCTGAAGAGCAGAAATCCCCTGAGCGGGATACGCGACTTCGAGTGGGTGAACGAGCTGGCGGGCGAGGCCGGCCTGACGTTGCTGGAGGACAACGCCATGCCTGCCAATAATCAATTGCTGGTATGGAAAAAATAGGCGCGGTTCTTCAATCAAACCCGCCGAATTGATTGACGAAAGCGCTGTGGATGCCTGCAAGCGAGTGCTAGCCTGATCCCATGTTGCAGTGCTGGAGATCCCCATGCAGGAACCTGATTTGCACGAACCTGATGCTCACAAACCCGAAGACGAACCGGTTCAGTCGCGCCTGCTCAAAGCCGCGTTCAACGGTCATCTGTTCAGCGCTGGCCTGGCATCCACCACGACACCAATTTGATCAACTGACGCTAATCGAAGAGGATTTATCGCCCCATGTCGAACCCCACTCTCCAGAAAAACGCCGGTGCCGTGCGCCGCTTCGCCCGCCTGATGCGCTTCGCGAACTGGCTGCAGAACATTCCCAACAAGATCACGCCACCGCCCTTCCGGCTGGTGCAGATCAGCTCTTCTTTCTGGCAATCCCGCGCACTGTATGTGGCCGTGCGGCTGGACATCGCGACTGCCCTCGCTGATCGCCAGCTGTCGGCCTCGGAGATAGCCAGCCTGGTCGGCGCCAGTGCCGATGCCATCGGGCGCCTGCTGCGGATGCTGGCGGCGATGGGCATCTTCGAGGAGACTGCGCCGGGAATATTCCGTAACAATCGCCTGTCCGCACCGCTGCGGCAGGACGACCCGCAATGCATACGGGCCATGATCCTGATGCACAACTCGGAGCAGATGACTCGCCCCTGGTTCGAAGAGCTGGAGAGTGCTGTGCGCTCCGGGGAGGTCGCGTTCCAGCGCAGTTACGGGCTGGAGCTGTTCGACTACATGGACCAGCACCCGGATTTTGACGACCTGTTCTCCCGCGCCATGGACAGTGTCGAGGCACTTGCCGGAGACGTCTTTGCGCAGGACTTCAACTGGTCGCACTTCACACGCCTGATCGATGTTGGCGGCTCCCAGGGCAGCAAATCCCTCGCCATCCTCAAGCGCCATCCAACACTCAAAGCACTTGTAGTCGATCGGGAGCAGGTGGTACGCGACGCGGCACAGTTCTGGCAGGGTCGGGAAGACGCTGAATTACTCAAGCGCATCAGCTTCGAGACCGGTGATCTGTTCGGCGAACTGCCGTCAGCACAAGGCCCCGGTGATGTCTACTTGCTCAGCGCGGTGCTGCATTGTTTCGATGATGAACTTTGTGTGGCCGGGCTGCGCAATCTCGCCGCGATCTGCGGACAAACCGGAGCCTGCATTGCCGTGCTGGAGATTGTCCTGCCCGAGCAGGGAGCCGATCTGGCCAGTGCCTCCTTCGACATGCAGATGTTCATCGGCACGCGTGGGCGGGAACGGACTCTGGCGCAGTGGCTGGCTCTGTTCGAGCGCAGCGGTCTGGCGCTTGCGGCCAACGTCGGTCTGCAGACATTCCCGAGGATTCTGGTGGCAAGGCCGCGTTGATCGCTCCGCGAGGCAGGGCCTCCTGACCTCAGCCCTTGCGCGCCTCCGCCTCGGCTACCTTCTGCTTCACGCGGATGAAACTGTCCGGTGTCACCGAAATCGAATTGATCCCGCACTCCACCAGGAAGGCCGCGAAGTCTGGATGATCGCTCGGCGCCTGGCCGCAGATGCCGATCTTGGCGCCCGCATCCCGGGCTGCCTTGATCACATGGCCGATCATCCACTTCACCGCGTCGTCCTGCTCGTCGAAGAGGCCGGCCAGTTGCTCGGAGTCGCGATCCACTCCGAGCGTCAACTGGGTCAGGTCGTTGGAGCCTATCGAGAAACCATCGAAACGCTCGGCAAAGGCAGGAGCCAGGATGACATTGGAGGGAATCTCGCACATCACATACACCTCCAGACCCTTCTCGCCTCGACGCAGACCGTTGCCGGCCATCACTTCCAGCACCTTGTCGGCCTCGGCGATAGAGCGGCAGAACGGAATCATCACCACCACGTTGTCGAAGCCCATCTGTTCACGCAGGTGTTTGATGGCGCGGCACTCCAGCGCGAAGCCCTCACGGTAGCGCGGGGAGTAATAGCGCGAGGCCCCTCGGAAACCGATCATGGGGTTCTCCTCATGAGGCTCGAACTGCGCGCCGCCGATGAGGTTGGCGTACTCGTTGGTCTTGAAGTCGCTCATGCGGATGATCACCGGGCGCGGATACAGCGCGGCGGCGATGCGCGAGAGGCCGCGGGCTAAACGCTCCACGAAATAATCCGTGCGGTCCGCAAAGCCGACCGTCAACGCGTCGATCTCGCGTTTCGCATCGGCATCCTGCAGTTCGTCATATTTCACCAGCGCCATGGGGTGAACCTTGACATGATTGCTCACCACGAACTCCATGCGCGCCAGCCCCACCCCGTCGGCCGGCAGGCGCCACCAGCGGAACGCAGCGGCCGGGTTGCCCATGTTGAGCATGACCTGGGTTTTAGTGGCGGGAATCGCGGCGATATCAAGGACCTCGATGGCGATCTTCGCGGTGCCCTCATAGACGAAAGCCGTGTCACCCTCGGCGCAGGACACGGTAATCTCCTGCTCGTCGTGCAATACCTGAGTCGCGTTGCCGGTGCCGACGATGGCTGGGAGACCCAGCTCCCTGCTGACAATGGCGGCATGCGAGGTGCGCCCGCCACGGTCGGTGACGATGGCGGCGGCACGCTTCATGATCGGCACCCAGTCCGGGTCGGTGTTCTCGGTCACCAGGATGGAGCCATCCACGAAGCTGTCGATGTCTTTGGCACTGTCGAGAATGCAGACGCGGCCACTGACAGCCGCATCGCCAATGCTCAGTCCCGTCACCAATACCTTGCCCTTGTCGCTCAGACTGTAGCTGCGCAGCGTGCCGGCCTCTTTGCGCGACTGCACGGTCTCCGGGCGCGCCTGCACGATATAGAGCGCTGCAGTCTGGCCATCCTTCGCCCATTCGATGTCCATCGGGCAACCGTAATGAGCCTCGATCACACAGGCCCAGCGCGCCAGTTTGACGATCTCCGCATCGGAGAGCACATAGGCCGCCCGCTCCACCTTTGAGGTCGGCACCGTGCGTGTCGATTTGCCGCTCTCGCTGGCGTAGATCATCTTGATGGTCTTGCTGCCCAGATGCTTCTCCAGCACTGGCACCAGCGTCTCATTGACAAGCAGTGGCTTGAACACCTGATACTCGTCCGGGTCCACGGCGCCCTGCACCACTGTCTCGCCAAGCCCCCACGCGGCGGTGATCACGGCCACCTTGTCGAAGCCGGTCTCGGTATCGATGCTGAACATCACCCCGGAGCCGCCCACATCGGAGCGCACCATCAACTGCACGCCCACGGACAGCGCCACCTTGAGATGGTCAAAGCCTTTGGTCTCACGATAGCTGATGGCTCTGTCGGTAAACAGCGAGGCATAGCAACGGCGGCAGGCGTCGAGGAGCGCCTTGTCGCCACGAATGTTCAGAAAGGTTTCCTGTTGGCCGGCGAAACTGGCATCGGGCAAATCCTCAGCGGTCGCGCTGGAGCGCACGGCGACGTCCACCGTCTCTCGCCCCACGCGTCGACACAGCTCAGCATAGTAGATGCGGATGGCGTCGGCAGTTTCTTCTGGCCAGACACCACGCAGAAAGGCGCGGCGCAAGCCCTCACCGGTCTCGCCCAGCGTGGCGCGACCGGCTCGCAGATCATCGATGGCAGTGGCCATCGGCTGACGCAGACCATTGGCGTCCACGTATTGCCAGTAGGCATCTGCCGTCGTGGCAAACCCCGGTGGGACTGGTACCCCCTGCGCCGCCAAATGACTGACCATCTCCCCGAGAGAGGCGTTCTTGCCGCCTACGCGAGAGACATCCCCGCGGCCCAGCTCTTCGAAGGGAATGACATGTGGTGTAGTCGCTGACATGGTGTTCTCCCGGGCACGAAGCCCACTGAAACTCTGGTTGCGCGTGACGGCGTGCCATCTGCCCTTCTCGGGTCAAGGTTATCACTCCGATCAGTAGCGAACTACAAGCGCCACGGTGATCACACCGTCAGGATATAAGCTTGGAGCATCATCCTCCTGAACCCTCGTCAGTCTGCGATGTCATCTACCCGCAACGTCGTCAGCCGCACGTCGACAGTGACCACCAGGTTCGTCAACGCCGCCGCCCGCGCACGGCCCTCGGCGGTGGCGCGGTATAGATGCGGCGTCATCGCCAGCAAGTCGGCAATCTGCTCTGCGCCATTGAGTACAAGGGCAAAGCGCACGGTTTCCGTGGACACCCTGCTGAACCCTTGCGGCACTGGCGTCTCGTCAGCACGTTCGGGTTTAAGTGTCGGGTAGATGATCTCGCGCAACTCGCGCAAATGATCCGCACCGGAATCCACCTGTATCAGCAGCCCCCCAGGTTTCAGCACGCGCAAAAATTCTGCATAAACGGGAAAGCCGAACATGCACAGCACACGGTCCAGCGTGTGCGACTCCACCGGCAGGTTCGCGTTGCTGCCCACGACCCAGCAGACCCGCTTGTCCTGCTTCGCCGCCGACAACACCGCCCACTTGGAGATGTCCAACCCGAGCAAAGCGAGTGAACCGACATCGCTCTCAGCGGCCGCCAATTCCCCCAGGTAATAGCCCTCGCCACAACCAGCATCCAGACAGCTGAGGTCTGCGCCAGATATGGCATCACACAGCACGGCACGACTGACAGCGGCCGCTATCGGTTGATAGCAACCCGCTCCGAGAAAACGTCGACGCGCCGCGACCATTTCCTTGCTGTCGCCCGGATCACGAGAGCGCTTGTTCTGCACCGGCAACAGATGGGTATAACCATCGCGCGACACATCGAACGTGTGGCCAGAAGGGCAGCGCCACGCTGCTCCGTCGCGTTGCAGTGGCTGGTGGTCCAGTGGACAGGTCAGTGAAACGAATGGGGTGATGATCATCAGGTTGCGTGCAGCACTGCACGCTGATCGGGGAGAACCTCATAAAGCTTGCGCAATTCAAGGGATGCTTCATAGCCGTTGTTCTTGATGCAAATTGCAAAGCGGTGCGTCATAGCCTAATCCAAAATTTTCTTGATTTTAAATTCAAACTTTCCCCGCCCACTGACCTCGTACCAGTGTACTTCGGCATTCAGGACAGAACCATCGGGAAATAGCACTGATGCCTCTCCTTTGCGCTTTCACCAGTTGCCGCGACAGCTGCTGGCAGATCAGCAAAATTGATAAATCCCACCAAACTTCTCGCGCAGATAGCGCACAAACGGGTCGGCAGTCAGCACCTGGCCTGTCGCGCGCTGACACAGCTCTGGCGCGTCATACTTGCTGCCGTGGCGATGGATATTATTGCGCAGCCATGCCAGCAGACTGGCGGTGTTGCCTTGCGCCAGCTCAGCGGCAATCTGGGCATCGTGGCCCCTGGCAGTTTCCATGAACAACGCTGCGTAAAGATTGCCGAGCGTGTAAGTTGGAAAATAGCCGAACGCGGCCTGCGACCAGTGCACATCCTGCAATACGCCGTGCGCGTCGTCCGGTGGTGTGATGCCGAGCAGTGTCTGCATTTTTTCATTCCATGCGGCGGGCAGATCGTCGACGCTCAATTCGCCATTGATCAATGCCTGCTCCAACTCGAAACGCAGAATGATGTGCATGTTGTAGGTCAGCTCGTCGGCCTCTACGCGAATGAAAGACGGCTGCACTTTGTTGATGGCGCGATAGAAACGTTCTGCATCGAGCCTGCCCATCTGCTGCGGGAAGTGCGCTTGCAGCTGAGCGAAATGGGCGTTCCAGTAGCCTCTGCTACGCCCCACTTGATTCTCAAACAGACGCGACTGACTCTCGTGAATCCCGGAGGAAGTCCCCTGCGCCAGCGGCGTGCGGTCCAGCTCTTCGCCCACGCCTTTTTCATATAGCGCGTGGCCCGCTTCGTGCAGCGTGGCGAACAGCGACGAATTGGCGAACTCGGGATTGAAGCGGGTGGTGATGCGCACATCGTTGCGACCAAAGCTGGTGCTGAATGGATGTTCTACCTGCCCCAGATGTCCGCGTGTGAAATCGTAGCCAATCGATTCTGCCGCATAGCGCGCGAGTTTTTCCTGCGCGTCGACATCGAAGGATTGGAACAGAAAACTGTCGTCCACGGTATCACGCTGTGCACTGATGGTGTGAATCAATGGCACCGTCTCGCGCTTCACTTTTTCGAAAATCGCGCGCACATCTTTGGTCTTCATGCCACGTTCGTATTGATCCAGCAGTGCGTCGTATTTCTCATCTTCATAACCAAGAATCTCGGCGGATTCCTGCGCGATGCCGACAGCCGCCTTCAGGTGTGGAGCAAAAGAGGCGAAGTCATTTTTCGCTCGCGCTTGTGCCCAGGCGAAACCGGCCGCGCCGGTAATCTCGCTGCGACGACGCACGAAGTCGCTGGAAAATTTCTTCTCTTCGTCATACTGCCTGCGCACGTAACGCAACAGACTCGCTTCCGTGCTGTCGTAATCAGCGGCGGACTGTTCTGCTTCAGCAGCCGCCAGCAATTCTCCCATCTCATTGCTGGTGCAGATCTCATGGGCGAGCTGGTTCAGTGTGGTGATCTGTTGCGTGCGCCCGCTGTTGCCCTGCGGTGGCATATTGGTCTCGCGATCCCAATGCAGAACGGCGATGGACTTTTGCAGATCGTTAAGTGTGTGCAGTCTGGCAAGCAGGTTGGAATATTTTTCAGCCATGGGTTGCTCTCGTCATGGGCAGTGAGCGTTCGGTTGTGGCGACAATATCGCCGCCAATTGATCGGCACAAGCGACAATCAGCAGGAATGGCGAGATAATGAACATGTACCCGCTGGGTTTGTTGAGGACAATCATGTTGCAGACAGCTGTTTTGAAGACCCCGGTTTTGAAAACATCAGGACAAAATCGTGCAAGTTGTTCGGCAGCGTGCCGAGCCGTGCTCGCACTTTTGTTGCCGTCGCTACTGCTGGCGAGTGCCACATGGTCCGCCACTCCCGACAGTGCCGAGCAGATTGCCGAACGCAGAGCAACCCAACGCGCCCTCTACCTGCGCGCGCTTGAGCTGCAGCCCTCTTTGGAACAGCAGGAACAGACGCCCGAATACCAGACTCTGCTCGATCAGCTCAACGACTATCCCCTGCTCCCCTACCTCGATTACGCCGCCCTCAGTCCGCGTATCGCCCAACTGGCGGCGCCCGGCAACGATTACACCCAAGTGGACGAATTTCTGACCCGCAACGCTGGCACCTATCTCGGCCAGCGTCTGGAGCGAGAGTGGGTCCTGGCTCTGGCGGAGCAATCGCGCTGGAGCGATGTCATCGCTCATCACCGCGCATCCAACACCAACACCGAACTGACCTGTCACGCCCTGCGCGCTCGGCTGGAGACCGGTGATGCCAGCGCACTGCAGGAAGTGGCGCCGCTGTGGAATGTGTCGGTATCGCAACCCAATGTCTGCGATCCCGTATTCGCGACGTGGATGGCCGCAGGTTACCCGACTGCGGACATCGCCTGGCAGCGCTTCGAGAAGACCCTGAAGGCCGATCAGGATTCGCTGGCCAGCTACATTACACGCCAGATGCCAGCCCGTGAGCAGGAGCTGGCGCAGCTTTACATGCGCATCGACAGCCAGCCACAGACGCTCAAAGACGTGCTCAGTTTCAACGTCCCGATCGACACGCCCGAGCTGAAGGCGATCATCCTGCATGGCCTGCGCCAGCTGGCTCAGAGCGATGCCAGTCAGGCCCTGGGGCTGCTGCCACGGGACAATTTCCAGCAGTCCCTGAGTGACGCCGAGCGTGTGGAACTGCAGCGCTTCATCATCATGCGCCTGCTGACCCAGGGCAAAGCCAGTGAGGCCGAAGCCCTGCTCCAGGCCGCCCCCGCGCTCATCTCCGAGGCTCTTGGTGGCTGGATTTTGCGCGATGCGTTGAAGCAGCAAGACTGGGCGCGCATTGAGACCTGGCTCAACCTGCTGCCCGCCGCTCTGCAGACCAGTGAGCGCTGGCAGTACTGGCGTGCCCGCATGCTGATCAGCAAGGACACGCGCGAATCGAAGGAACAGGCGCGACAGCTCTATGCCGAGCTGGCCGAGCTCCGCAGCTTCTACGGCTTCATGGCCGCTGACACTCTGGGGCGCGACTACGCGATGGTCGACAAACCCATCGCGGCCGATCCAGCCCAGATCGCGGCATTGACGGATATGCCGGCCATCATGCGCGCTCACGAACTCTATCTGATCGGCGAAGAAGCCAGTGCCAGGGCGGAATGGCAACACGCTACCTCCGGGATGGCCGAGGTGCAGACCATCGCCAGCGGCAAACTCGCCGAAAGCTGGGGCTGGCACCGCAATGGCATCCAGGCCATGATCCAGGTGAGCTACTGGGATGACCTGCAGCTGCGTTTCCCGCTGGCCTACGCCGACATCGTGGCCGAGGCAGCCGATGACCATGATCTGGCTCCCCAGCTGGTGTACGCCATCGCTCGCCAGGAAAGCGCCTTCATGCAGGACATCCGCTCCTCCGCTGGCGCCATGGGCCTGATGCAGCTGATGCCCGCCACCGCGCAGGAAACTGCCAAGGGTGTGGGCATGCAGATCACCAACCAGGATCTGTTCCGCCCCGAGGTCAACCTCCAGCTCGGCAGCCGTTACCTCTCGCAGCTGATGGCACAGTTCAATGGCAACCGCATCCTCGCCGCTGCCGCCTACAACGCCGGCCCCAACCGCGTGAAGCGCTGGCTGGAAGAGGCACGCGAAACGCCACTGCCGCTGGATATCTGGATTGAAACCATTCCCTTCGGCGAGACCCGTGGCTATGTGCAGAACGTGCTGGCGTATTCGGTGATTTATGGGTATCGGATGGGAGATGGGGTCACGCTGCTGACCGAAAACGAGGCCAACAGCGTTCTTTAGATACGAAAAAGGGGGACCAGACTGGCCCCCCTTCTTGACAATCACATCATTCAGTTAGCATGCCTGCCTGGCAGACACGCGCTGCCTTTACTTCGAGTACTTCGTGAACGCACCACCAGCCTGACTCAACGAGTTCGGGCCTTCGGCAGCAAACACCGTACCGTCTGCATCTACCGCCACGCCTTCACCGGCAGTTCCCTGATACACGCGATCTTCGCGTTCGAACGGAGGGATCATCGCGGTGACAACATCGCTGTCGATGTGGCCGATACGGACACCATTGCGCCAGCCTGGGTGGCCGGTTGGGCTGGACTCGGAGTCGATGGCGTACAGCATATCGTCTTCAGTGATGAAGATGCCGCTGATACGGCTGAAGGCATAGCGTGACTCAAGGTAGTTACCGTCTTGGTCGTAGATCTCAATGCGGTGATTACCACGGTCGGCTACCCACAGACGGCCGCGTGAATCGAACTCCATCGCGTGCGGAGTCCGGAATTCGCCGTGGCGCACACCGATCTCGCCCCACTGCTTGATGAACGTGCCATCCGGCGCGAACTTCATGATGCGCGAGGTTTCGCCATTGGCTTTGCCTTCCGTAATGGCTGCGTTGGTGATCATGCCCTGAGCGTTGTGGCCGTCAGACACATAGATGCTGCCATCAGGACCGACAATCACGTCGTTCGGCTGATTGAAGTGGGCGCTGTCGTTGCCGGTCTGGCCGGGAGTGCCGAGGCTCAGCAGCAGCTCGCCAGTCGGGCTGAACTTGTGTACTTGCTGACCCTTGGTACTGTCAGCATTGGTGGCGAAGTCAGTTACCCAGACGTTGCTCTCGGAATCCACGTGGATGCCGTGCGGAGTGACCATGACGCCAGCGCCGAAATTGGCGATAACGGCACCGGTGGCGCGGTCAAATTTGAAGATCGGGTCGACAACGTTGGTGTCGCAGGTCACTGGAGCACCGGCGCCGAAGCTGCCTGCGCCACAACGCTCATAGGCGACAATCTGTCCATCATTCGGGTCGATGTCGACACCGGCTGTGGAACCCCAGGTGCGGCCTGCTGGCAACGCGCCCCAGTTCTGCGTGACAACGGGGTTGGGATTGGTCATACCGACGCCGCTGATGTTGTTGCCGGCAGGGGCTGCCGGAGCGGCCATCGGAGCAGATGCAGCGGCTGCAGCAGGCGCTGGAGCAGCAGAAGCGGTCGGTGCAGCGGGCTCACTGCAGGCAGCGAGCAAGGCGCTGGCACAGGCAATAGCGGTCACGAGCAGTTTTTTTGAGGGTCTCATAAGGGCTCCTTCGTATGGTTGTTATTGAATTCAAGCGGGGCGGACAGTTGCCAGAGCGTAACGGCTGGGGGCGAGCATAAAAGCTATTGCGCATTAAGTCCAATCAGGCAGCTCCAAGGGTGGGTTGCAGACCTGAATGGTGTGAGTTCTCGTCACGCCTCTGTCGCGGCATCGCCGGCGCACAAGGAAGTAGATCAGCCTCTAGCGGAAGCTGTCCCAATCTTCGCCACCCGCCCCAGCAATTCGATCAGCAACGCCGTGTTGGCCTCGCCCATGTGCTCGACAAACTCAGCCTGCGCCTTCCGCCACATGGGCATCAGCTCCTGCAGGACCGCAGTGCCTGCCTCGGTAATGGTGACTTCCCGCGCTCGGCTCATGCCTTGGTCACTGACAGAAATGTACCCGTGGGACTGCAGGGGTGCGAGGTTACGGCTCATCGAGGTTCGGTCGAGCCCCATCTTGTTCGCAAGGTCGGTAATGGACAAGGCGCCTGCCTTGCTCAGGATAAACAAGACGCTGAACTGCGGGGCCTCTACGTCACTGGCTTTCATGGCCGCGCCATACTGCTTGCTGACCGCTCGGGCGGCGCGACGCAGGTAGAATAGATTGCAGGGGTTGTCCATTGGGCTTAAGTCGGCTTGCTGGCCGCAGGTGGGTTTGTCAGAGCTCATGTCCAGTTACCCTCTGGTGGAGTGACAAAAAAACACACGTCGTGTATATACACGGATAATGCGCCACTGTAGCGTCACAGCCAACAAAAATTATCGGTCTTTCAGGAGTTCCAATGCGTCGTACTACCCGTCTGCATCGTTTGACCACCGCATTCTGTCTTACTACTGCCATTTCCACCACCCTGGCCCAGACGCCGGACACCAACTCCACCGTGACCTACGGCGCCGAGTTCTTTCAGGGCTCTGGCGCACTTACGGTGAATGACATGCTCGACCGCGTGCCTGGCATCGAGATGATTCTGCAGGCCACCAACCTCTCGTCGGTGTCCAGCGATGGCAACCGGGGCCTGGGGGCAACATCGCAGATTCTGATCGACGGCAAGCGCATGGCCGGCAAGGCCAACGAAGCCCGCAGCCAGCTGGCTCGCATCCCTGCCGGTCAGGTAGCCCGTATCGAGATCATCCGTGGCTCGTCCAGCGATCTGGATGTGCAGAACAGCAACCAGATCGTCAACATCGTTCTGCTGGAAGCGCTGCCAACCAGCAGCCTGTCGAGTGAGATCAATGTGACGCAGTACAGCGACAGCAAGGTCAACCCCGGTGGTTCGCTCGCGCTGAGCGGACAGCGCGGCGCGCTCAACTATCTGTTCAGCGGCCAGGCAGTAAGCGCCTACGAGCATCTGGAGAGTTTTGAAACCAGTATTCTTGGCGACTTCTCTCCCAATGAAACCATTGATGCCGACCGCTATCGCGACCAGGACAATTACACGTTCAACACCACTCTGGCCTATGCACTCACGCCCAATGACCGCGTAACCTTCAACGGGCTGTATGCCGAGCAGGACCCGCCCGTGAAGCTCTTCCGGACCTTCACGGATCTGCGCGCCAGGCCGGCCAATACCTTTTACGAGCGTGAAACCATTCCGGCCACCGCCAGGAACTGGGAGATCGGCGGCGACTACGAGCACCGCTACGCCAGCGGCAGCCGTCTGAAGGGGCTGTTCATCGTGAACGAGCGCGACAATCAGTCCACGCGCGAGCGCTACCGTGCCCCATCGCCCACAGTTGTCGGAGTGAAGAATCTGTTCTTGGACACCAGCAGTGTGTATCAGGAAAAAATCGTGCGCGGCTCTTATACATTCAATCTGGCAGGCGGTCAGGGGGTGGAGCTTGGCGTCGAGCGGGCGTTGACGACCCAGGACTCGGGCTTGCGTCAGGGTGTGCGCACGGCCGCCCCGGGTGTTGCCGCGTACGGAGGCCTCACACCGCTCGTGCTTCCCAATGCGTTCGGGACTGTAGAGGAAATCCGCTACGAGCCGTTCGCCGTGCACACCTGGCAGATCAATCCGCGCATGACGCTGGAAAGCACGATCGTGACGGAATTCTCCGAGATCTCCCAGTCCGGCGATGTGAACAACAAGCGCGATTTCAGTTTCGTCAAACCGAAGGTGGACCTGCGCTACGATCTAAGCAGCACGCTGCAGGTGCGCGGCACGCTGGAACGCTTCGTCTCGCAACTGACCTTTGCCGATTTCTCGCGGACCATCGATGAACGAGACATTGACCGGGACACAATAGCAGGCAACCCGACCCTTGAGCCGGAGGAAAGCCTGCGTGCCGAACTGACACTGGATTATCGTCTGCCCAGCGATGCAGGCACACTGAACACCCGGCTCTTCTATTACGACTTCGACAACAAGATCGGCAAGATCGACATCTCGCCATCCGTCAAGAATCTCCAGTCCACCAATGGCAACATCGGCCCGGCCGTGGCCTACGGTCTGATCAGCAACGCCAGTCTGCGGCTGGGTTTCCTGGGCCTGCCCCAGGCCCTGCTGACTGCGTCCCTGACCATGCAGGCCGCGAAATTCGAAGACGACCCTTTCGTGCCCTATTCCCACCGCTTCCCACCGTATGACCGTGGCAGCCTGCGCGTCACCTACCGGCATGACCTGCCAGCCTACAATCTCAGCTATGGCGTGACCTACAATGGCCGTGCTCACGACGGCCGCTACATTTACGAGAACGACAGCCGCTTCACCTGGATCATCCCCACCAGCCTCAGCACGTTTGTGGAAATGGTCGGCTTTGCAGGCCTGACCTATCGTCTGGAAGGCAGCAATCTGGCTGATTTCGAGGCCTGTGCCGTGCGCCGCCGATACGAGGGCTACACGCGCGACGGCATCATCAAGGAGATTGAGGACAACTGTTCCACTACCGGCGCGCAGATCGCGTTCAAGGTGCGTGGAACATTCTAGTTTCGCAGCAATCCAGCAGTGCGCGTGGCTCCCTTGTTTTCTTTGCAGTGGGAGCCGCGCATAGCCAGCAAAGGGTACCGAACGCTACGGTTACTATTACCAGTAAGTACGATACTCTCTACATGGACTGAAGAGCCTCTTGACTACTCCCCACAGCCAGCTCCGGAATCCACCCATGCGTCCACGCAAGCCCCTCTACATCTCCTATGCCGGCCCCACGCTGCTCGAAACGCCGCTGTTGAATAAAGGCTCGGCGTTCACCGAGGACGAGCGCCGCGCTTTCAATCTGCTGGGGCTGTTGCCGCCACGCTATGAAACCATCGAGGAGCAGGTCGAGCGTGCCTACCGGCAGTACCGCAGCTTCGAGCTGCCGATCAACCAGCACATCTACCTGCGCGCCATGCAGGACACCAATGAGACGCTGTTCTACCGCCTCGTCAGCGAGCATCTGGTGGAAATGCTGCCTATCATCTATACGCCAACTGTAGGTGACGCCTGCGAGCATTTTTCGGACATCTACCGCCGCGCCCGTGGACTCTTCATCTCCTATGAAGAACGAGAGTTCATGAGCGATATCCTGCAGAGCGTCACCAAAGATCTGGTCAAGGTGATCGTGGTGACCGACGGCGAGCGCGTGCTGGGGCTGGGTGACCAGGGCATCGGCGGCATGGGCATCACCATCGGCAAGCTCTCCATCTACACCGCTGGCGGCGGCGTCAGCCCAGCTTACACGCTGCCGGTGGCGCTGGACGTGGGCACCAACAACCAGACCTTGCTGGACGACCCGATGTACATGGGCCGCCGCCATCCGCGCGTGCCGCGTGAAGAATACGATGCCTTCGTGGACCAGTTCATCAACGCTGCGCAGGAGCGCTGGCCGGGCGTGCTGATCCAGTTCGAGGATTTCGCACAGCCCAACGCCATGCCGATTCTGCAGCGCCACCGCCACCGCGTATGCTGCTTCAACGACGATATTCAAGGCACGGCAGCAGTGACGCTGGGCACTTTGCTGGCGGCCAGCCGCAAGAAGGGCGAAAGACTGCGGGACCAGAGGATTGCGTTCGTCGGCGCGGGGTCGGCAGGTTGCGGCATCGCAGAGCTGATCATCAGCGCCATGATCGCGCAGGGATTGGACGAGGCGCAGGCCCGCGCGCAGATCTTCATGGTTGATCGCTTCGGTCTGCTGACCGAGGGGATGGAAGACGCCATCGAAGGCATGATGGATTTCCAACTGAGACTGTTGCAGCGCATGGCGGGTCTCGCCCACTGGAAGATCGAAGCAGGCAACCAATACCCCAGCCTGCTCGACGTGGTGAACAATGCTCGGCCGACGGTGCTGGTCGGCGTCTCCGGCAAGCCCGGTCTGTTTACCGAGACCATCATCCGCCAGATGCACGCCAACTGCCCCCGCCCGATTATCCTGCCGCTGAGCAATCCGTCGCGCCTGGTCGAAGCGCACCCGGCGCAGGTTCTCGAGTGGACCAGCGGCGAGGCCATCGTCGCCACAGGCAGCCCGTTCGGCAGCGTGGAATCCGGCGGCAAGACTTACAACATCGCCCAGTGCAACAACAGCTACATCTTCCCCGGCATCGGCCTGGGCGTGATCGCCGCCAAGGCCAACCGCGTCACCGACGAGATGCTGATGTTGGCGAGCATCACCCTGTCCGAGTGCGCGCCGCTGTCAGACGAGCGGACGGCGTCCATTCTGCCGCCACTGACCGACCTGCCGCAGATCAGCCGCCAGATCGCTTTTGCCATCGCCAAGACCGCGATGAGCCAGGGCCATGCCGCACTGAAAACAGACGAGGAATTGCGCGAAGCGATCGAGCGCAACTTCTGGACTCCCGAGTACCGGGAGTATCGGAGGATTGCGTCGCGGGCGCGATGACCGAGCGGGCGCATTCGTAGACCTCCGTTCAGACCGATGCTGCGAGCGACATGCTTAATGCGATGAGCAGGAATACGACACTTGTGAGCACGAGCCCAAGTTTCAAGAAGTTGCTTTTCAGCGAAGACATATGACACCTCAGTGGCAAAGTTGAAGGAATAAACTCGCGTTTAGTATGCAACTTTCCCAATTCGGGGCATTGAGGCAGATCAAGAAGAGCGAGTGCTATTGCGCTCGCTCCGCCGCAATCCGTGCCTCGATCGACGCCCGGCGCTCTGCTACCAGCTCGTGCCACGGCTGTTGCTGCAGCAGAGGATGCGGACGCACCTGCACTCGCAACTGCTCCATGATGCCTTCGAACGGCGCCTCGGGGTGGCCGGTGAGGTAGATGTCCGGGTTCAGCTTGGCGAGGTTGTCGAAGCCGAACAAGGAGTCTTCGGGCAGCGTGGGGAAGCGCGGATTGTTGACGATCTGCACGCCATCGTTCGGGCCGTTGCAGCCGAAGATCACCACATTCATCGTCTCACCGCTGTCTTCGGTGTCTGTGCTCCAGGTGGTGCAACCCGGCGTGTGGCCCGGCACCAGGGTCGGTGTCATGCTGGTGCCACCCAGGTTGATGCTCTCGCCGTCCTGCAGGCGCCTGTCCACCTGCACCGGCTCCCAGCCTTCGAAGCCCAGCGGCGACAAATCCCTGCCAGTCTCCAGCGCGTCTGCATCCGCCTCCAGCGCCATCACCTGCGCGCCAGTCATGCGCTGCAGCACGGCGTGGGCCTGCACATGGTCGAAGTGCGCGTGGCTGGACAGCATGATCTTGATGTCGCTCATCCGAAAGCCGAGCTTCTCGACGCTGTCGCGAATCGTGCTGCTCATCTCGTTGACGCCCGAGTCCACCAGAATATGTCCCTCGGGCGTCGCGATCAGGTAGATGCCGATGTTGGTGGTGCCGACGAAGTAGATGTTGCCGACGACGCGGAAGGGCTCGACAGGCACCGCCTGCCGACCGTGGTAGCTTTCCCCCGCCGCCACTTTCTGCTCCATCGACATGGTCTCAAAACGACCCGGCTGGGCTTGCGCCTGAGTGAGTGCGAGTAGTGCCAGACCGGAGAGAAGAACTCCTGCGGATTTTTTCATTCTGACTCCATGGTGCGGTTGACGGCCAGAGCGCTCCACGACTGACAGGTGGGCATCACCTCCAGCGTGTTGATGTTCACATGCGCGGGCATCGCGTTCACCCAGTGGATGATGTCGGCGACATCTTCAGCGCTCAGCGGTTTCGTGCCTTCGTAGACTTTGTCAGCCTTTGCGTCGTCGCCCTTGAAGCGCACGTTGGAAAAGTTGGTCTCGGACATGCCCGGCTCGATGCAGGTCACGCGGATGCGTTTGCCCAGCAGATCGGCGCGCAGCCCGCGCGAGAAATTCTGCACGAAGGCCTTGGTGCCGCCGTAAGTATTGCCGCCCGGATAAGGCCAGTTGCCCGCCGTGGAACCGATGTTGATGATGTGCCCGCGATTGCGCTCCACCATGCCCGGCAGCACCGCGCGCGTCACGCGCAGCATGCCGGTGATGTTGGTGTCGATCATCGTCTCCCAGTCGGAAAAATACACCTTGTGTGCGGGCTCCAGACCGAGCGCGAGACCGGCGCTGTTGATCAGCACGTCGATGGCCTGGAACTCTTCCGGCAGTGTTGCGAAGAAAGCGGCGACGGACTCGGGTTTAGTGACATCGAGTACGGCGACGTGGATGTGGCACTGCGACGACGTAGATGCTTGCAGCTCACGGGCCAGCGCATTGAGCTTGTCGAGGCTCCTCGCGGCGAGGATCAATTTGCAGGGTTCTTTCGGATGATGGTGCTGCGCAAACTTCCTGGCAGCGGCGGCACCGAAGCCGGAAGAGGCACCGGTGATGAGGACGACTTTGGTCATGGGGTTTCCCTCGGATGCCTTGAAAATCCCGCAGCCCGAGCGGGTTTTTCAAGGTACTTGTTTATTTCCGTCGAGAGTACCAGTAATTCTGTCTAGTGTGGGAGCGGGCCTTGCCCGCGACTTCTAATATCAATCGCGGGCAAGGCCCGCTCCCACAGGGATAGGCTCAGTGCTATGCCAGCTTCAGCGGCAGGCGCGTCAGCACCTGGCCCGTGATCGCGGCCAGCGCGTTCGCCACTGCAGGAGCGATGGGCGGAGTGCCCGGCTCGCCCACGCCGGACGGCGCGTTGGTGGAGGCTATGATGTGCGTCTCCACTTCTGGCATCGCGTCCATACGCAGCACGCGATAGGTGTGGAAGTTGGTCTGGTCGACGTTGCCGTCGGTCAGTGTCACTTCATCGGCCAGTGCCGCAGACAAACCGTAAGCGATAGCGCCTTCGACTTGCGCACGCACCACGTTCGGATTGACTGCAATGCCGCAGTCAATCGCCGCGACCACGCGCTCCACCTTGAAGGTTTTGCCCGTGACGGACACGTCCACAATCTCTGCGACAGTAGATCCGAACGAGGTGTGAACGGCGACGCCGCGCCCCCAGCCAGCAGGCAGTTCCTTCGTGCCCCAGCCTGCCTTCTCGGCAGCGAGTTTCAGAACGGCTGTTTCGCGCGGATTGTTCTTCAGCAGATCCAGACGATACTGCACGGGATCAACACCGGCCTTTCTCGCCAGCACATCGATGAACACTTCCTTGCTGAAAGCGGTATGCGTGTGGCCGACCGAGCGCCACCATTGCACCGGGATGCCGACGGTGGGGGAATGCAACTCCACCTGGCGCTCAGGGATATCGTAGGTCATGTCGGTGAGGCCTTCGACGGAGGTGATGTCGATGCCATTGACCATCATCATCGCCGCCATTGAGGTACCGGCCATGATGGATTGCCCGGCAACACGAATGTGAATCGCGCTTGGCTTGCCATTGCTGTCCAGTGCGGCGGCCAGCTTGTGCACGTAGGCCGGACGATAGAAGCCGCCCTTCATGTCGTCTTCGCGCGACCACACCAGTTTCACCGGCGTGCCTTGCATCTGCTGTGCAATGCGCACGGATTCCAGCACGTAGTCCGAGAACGGATTGGCGCGGCGACCGAAACCACCACCTGCGAACACGGTGTTGATCTTGACGTTTTCGATGCCAGTGCCTAACAGCTGTGCGATGGCCGCCTGGTCACCGGTGGCGCTCTGGCAGCCGTACCACATTTCGGCGCTGTCACCATTCACCTGGGCGACACAGTTCAACGGCTCCATCTGCGCGTGAGCGAGATAAGGGAATTCGAACACCAGCTCCTGCACGTCGCCGGACTGACTCAGTGCATTCGCGGCATTGCCCTCGGACTCGGCGACGAGACCGTCGGTTTCCACCAATTCGCGGAACTGTTCCAGAATGCGGCCGCTGCTGCGGGTTTCGGCAGACGTATCGTCCCACTCGATCTGCAGCAGGTCTCTTCCCTTCAAGGCGGTCCAGTAATTGTTCGCGACCACGACCACACCGGTGTCGATCTGGAAGACTTTCTCGACGCCCTTTCTCGCCAACGCCTGCGTGGCATCCAGTGATTTGACCTTGCCACCAAAGCGCGGCGCGTGCGCCACCACTGCAGTCAGCATGCCTGGGAGCTGCACGTCCTGCGTGTAGATCGCAGTGCCATTGTGCTTGCCGGTGTCTTTGCGCAGCGTGTTCTCGCGGCCGATCAGCGTGAACTCGGAGGGATCTTTGAGCGCGAGTGTATTCACGTCCGGCGCAGGCTGTTGCGCTGCTGCCACGGCGAGCTCGCCAAAAGTGGCTGAGTGTGAACCGTGTGACACTACGCCTTGAGACACATTGATCTCACTCGCAGGCACGCTCCACTGAGCAGCGGCAGCGCTGACCAGCATGGACTTCGCCGCCGCACCCGCCTGGCGCATCTGCGTGAAGCTGTTGGCAATGGCGGTGCTGCCGCCGGTGCCTTGCTGACCCATCAGCAGGTTGGCGTATTTCTCGGTATTCGCTGGAGCGTGCTCACAGACTACCTGCGCCCAGTCCGCATCCATTTCGTCGGCGATGCAGGTGGCCAGACCAGTGTAGACGCCCTGCCCCATCTCCAAGTGCTTGATCAGCACCTTCACGGTGTTGTCCGGCGTGATGCTGACGAAGGCGTTGAATTCCATCGCGCCTTCAGTGGCCGCTCCTGCAGCAGATTGTGCGACGGCTGAGCCGCTGAGGTTTACGCCGAGCACGAGGCCCGCCGTCCCGCCAGCGGTGATCTTCAGAAAGGAGCGGCGGCTGAGGTTACTGGAGTTGCTGGCGTTGCCAGCCTTGCTGCCAAACAGACGTTGAAGATTCATTATGCGGCTCCCCCTGCGTTCTTGACCTGCGCGGCCGCCATGTGGATGCCCGCCTTGATGCGTGAGTAAGTGCCACAGCGGCAGATGTTGCCGGACATGGCCGCTTCGATGTCGGCATCGGTCGGGCTGGCATTCTTCTCCAACAGCGCCGTGGCGGACATGATCTGCCCGGACTGGCAATAACCGCACTGTGGCACCTGCAGCTCTACCCATGCCGCTTGCAGTGCGACTGCTTGCGGAGATTGCAGCCCTTCGATGGTAGTGATGTTCTTGCCCACAGCGTTGGCGACGGTCAGCACACAGGTACGCTGGGCCACGCCGTCGATCTGCATAGTGCAGGCGCCGCACTGGGCGACACCGCAGCCAAACTTGGTGCCGGTGAAGTTGAGGTGATCGCGGACCACCCACAGCAGCGGCATGTCACCGTCGACATCCACTTCGTGGGTCTGTCCGTTGATGGTTAATTGGTAAGCCATGAGTCCTCCTGAGACTGGGGTCGAGTGAATAGCGTTGTGGCGCAATTTAAAGACGTAACTAATAGGCGTGTCTTATAAGCGAAGGTTGACAAATAGTCAATTTCTGTAAAGATGCACCGCCATGGAAACCCGTGAAATCAATATCGTTGAAGCCGCCATTCGCATGATTCTGCGCTATGGCATGGCGCGCACCACCATGAGCGACGTGGCACACGAGGCCGGCATCTCGCGGCAGACGCTCTATGCCAGCTTCGCCAGCAAGGAAGACCTGCTGCGCGCCAGCATCCGTTATCTGGCAGACCGCAACGTGGCCGACATTATTTCCGACTGCGCCAAAGCCACCGATCTGGCCGCGCAACTGGACGTGGTTATCCACCACACCGCCGTGCGCAGCTTCGAGCTACTGCACGCCTCCCCCGATGCCAACGACATCGTCAGCGGATTCAATAGTGCCTGCAAGGAGGAGCTAAGCGAGGCCTCAGCGCGCTATCAGACATTGATCGAAGACATCCTGCGGCCCCGCAAGGCCAACATCGAAGCGGCTGGCATGTCGCTGGAACAACTCGCCGACTTCATTCAGAAATCGACCCTCACCATCAAGCACGAAGCCAGAGACTTGGCGCATCTGCAACAGCTGACGCAGGCGCTACGAGTGTTGGTGTTGCGGGTGGTGGCGTAGCGGATTTTCATTTGCCGTTAAACCAGAACTCAACTTCCGACGTTTCTTCCTCAAATCGTGCGGCGTGCATCATCTTCGCTGGAACGTGATACCAATCACCTGGACCGTAGCGAGTTTCCTTGCCGTCGACCGTCAAAAACAGTTCGCCTTGCGTAATGACGCCGACATTCTCGGTGTCGTGATTGTGCTCGGGGATTGTCGTGTTCGCCGGATAGGACGCGAACAGCACGTCGCACTCCTGGGCTGCCAGCTTGAAGGCATCGAATGGCCCTTCAAATTTCGGAAGATCGCGGAGGAGCTTGGGACAATGTGACATAGGTTCCTTTGTTGCAGATTTAGGATGTTAAGCCGACCTTTATCGGTTGCTCTTTGGGTAGCCGTGCAGCCCCACCATTCTCGTTAGAATAGATTGGAATTCCTCTTTGCTCATATCCACTTTTTCCAAAACGCGGCCGTAGAGCATGAGTGTCGGAACGTTCCTGCCATTGAGTTCGTTCTGCGTTTCGCGCAGACAGTAGAGGACGGCTCGCTCCTTGCGGGTCAGGCCATCGCGCACATCGGGGATGAGATCCTGCAGCATCTTTCTTTGCTACCTTGCGCAGTTGATTTGAATTTTGCTCTCCACCTGCCTCTTCATCACAGACTCACCACAAATACATACTCGACTTCTTGTTCATGATGACAACTTCGTACAACTGTGCGCAAGCAGTTTGCGAGGCGCCGTAGCAAACATGCAATGGCAGCAGATGTCCTTCGCGCGGATGACAGAAGCGGATACCCGGCGCTTTGCTCCAGTTTAGCAGTTGTTCCCGTCGGGCCTTCTCGGGGAGCTCGCGATCACTGCAAGTGTTCTGCAGCCACGTTTCGAAGGCATCGTTACGTTGACGAGAATCAGCACTGTCGGCGGAAAAAAATGCTCTCAGGTTATGGTAGGAAAATCCTGAACCGATGATCTTAACTCGTCGGTCTGACAGACTGCGAAGTTCATTGCCCATTTCGATGTGAACGAGTGGATCGAGTGTGTTGACATCCTCGTCTTCGTTTCTTCGCCAGCTAAGGAAGGTTGAAGTATACCCTGCGGGTCGCGGGATCAGGTTATTCTGAAAGGCAACAATCCTGCGACCTCTGTCGTATAGCTTTTGACATGCTCCGCCTCCCTCTCCAAAAAATCCCCAATCGCCGCATCAAACTGTGGATCAGCAATCCAATGATTCGAATGCGTAATGATCGGCTCAAATCCGCGCTGAATCTTGTGCTCCCCCTGCGCCCCTGAATCGAAGCTCTGCAACCCTTCTTCTATGGCGTACTCGATGCCCTGGTAGTAGCACGTTTCAAAATGCAGAAACTGATACTCCTCCAGACATCCCCAGTAGCGCCCGTAAAGTTTTTCAGAATCGCGAAAGCTGAGCGCAGCAGCGATGGGGCGCGCGTCGAGTGTGGCGACGACGAGCAGGAGGTTGTCGGGCATCACGTCGCTCAGTCGCTCGAAGAACGCGAGTGTGAGGTAGCCCTGCTGGCCGCGGATCTGGTAGGTGTTTTGGTAGAAGCGGTAGAACTGTTGCCACATGGCTGGCGTGATGGCGTTTCCGCGGAAACGTGTGAATTGGATGCCGGCGTTGTGGACGGCGTCGCGTTCCTTGCGCAGGTTCTTGCGCTTGCGAGAGTTGAAGGTGACGAGGAAGTCGTCGAAGGTTTTGTAGCCTCGGTTGTACCAGTGGAACTGGCAGGCGATGCGTGGGCGCAGGCCTGCCTTGGTGAGGTGGTCGCTTTGCTGCTCGCCGGGGAAGAGGACGTGCCAGGTGCTGGCGCCGATGCGTTTGGCTTCTGCAATGACGGCCTGGGCGATGGCGTGGGTGAAGTGTGCGTGGTCCTCGCCTTCGGCAATGAGCAGGCGTGGCCCGGTGCTGGGGGTGAAGGGGACAGATGTCACCAGTTTGGGGTAGTAGCGCATGCCGTGCTGGCGGTAGGCGTCGGCCCAGGACCAGTCGAAGACGTATTCGCCGTAAGAGTGGCTCTTGATGTAGAGCGGCATGGCGGCGACGAGTGTGTTGTTACGGGTGACGGAGAGGTGATGCGGTTGCCAGCCTGTGTCGGTGTCGGCGCAGCCGGTTTGCTCGAGGGCGAGGAGGAATTCGTGGCGCAGGAAGGGGCTGGAGTTGTTGGTGAGTGTGTTCCACAAGGCTGCGTCGATGTCGGCGATGCTGGGGTGGAACCGGAATTCGTATGCTGCTGCCAATGGTGATCCCGTGGGCGTGATTGAGTGGCTGCCTTCAGTCGCCTGCGGGCATTTATACCCTTTGGGCAGGCTCCCACAGTGGTGGTGGAGTGATTGTGGCCATCGCGCGACGGGGAATCAACCCCGCCCCCGCCGCCCCGTAGTTAAACCCCTGTATTTCCTGCTATATTGCGGGCTGCTTCGAATCAGGGAAACTCCGCGTGGAACCGCATAATCCAATCAACAAGATCAAGGAACACCATGACGCGCTGCGCAAGTCGGAGCGCAGGGTGGCCGATTTCATTCTCGACCACGCAACCGCTGTGATCAACATGCGCATTGTCGATGTGGCCTCGGCTGCCGAGGTGAGTGAACCGACGGTGTTGCGCTTCTGCCGCGCGCTGGGCTTCGACGGCTTCCAGTCTTTCAAGCTGCAGTTGGCCCAGCACCTGGGAGCGGCCGCGAGCTACTCGCAGTTCTCGGTGGACGACACTGATACAGCTGCAGACCTGAGCAACAAGGTGTTCGAGTCCACCATCGGCTCACTTCTGGCTGTGCGCGACCAACTGGATCCGGCGGTGCTGGAGAAAGCCATCGATACGCTGTGTCATGCCAACCGCGTGGAGTTCTATGGCTTCGGCGCGTCGGGTTCAGTGGCGGCGGATGCGCAGCACAAGTTCTTCCGTCTGCAACTCTCTACGGCCGCGTATACAGACCCGCACATTCAGCTGATGTCGGCGATCTCGCTCGGCGCGAAGGACGTGGTGGTGGCGATATCGCAGTCGGGCCGCACCAAGGCCTTAATCCAGAGCGTGACGTTGGCGCTGGAGGCCGGTGCAACGGTGATCGGCCTCGCGCCGCAGGGCACGCCGCTGAGCGAGCTGTGCAGCATTCCCATCTACGTGAACGTGGAGGAGGACCAGCACGCGTTCACGCCGGTCTCCTCTCGCATCGCCCACCTGCTGGTGATCGACGTGCTGGCGATGGGCGTGGCGCGCCATCGCAAGGAACTGCTGAAGGATCACCTCAAGCGCATGAACAAGAGCCTGCGGTCGCTGCGGACGTACAAGACCTGACTCCCAGGTTATTCCACCGTCACCGACTTGGCCAGGTTGCGCGGCTGATCCACATCGGTGCCTTTGAGAATGGCAACGTGGTAGGACAGCAGCTGCAGCGGAATGGTGTAGACGATCGGCGTAAGCACGTCGGGGACCTTCGGCATGTGGACAACCTTACAGTTGCGGTCGTTTTCAAAACCGGCGTCCGCGTCTGCGAACAAAAACAGCTTCCCTCCTCGCGCACTGACCTCCATGAGATTCCCTTTCACCTTCGCTAGCAGATCGTCATTCGGCACTGTCGCAATAACAGGCATCTTCTCATCTACCAAAGCCAGTGGGCCGTGCTTGAGTTCTCCGGCAGGATAGGCCTCGGCATGAATGTAGGAGATCTCCTTTAGTTTGAGTGCGCCTTCTTTTGCCACCGGGTATTGGATTCCTCGTCCCAGAAACAACGCGTGCTGTTTGTCGCGCAATGCTTTGGACATGGTGCGAATCTCCGGATCGAGGTCCAGCGTCTTGGAGACTAGCGCGGGCAATTCGTTAAGATCCTGCACGTACTTCTGTTCAGCTTCTTCGGTCATACCGTGTCTACGCGCAACCACCAGCGTCATCAGCAATAACGCACACAACTGCGCGGTAAATGCCTTCGTGGAGGCCACACCGATCTCTCGGCCGGCATTGGTCATCAGGCAGAAATCGGACTCGCGTACCAGTGAACTGGTGGCGACGTTGCAAATGGCGAGGCGGCCTACGTAGTCTGCTTCTTTTGCAAAACGCAGCGCGGCAAGAGTGTCGGCCGTCTCCCCAGACTGGGAGATACTGATGAACAAGGTGCCAGGTTGCACGATGATGTTGCGGTAGCGATAGTCGCTGGCGATATCGACGTGGCAGGGAATCCTCGCGATGTCTTCGAGCCAGTATTTGGTCACCATGCCCGCGTGGAAGCTGGTGCCACACGCAACAATCTGCACACTCTTCACTTGGTCGAAGATCGCTTTGGCTTTGACACCGAAGGCTTCCTCCAACACGTGGGTGTCGCTAATGCGGCCGTTGAGAGTGTTGCGAATCACGTGCGCCTGCTCGTAGATTTCCTTGAGCATGAAGTGGCCAAACTCGCCTTTGTCGGCGGAGGCAATCTCGCTGGTAATCATGGTGACGCTGCGCTTCACGGGTTTGTCGTTCACATCCCAGATGCGCACAGAAGTCAGAGTAATTTCCGCGATGTCGCCCTCTTCCAGATACATGAAGCGGTCTGTCACCTGGCCGAGCGCGAGGGCGTCAGACGCGATGAAATTCTCGCCGATACCGACCCCAATAACGAGTGGGCTACCGCTGCGTGCAACGATTATTTTATCCGGCTCGCTCTTGCTGATGACAGAGAGACCATAGGCTCCGTGTAATTGTTTGACGATTTTCTTGACTGCATCGAGCAGGCTCATTCCTTCGTCTTTACACGCCTGGTGGATGAGGTGCACGACTGCTTCGGTGTCCGTTTCGGAGAGGAATTGATAGCCGAAATCCTGCAGGTTGCTGCGCAGAGCCTGATAGTTTTCGATGATGCCGTTGTGCACGACGGCGATCTCGTGGTCAGAGATGTGCGGGTGCGCGTTACGCTCGCTTGGTTCACCGTGCGTGGCCCAACGCGTGTGTGCGATACCGACGCGGCCGACAAACGGGCGCTGCTTCATTGATGCTTCCAGCTTTTCGACTTTGCCCATTGCCTTGATGCAGTCGATCTCGCCGGTCTGTGCACTGATCAGCGCCATCCCGGCAGAGTCATAACCTCGGTATTCGAGGCGCTTCAATCCTTCGAGAAGAATCTGGGATACATCCCTTTGTGCGACTGCGCCGACTATTCCACACATTTTCTAGCTCCTTTGAATTCTGCTTTGGGAAGCGCCTTATGGCGAGAGGCTATCGCCTGCAGGCAGGCTCCCACAGGTTTACTTTTTGGACGGGCGTTTCCAGCTGTCGATATTCCTCTGGCGGCTTCTCGCAACGGCTAAATTGCCTTCGGGTACGTCGCCGGTGATGGTCGAACCAGCGCCGACGGTGACATTTTCGCCGAGCGTAACAGGAGCGACAAGTGCGGTGTTTGATCCAACAAATACGCCGTCATTTATGCGTGTTTCAAATTTGTTGAAGCCATCGTAGTTACAAGTGATCGTACCAGCACCGACGTTTACATTCTTCCCTAACGTGGCGTCTCCGATGTAACTCAGGTGATTCACCTTGGAGCCCGCGCCAATTTTGGCTTTTTTTGTTTCTACGAAGTTGCCGATTTTTGAACCCGTGTTCAGCACGGTGCCCGGACGCAATCTTGCGTAGGGTCCAACGGCACACTTGTCCGCAATCTCGACATGATCGAGATGAGAGTTCGCAAGAATTTGCGTGTCGTCGCCAATAGTGGCGTTTTTGATATAGACGTTCGGGCCAATAATCACACGATTCCCGAGCGTAACTTTACCTTCGATAATCACATTGATGTCGATGTCGACGTCCTTGCCGCAGCTCAGCTCGCCACGTAGATCGAAGCGCGCGGGATCGGCGAGTGTGACGCCGCTGAGTAGCAGCTCACGTGCGCGTAGCTGCTGATAATGGCGTTCGAGTTCCGCGAGCTGAAGGCGATTGTTTATGCCTTGTACTTCCATCGGGTCTTCTACCGTAAGAGTGGTGACACGGGTGCCATCGGCGACTGCCATCTCGATCACATCAGTCAGGTAGTATTCCCCCTGTGCATTGTTGGTCTGCAACTGACCAATCCATTGCCGCATCTTGCGCGCGGGTCCAGCGAGGATTCCACTGTTGGTTTCTTTGATGAGCTTTTGTTGTGCACTGGCGTCTTTCTCTTCGACGATAGCTAGTGGATGCCCGTCGGCATCGCGGATGATGCGGCCCAGCCCTGTGGGATCGGCGCTGATCAGAGTCAATACTGCCAGCGCACCATGGTCAGTTCTGGCAATCAGTTCGGCGAGGGTATCTGCCCTGATGAGTGGCACGTCACCGTATAACACCAGTATCGTGCTGTCGTCGTTGATGGCAGGCAGTGCCTGCATGACGGCATGGCCGGTGCCTAACTGCTGATCTTGATTGACGCAGAGCAGAGCCTGCCCCGCGAGCGCGTCGCGAATCTTTTGACCTTCGAAACCGACTACTAAATGAATGCGATGAGCGTGCAGACGCTGGGCGCTTTCCACCACATGCTGAAGCATGGCTTTGCCGGCGATGCGGTGCAGGACCTTGGGAGTGTCGGAATACATGCGCGTGCCTTTACCGGCGGCGAGGATAACAACTTCGAGTGTACTGAGTGTGTGCTGATTCATAGTGCTTGGCTGCTCGCTCTGACAGTTTCTCCAGGCCAAAAAAAAGGGCGGCTGATGCCACCCTTTCTAATAGTTTTTACCACGAATGTAAAAGCTATTTTCTCAGCTGTTTCAGTGCTCGCAGCTGAGCGACGGCTTCGGCCAGCTGGGCCGCAGCGCGTGAGTACTCGAACTCGGCGTCCTTGTTGGCAATCGCGTCGTTGGCGTCCTGAATTGCCTGCAGGGCAGCCGCTTCATTCACGTCATCGGCACGCAGCGCGGTGTCGGCCAGAATGCTCACGATGTCGCTCTGCACTTCCAGGAATCCGCCTGATACGTAGAACACTTGCTCTGACCCATCCCGCATCACCAGTCTGACCGGGCCTGGGATCAGGGCGGTCAGCAGTGGCGCGTGGCCGGGGGTAACACCGAGGTCACCGAGAGTTCCAGTTGCCACGACCAGTTCTACCAGTCCGGCAAATATCTTTTGCTCTGCGCTTACGATGTCACAATGCATTGTCATAGCCATGGCGTAGCTCTCTGTTTACCGGTTCTTCTTACAGGTTCTTGGCTTTGGCAACAGCTTCGTCGATGCTGCCTACCATGTTGAACGCCTGCTCTGGGATATGGTCGTAGTCACCCGCCAAGAGGCCTTTGAACCCTGCGATCGTGTCTTTCAGCGGTACGTACTTGCCTGGGGTGTTGGTGAACACCTCGGCTACGAAGAACGGCTGTGACAGGAAACGCTGGATCTTACGTGCTCGAGACACGATCAGCTTGTCGCCTTCTGACAGTTCATCCATACCCAGAATCGCGATGATGTCTTTCAGTTCCTTGTAGCGCTGCAATACTGACTGCACGCCACGAGCCACATCGTAGTGCTCCTGGCCGATGACCAGCGGGTCCAGCTGACGTGAGGTAGAGTCCAGCGGGTCGATCGCAGGGTAGATCCCCTGTTCGGCGATTGCTCGGGACAGTACCACTGTGGCGTCAAGGTGCGCGAAAGTGGTGGCTGGTGACGGGTCGGTCAAGTCGTCCGCAGGCACGTATACGGCCTGGATGGACGTGATCGAACCAGTCTTGGTAGAGGTAATACGCTCTTGCAGAACGCCCATCTCTTCCGCCAGTGTTGGCTGATATCCCACCGCTGAAGGCATCCGCCCCAGCAGTGCTGATACTTCTGTACCGGCCAGTGTGTAACGGTAAATGTTGTCGACGAAGAACAGTACGTCACGACCTTCATCACGGAATTTTTCGGCCATGGTCAGACCGGTCAATGCGACACGCAGACGGTTACCGGGCGGCTCGTTCATCTGGCCGTACACCATCGCCACTTTGGAATTGGTCAGGTTGTCGAGATCGATTACTTTGGAATCTGCCATCTCGTGATAGAAGTCGTTACCTTCACGTGTACGCTCGCCCACACCGGCGAATACGGACAGACCGGAGTGTGCCTTCGCGATGTTGTTGATCAATTCCATCATGTTGACAGTCTTGCCCACACCGGCACCGCCGAACAGACCTACTTTACCGCCTTTTGCGAAGGGGCAGACCAGGTCGATTACCTTGATACCTGTTTCCAGCAGCTCGTTGGAGGCTGACAGTTCTTCATAGGCAGGCGCCTTGCGGTGAATCGGCATACGTTCTTGCTCGCCGATCGGGCCACGCTCGTCGATTGGGTTGCCGAGAACATCCATGATGCGGCCGAGTGTTTCCAGACCAACCGGGACAGAGATCGGTGCGCCTGAGTCGGTGACATTCAGTCCCCTGGACAGACCTTCTGTACTGCCCATCGCAATGGTGCGAACCACGCCGTCGCCCAGCTGCTGCTGCACTTCAAGCGTTGTTTCTTTACCTTCGACCTGCAGTGCGTCATACACCTTCGGGACAGACTCCCTGGGGAATTGAACGTCAATCACCGCACCAATAATTTGAACGATACGACCGCTACTCATGTTCGGTTCCTCTTAATTACTAAATTCCGGATTCTTTCTGAATGCCTGTTTGCCAAACTTTGCGCCTCACGGCGCCAGCCTGCTGTCTTATCAGACGGCTGCTGCACCACTGACGATCTCGGACAATTCCTGCGTGATCGATGCCTGTCTTGCCTTGTTGTAGATCAGGCCGAGGTCTTTGATCAGGTCACCGGCGTTATCCGTGGCATTTTTCATCGCCATCATCCTGGCCGCCTGCTCGCAGGCGATATTCTCCACAACAGCCTGATACACCTGTGATTCGATGTAACGGACCAGGAGGGAATCGAGAAGCGCTTGGGCTTCCGGCTCGTAGATGTAGTCCCAGTGGTGTTTGAACGCCTTGTTGTCGGACGCTTCCAGTGGCAGCAATTGTGCTACTACCGGTGTTTGGGTCATGGTGTTCACAAAGGTATTGCTGACAATGTACAGCCGGTCAATTTCGCCGGATCCAAACTTGTCCAGCATCACCTTTACTGCACCAATCACGTCTTCCATTTTCGGTGAATCGCCGATACCGCGGACGGCGGCAACTACATTGCCACCGTAGTTGTTGAAGAATGACGCCGCTTTAGCGCCGATCACACCGATGTCGATACCGACTTTCTGTTCTTTCCAGCCCATCATCGCCTTCACAGTTGCCTTGAAGGAGTTGACGTTTAGACCGCCGCACAAGCCACGGTCTGAAGAGACCACGATATAACCAACTCGCTTGACCGCTCTGTTGCTGAAATAGACATGGTGGTATTCAGGCGTGGCGTTAGCCACGTGCCCGATCACTTCCCTCATGCGCTGCGCATAGGGCTTACCAAGCGACATGCGGTTCTGGGCTTTGCGCATCTTGCTCGCAGCCACCATCTCCATCGCGCTGGTAATCTTCGCCGTGTTCTTGATGCTGGAGATCTTGGTTCTAATCTCTTTGCCGACAGCCATATCTCACCCGTTCTTTATCGGTTACCAGGTCTGTGTGCTTTTGAACTTCTGGATGGAAGCTCGCATCTGCGCAGCGATGTCGTCGTTGTAATCGCCTTTCTCGTTGATCTTTGCCAGCAGCGCTGAACACTCGGCGTTGGCATAAGACAGCAGCGCACGCTCGAATGCGACAACCTGCTTCAGCTCGACATCCTTCAGGAAGCCTTCGTTGGCTGCGAACAACACCAGTGCCATCTCTGCGACGGACAGCGGGGAATACTGTGATTGCTTCATCAGCTCGGTGACGCGCTGACCGTGCTCCAGCTGAGCGCGGGTGAACTCGTCCAGGTCTGATGCAAACTGGGCGAAGGCCGCGAGGTCGCGATATTGTGCAAGAGCCAGACGGATACCGCCGCCCAGCTTCTTGATGATCTTGGTCTGAGCAGCACCACCGACTCGGGATACTGACAGACCGGCGTTGATCGCAGGACGGATACCAGAGTTGAACAGGTTGCTTTCCAGGAAGATCTGACCGTCGGTGATAGAGATCACGTTGGTCGGAACGAACGCGGACACGTCACCGGCTTGGGTTTCGATGATTGGCAGCGCGGTCAATGAGCCGGTCTTGCCTTTCACTTCGCCATTGGTGAACTTCTCAACGTAATCGGCGTTCACGCGTGATGCACGCTCCAGCAGACGGGAGTGCAAATAGAACACGTCGCCTGGGTATGCTTCACGGCCTGGAGGACGACGCAGCAGCAGGGATATCTGACGATAGGCCCATGCTTGTTTGGTCAGGTCGTCATAAATGATCAGGGCGTCTTCGCCACGGTCACGGTAATACTCACCCATTGAGCAGCCCGCGTACGGAGCGATGAACTGCATGGAGGCAGGGTCAGAGGCGCTGGCTGCAACCACGATGGTGTATTCCATCGCGCCGTGCTCTTCCAGCTTGGATACTACGTTGGCGATAGAGGACTGCTTCTGGCCCACGGCAACGTAGATGCACTTAACGTTCTTGCCTTTCTGGTTGATGATGGCGTCGACGGCTACTGCGGTCTTGCCCACCTGACGGTCACCAATGATCAGCTCGCGCTGGCCACGACCGATAGGCACCATCGCGTCGATCGCTTTCAGACCAGTTTGTACTGGCTGATCAACTGATTGACGGGCGATTACACCTGGAGCCACTTTTTCCACCGGGGAGCTGTGCTTGGCGTTGATCGGGCCTTTGCCATCGATCGGCTTGCCCAGCGCGTCCACAACGCGGCCTTCGAGTTCCGGGCCAACCGGCACTTCCAGAATGCGCTTGGTGCAGCGACAGGTTTGACCTTCCGCCAGCGTTTTGTAGTCGCCTAGAACAACGGCACCAACTGAGTCTCTTTCCAGGTTCAGCGCCATACCGAAGATGCCGCCACCGAACTCGATCATCTCGCCATACATAACGTCTGCGAGGCCATGAATACGGATGATGCCGTCGGATACGCTGACGATCGTGCCTTCGTTCTTGGATTGCACGGAAACATCGAGATTATCAATTCGCTGCTTAATAATTTCACTGATTTCTGATGGATTCAGTTGTTGCATGCTTTTTCCCTCATTCCCAGATTTTCTAGGAATTCATTGCTTCGGCTAATTTGGTCAATTTTCCCCGGACAGAACTATCGATAACGGTATCGCCTGCTCTGATCACAGCGCCACCTATCAGATATGTATCAACTCGAGTCTGCAGATTTATTGCTCTGTTCAAGCGAGTCTGGAGTGCCTGGGTAATTTTGTTCACAACTTCTTTGTTAAGTTCAAACGCGGTTGACAGTTCTACGTCAACAGTCATTTCCTGATTCGCTTTCAATGCATCGAACAGCTGGGAAATCTCTGGCAGAAGCAGCAGGCGCTTGTTTTCCGCCAACAACCGAACCAGATTTCTGGCTTTGGGCAGAAGCTCCTCACCACACAGCTCTACCAGGATGCTGGCCTGTTCTACTGCCGTCAGTGCTGGCGACAACATTGTTCTGCGCACTGTTTCGTTCGCAGCGACATCTGCCAGCAGCTTGAGCGCCTGAGACCAGACGTTCAGCTCGCCAGCTGCGAGCGCGACTTCAAAAGAAGCCTTCGCGTAGGGTCGGGCTAATGTAATTGACTCTGCCATTGCTTATCGCCTATAGCTCTGCTGCGAGCTTATTCATCAGCTCTTCGTTGGCGGCCTGATCGATTGCGTGTCCCAGAATCTTCTCTGCGCCAGCTACTGCAATCGCAGCAACTTGTGCACGCAGAGCCTCTCTGGCTCTTTGCGTCTCCATTTCGATTTCGGCCTGTGCGGCTGTAATCAGACGCTGGCCTTCGAGACGAGCCTTGTCTTTCGCTTCATCAATGATCTGATTGGCGCGCTTGTTCGCTTGCTCAATCAGCTCAGCACCCTGCTGCTTTGCTGCGCGCAACTCATCAGCCGCTTTATTCTGTGCAAGATTCAAATCACGCTGGGCGCGCTCAGCTGCTTCAAGCCCGTCTGCAATTTTCTTCTGTCTTTCTTCAAGAATCGCGGTAATAGGAGGCCACACATATTTCATGCAGAACGTGACAAATACTGCGAACGCAATAAGTTGCCCGATTATGGTTGCGTTGAGATTCATGCAAGTACCCCAAAATAAACGTTTGTAGTTAACATCGTTCTAACCGTTAACCGTCTGACTATCCGCTTTATCGATTAGATGAAGGGGTTTGCAAAAATGAACAGGAACGCCATACCCACGCCGATGATGGAGATTACGTCCACGAACGCCGCGACCAGGAAGAACTGGGTTTGTAGTTTCGGTGTCAGTTCTGGTTGACGAGCAGAACTTTCAATCAGCTTGCCACCCAGGTTTCCGAATCCGATCGCGGTGCCAGCACCACAGATACCGAAAATGATTGCGGCTGCGAGCAAAGAAAAGGCTTGTATAGTTTCCATTTTTATCTCCAAGGTTTACTAAGATTTAAAGTTATTAATTAATGGGTTTATCAGTGAGTCGTTTGGTGAGCCTGGTTCATATACACAATGGTCAACATCATGAATAGATAGGCCTGCAGCGTGACCACCAGAATGTGGAACACTGACCAGCCAAAATGCATTGGTAACTGCCAATAGCCCACAAGGCCGATCACAAGGAAGATCACCTCGCCGGCGAAAAAGTTGCCGTAGAGTCGCAATGCCAGTGATACAAATTTCGCGAAGAAGCCAGGCAACTCCAGCAGCAGGTTCAAGGGAAGCGCCCACTTGCCAAACGGGTGGAATGCAAACTCACCGAGGAATCCGCCCAGGCCTTTGACTTTGATGCTGTAGTAAATGATCAGGATGAACACGCCGATAGCGAAACCGGCGGTAATGTTGAGATCCGTTGTCGGCACAGCCTTGAAGTACAGGTGCGGATCGCCAGCGACCCACTGCGCAAACATGGGGATGATATCCACGGGGATCAGGTCCATCGTGTTCATCAGGAAGATCCAGCAGAAAATGGTCAGGGCCAATGGGCCGACCAGATCGTTCTTGCCGAAGAAGGTGTTTTTTACGTTGGTCTGCACCATCTCGACGATGATTTCGATGAAGTTCTGCAGGCCGCCCGGCTTGCCAGAAGTCGCTTTGGAAATACAGAAGCGGAAGAGACCGAGGAATAATACACCCAGCAGCAAGGAGATCATCATTGAGTCAACGTTGATCGCCCAAAAGCCCATCTCTGCAGCTTCTTCAGTGGAATGCGCGAAACCCCAGGTGCCGTCAGCATGTTTGCCGTACGTCAAAAACCCAAGGTGGTGTTGAACGTATTCCGACGCGGTTTGTGCCGTTTCTACTACTTCGTGTGAATTTGCCATGAATTAAACTTTATTAAAGTAAATTTTGGGGACTTAAATTCCGTGCTTGCCCGTATGCGTCAAGATCAACGCGGTCAAGCCTGTTAAATACACAATTATGAACCCCGAAAACAGTGCTGGCGTGCTCAAAGGGTTTACGAAAACAAAGGTCAAAGCAAAGCCGGCACAGGTCAATAAAATCTTGATCCCTTCGCCGACGTAAAATGCTTTGACGATTTTCTTTGCTGCTCTCGCACCTCTATACCGAAACGCTTTTACTGAAAAGTACGCATTTGGTATGGCGCATATCAAACCGCCAGCCAGCAAAGAATAAGCCACTACCCAACCCTGTACCGCGTAGCCGCCCACTGCAATTAGCACCGCAGTAACGAACTGACTGGCAATTATCTTTCGGATAGGAGGGGCTTTTATGGTTGGCACTGTGCTTTTATTTAGTCCTACAGCATCCAATGCCATGCAAGGCAGCGCATTATAGGGACATTGGGAAGCCTAATCAACAGCAAAAAGCCTTCATTTGATATGGGACAATATGCCGTCAAGCTCATCCAAGCTGTTGTATTTCAATGTCAATTTGCCTGCCCCGTTGGAGGTGTGCTGGATTTGTACGTGCGCGCCAAGCTTCTCTGACAGACTCTCCTCAAGACTTTTAATATCTGGGTCTCGCACTAGACCGGGTTTCTCCACAGCTCCTTCCTCGGACTGGAGTCTTCGTACCAATGCCTCTGTTTGCCTGACGGAAAGGCCTTTGCCCACAACAGTTTTGGCCGCTTCATTCTGTTGCGACTCAGAAAGAGTCAGCAAGGCGCGAGCGTGACCCATTTCGAGATCACCATGTTCAAGCATGAGTCGCACATCGGGTGTGAGTCCAATCAAGCGCAGCAGGTTGGCAACTGCGGCTCGTGAACGACCTACCGCATCGGCCACTTCCTGCTGGGTCAGATCGAACTCATCCTGCAGACGTTTGAGCGCGACGGCCTCTTCGATTGGATTGAGGTTTTCTCGTTGAATATTTTCGATCAATGCCATGGCTATGGCTGATTCATCGCTGACGGGTTTGATAATTGCGGGGATCATGTCGAGGCCCGCAATCTGCGTCGCACGCCAGCGCCTTTCACCGGCAATTATTTCATAGCGGGTGTCGGATATCGGCCGCACCACAATTGGCTGCATTACGCCCTGCGCTTTGATTGAAGCTGCCAGACTCTGCAGTGCCTCCTCGTGCATGTCTGTGCGCGGCTGGTACTTTCCACGCTGTATAAGATCTATCGGGATATGGCGCAGATCACCGTCTTTGTCCTGACGAACCTGACTGGTTGCAGAGTTTATAGCAGGTTTGCCCACCGCTTTATTGCTGGCACCGCCCAGTAACGCATCAAGTCCTCTGCCCAGTTTCTTTTTTACCGTCATCTCAGTTTCCGTTCATTTCAATAATTTTTCCGGTCGTATCACGATCCCAATATCAAGCGATCTGTCTAGCTTGCTCAATGCGTCTGATCATCTCGCCAGCGAGTGCTAGGTAAGCAATCGCGCCTCGTGATTGCCGGTCATACTGCAGCACCGGCATGCCATAACTTGGAGCTTCCGCTAGGCGGATGTTACGAGGGACAACTGTGCGATAGACCTTGTCGCCAAAATGCGTGTACAACTGGTTCGAAACCTCCACCGTCAATCTGCTGCGCGGATCATACATGGTTCTTAGTATGCCCTCGATCTGCAGCTGAGGGTTGAAGGTGTCAGCGATGGCCTGGATAGTTTCCACCAGTGCCGATAATCCCTCCAGGGCGTAGTACTCACACTGCATGGGGATAAGAACACCCTCGGCGGCAACCAAAGCATTGATGGTCAGCATGTTCAACGAGGGTGGACAGTCGATGACGATGAAATCGTACTGATCAATCACTGTCGCAATGATTTCTCGCAGCCGAGTTTCTCTGTTGTCCGTCTGCAGAAGTGCGACCTCAGCGGCGGTCAAGTCGCCATTGGCTGGTAACAGGTCGTAGCCTCCTGGCGTATCAAGCAAAGCGTCCGCAACAGCGGCTTCCTCCATCAAGACTTCATAGATGGAAAGTTCAAGGTCCGACTTGTTAATACCACTACCCATAGTGGCATTGCCTTGCGGGTCAAGATCAATTAGCAGAACGCGCCTCTTGGTTGCACTCAATGAGGCGGCCAGATTGACAGACGTGGTCGTCTTGCCAACACCCCCTTTCTGATTTGCAACAGCCAGTACTCTTCCCAATTGGATGTTACTCCGAGGCAAATATTTCAATAATGTGCCGTTCACCCGTATTTCCAGGAACGTCTACTTTTTTTGCGCCTACGAGCTCGAAATCTGACGGCAGCAGTGCCAGTTCATCGACAGGATAAAGTCCCTTCATCGCAATAATCCGAGAGCGGTGCTTCGAATCTGATCTCTTGCTGAGATGTCGAGTCATATTGACCAGATCGGCCAGCGACGATAAAGCCCGGCATAAAATCACATCGATCGGTTCAGAGCACTGATACTTTTCAATCCGTGCATTTTGGACTTCGACATTAGCTAGGCCCAACTGCAGTGTGGCCTGAAAAACAAACCGCGTCTTCTTGCCATTGCTGTCTAGCAATACAAAAGTCTTTTCTGGAAAACAGATCGCAAGCGGAATACCGGGCAGACCTGGACCTGTTCCGACATCAAGTATGCGACTGCCACTGATGAACGGCACCAGCGTCAGGCTATCCAGCAGATGTCTGGACAACATCTCCGACGAGTCTTTCACGCCGGACAGATTGAAAGCTTTATTCCACTTGCCTAGCAAATCAAGATAGGCAAGCAATTGGGCTTTTTGATGGCCCGTCAGTGTCAAACCAAGCTGATCCAGCCCCTGCTGCAACTTTTCTGTTATCTCTTCGCTCGCCATCTGCTACTTGACCCGTGCTAATTAGGCCGACTTTGCGCGGACTGCCTGGTATTTTTTCAGATATATCAGAAGCAAGGAAATGGCCGCTGGGGTCATGCCTGGAATTCGGGTAGCTCTGGCTATATTTTCCGGTCTTACCTTTTGCAGTTTTTGCTTCAGTTCGTTGGAGAGACCCTGCATCTGCTGGTAGTCGAAGTCTTCCGGTAGTGGCGTGTCCTCCTGACGCTTCAGTTTTTTGACGTCCTCTTCCTGACGATCAATATAACCTTGGTACTTCAGCTGAATCTCGACCTGTTGGGTAATCTGTATGGCAAGTTCAGGTAAGGAGGGCAAATCTGTCGAAGCGTCTGCAACTGCCTGATTGAGGGTGTTGTACGTCACTTCTGGTCTCGCCAGCAAATCGGCAAGACTATATTCGCGTACCATGGGCTTCTCAAGCAGCTTGTTGATTTCCGTGGCGGTGTTCGATGTCGGTTGAATCCAATGGGCTTTGAGACGAGAAAGCTCTTTGGCTATGCCCTCTTTTTTGACACTGAAGTGTTCCCAGCGCTCATCGTTAACCAAACCAAGCTCCCTGCCTTTGGGAGTAAGGCGCAAGTCGGCATTGTCTTCGCGCAACAAAAGACGGTATTCAGCACGGCTGGTAAACATACGGTAGGGCTCGGTAGTACCTAGCGTAATCAGATCATCAACCAAGACGCCGATGTATGCCTCATCGCGACGTGGACACCACGGCTCCTTGCCTTGTGCCAGCAATGAGGCATTAAGTCCAGCAAGCAAGCCTTGCGCAGCGGCCTCTTCATAGCCGGTGGTGCCATTGATTTGACCAGCGAAGAAAAGCCCTTTAATAAACCTGGTCTCCAAGGAATAGTTCAGATCACGGGGATCGAAATAATCGTATTCGATCGCATAGCCCGGTCTTGTGATGTGGGCATTTTCAAAACCTTTGATCTGGCGAACTAATGCGAGTTGAATATCAAACGGCAAACTGGTGGAGATTCCATTCGGATAAAGTTCATGTGTGTTTAGCCCCTCAGGCTCGACGAAAACCTGATGCGAGGTTTTGTCAGCAAAGCGCATGACTTTATCTTCAATTGAAGGGCAATACCGTGGACCGATACCTTCAATTACACCTGTGTACATTGGCGAACGATCAAGGCCGCCGCGGATGATTTCGTGGCAACGCTCGTTGGTGGACGTAATGTAGCAATTCACCTGCTGCGGATGCTCCTCAACACGCCCCAGATACGACATCACGGGAACGGGCGTATCGCCTGCCTGTGGGGTCATCACGGAAAAATCCACTGACCGCGCGTCGATTCGCGGTGGTGTTCCTGTTTTCAGCCTACCAACGTTAAAGGGCAGTTCTCTAAGCCTTTGTGCGAGAGCTATTGACGGCGGATCACCCGCTCTGCCGCCGGCACTGTTTTCCAGACCAATATGTATTTTTCCACCCAGGAAGGTTCCAGCGGTCAAAACAACGGTTGGTGCGAAAAAGCGCAGTCCCATTTGAGTTACAACGCCCGCCACAGATTCACCATGGACAATAAGATCGTCGACGGGCTGTTGAAATATATCGAGATTTCTCTGGTTTTCGAGAATGCTTCTAACGGCAGCTTTGTACAAAACCCTGTCTGCCTGGGCCCGTGTAGCGCGTACGGCGGGGCCTTTGCTGCTATTGAGAACACGAAACTGAATACCGCCTCGATCGGTTGCGCGTGCCATTGCGCCACCGAGTGCATCGATTTCTTTTACGAGGTGTGTCTTGCCAATACCGCCAATCGCGGGGTTGCAGGACATCTGTCCCAAGGTCTCAATATTGTGGGTTATCAACAGAGTACGTGAACCCATGCGGGCCGCTGCTAAAGCCGCTTCGGTGCCAGCATGACCGCCACCAACGACTATGACATCGTACTTTTTTGAGAAATCCATGAGTCACCAGGTTTTTGACCTAATCAAAGGGCCGGTAAGTATAAGCCTAAGAATCGAAATTTGAAGTATTAAATTCCGCTCTGGAAAATAGGTTTAAAGAGAACTTAATATTTATAAATGTATAAAGTTATATATAGGTATATATTTAAAGACTTTAATACTGTTAATGATTATGGTGATTTGAAAATCTGTGCAAAACCCTTTTTTCCTATTTAAATTCAATTGATTAGGGTAGAGATAAGTCGGTTGATAGAGTTTGTGTAAGCTCTTCAAAAGCTCTTTGCGTACTGTGTATAAAAAGCATAGTTATACAAAGAGCAAAAATGACCGGATTTTTTACTCACAGGCATTGGGAGTAATAAGGATGTTTATAGACAGCTTATCCTGAGCTTTTTGGCAGGGGAAATAGTTATTTCCCGACACAAAAACTAGAAAATATTTTTCCTAGAAGATCGTCGGTAGAAAATTCTCCAGTAATTTCTCCGAGGTATTGGTGCGCGTGACGTAGATCCTCGGCAATTAACTCCGCTGCGCCGTTGCCTAATAGTTGGCAGTCCGCTTGAACAAGACAGGTGCGCGCGTGTTCCAGAGCGTCCAGATGACGACGTCGGGCTATAAAACCTCCCTCCCCTGCAGATTGGAACCCCATGCAATCCTTTAGGTGACTTCGCAACAGTGAGAGGCCGGTCTTGTTCTTTGCAGAGATATGCACCGTGGTAATAGCGTTATCGTTCTCATCACGGTTTGTGTGAACACCGCCTTCCAGGTTGGTTTTATCGATCTTATTTTGAATAATCGTGACCCGGCCAGGATCTATCGCAGTACCGATTTTCAGGAATCCTAGCCCTACTAGATATTCCTGAAGGCTCTCTGGTTTGACATTGTCCTGGCACGAATCAACGACCAGTAAAATTCTGTCGGCGGTCTCAATGGCTTGTAAAGCACGCCTGATGCCTTCCTTTTCGACGAGGTCATCGCTTTCTCTCAAGCCTGCTGTGTCAGTGATGTGCAGCGGCATACCGTCGATGTTGATGCGCTCTATAAGTGTGTCTCTGGTCGTACCGGCAATGTCGGTGACGATTGCACTGTCCTTGCCTGCCAATGCATTTAGCAGGCTCGATTTCCCAGCGTTGGGTTTTCCGGCGATCACTACCGACATACCTTCACGCAGCAGTGCTCCCTGTTGCGCCTGCAGAAGAATGGAGTCGAGTTGATCGATTATTGACTTGAGTGATTCGGCTGTTTTTCCTTCGGTCAGGAAATCAATCTCTTCTTCCGAAAAATCTATAGCTGCTTCAATGTAGACTCGGAGATCGACGATGGAAGCGCACAGTGAGTATATAAGTCTCGAGAAGTCCCCTTGCAGCGTGCGCATAGCGCTACGAGCGGCTTGCTCAGAACTTGACTCTATCAAGTCAGCAATAGCCTCTGCCTGCGCCAGATCTATTTTACCATTAAGAAAAGATCGTTCTGAAAACTCCCCCGGCCTGGCGAGTCTTGCACCCGCCTTGATTGCTTCGTTCAGCATAAAATCAAGAATGAAATAGCCACCATGCCCCTGCAGTTCGAGGACATCTTCTCCAGTAAAAGAATTGGGTGACGGAAAGAAAAGCGCTATTCCCTGATCGATCAGGCGCGAGTCTTGATCATGGAAATCAGTGAAGTGAGCGTGTCTTGGGGTGGGGTTGAAATGCAATATCTTGTGGGCAATTTCGCGAGACAAAGGTCCCGATATTCGCACAATACCTACACCACTTCTGCCTGGAGGTGTGGCTATTGCACAAATGGTGTCAGTGTCAGTGGATAACGACATCACAGGTCTGCCGTATGGTAATTATGTGGCGCTTTTAGCCTGATGCTCACTTTCAATTTTACGAGTTATGTACCACTGCTGAAGTATGCCCAGGACGCTGTTTGCAAGCCAGTACAGCACCAGGCCGGCGGGGAACCATAGGAAAAATATCGTCATTATCACAGGCATGAATTTCATGACCTTTGCTTGGGTTGGATCTGCGGGTGCTGGACTTAGCAGCGATTGTACAAACATAGACGCTCCCATTAACAGCGGCAGCACAAAATATTGGTCCATTGCCGAGAGATCTTTGATCCACAATATGAAAGGTGCCTGTCTTAACTCAACGCTCTCCATGAGTACCCAGTAGAGAGCAATGAATACCGGCATCTGGACCAACATCGGCAAACAACCACCGAAAGGGTTAATTTTTTCCTTCTGGTAAAGCTCCATCGTTGCCTTTTGCAATTTCATTTTGTCGTCGCCATAGCGCTCTTTGAGTTGAGACATCTTTGGCATAACGCGACGCATGTTGGCCATGGACCGATAGCTGGTGGCGGAAAGTTTGTAAAAAATTCCTTTGACGCAAACCGTAAGTAACAGGATTGACCAACCATAGTTGCCCACCAGCGCATCTATCTGTCTAAGAAGCCAGTAAATGGGAGACGCTATAAACCACAGAACTCCATAGTCGATCGTCAAATCAAGATTCGAGGAAATTTCTCGAAGGGCGTATTGATCCTTTGGGCCCGCATAGAAACTAAGATTCTGCTTTCCGACAGTTCCGGGAGTTACAGTGAACTCCTGGCTGGTGAATCCGCCAATGAACTCGCTCGCGTTCTGCGGACTTATCCGGGTAGAAAACGTGTTCATTGCTTCAGCGGGAGGAATCCACGCTGAAAGGAAATAATGCTGACTTAATCCAATCCAACCACCTGCCAGTTCATGCGATGGCATCGCGTTGTTGATGTCTTCGAACTTAATCTTGAGATAGGGATCATCGATGGAGGTCAACGCAAAACCAAGGAAGGATGACATTCCAACTCCTCCTGCACTGCTGGGGTCAGGGAAAGTGTTGCGATTTATTTGACCGAACACGTTTGCCTGCCAGACAGTAGAGGAGCTATTGTCAATTTCGTATTCAATGCCAATAAGGTAACTTCCGCGCTCGAATGTAAAGCGTTTGGTGACCTCAACGCCTGCTGGGTCCGTGTGAGTCATCTCAACAACAATGGTGGAAGAGTTGCCGGTTAATTCATAATCGTCTGCATTAGTTTGATATATAGCTCTGCGCGCACTGTCGATGCCGTTTCTGCCTACGAGGCCGCTCTTGGCAACGAAGGTTCTTGAAGTAGTGTTTTCCAAAAGCACAAAAGGATCATTTTCGACGTCGATTTGACGTCGGTAGCCAGGAAGCAACACCTCCACTATGTCGCCGCCGTTGCGGTCCAGAGTCACCGTTAGAACGTCGGTATGGACTGTCACGGTATTGTTAGTGGGCACGGGAAAAGATGTCGCATTTGAACCAATCACAGGAACATCATTCGCGACAGGAGTAGTTGATCCTGCCGCTCCCGCAGGCAAATCGCTTGTTACAGCTGGCGAATTTGTGATGCCACTCTGAGACTGCTCCACTGGGGCAGAGACCGGCACTCGTGGATAGTCTGCTTGCCAGGCTAGGAGCAATAAATATGAGACAACGGCCAAGCCACCAAAAATGAAATATTTAATAGAGTCCATATGCAACTGCTACAGAAGAGACGACGTTGAGGGATTATTAGGGGTGTCGGAGTCTGGTACCAAATCTATCCCACCGGGATGCCATGGATGACAACGAAGAATTCTTCCAGCCCCAAGGCGAACACCTTTTGCTAAACCGTGCTTCTGAATAGCTTCTAGAGTGTAGTGGGAGCAGGTAGGATAAAAGCGACACTGATTGCCAATCATATAGCTTAGCGTGTGCTGATAGAGTGTGATCAACTTAATGGCAACATTATCCAGCATTCGCGTGGTCTCTTGTTACTGAGGCGCGGCGAGCTTTACTAACAAGCTCCTGCCACAGCCTTTCGATATTCTTTTGCACGTGCTCGTTATCTAACGAGCCTAAGCCGCTGCGCGCTAGGATAACGATGTCAAGCGCAGGGAGCAAACGCTGATTGTGTCGAAAGGACTCGCGGAAGATACGCTTTACGCGATTGCGCTCTACAGCCTTTGCAATGTTCTTTTTCGCAATGACCAAGCCGAGCCGCGGATGTTGAAGTGTACTGGCTACTGCCAATATCAGAATATATTGGCAGGAGACCTTGTAGCGGGCATTTTTGAATACGGGTTGGTAATCTGCGGCACCCAGCAGACGCAGCTTCTTGCTAAAGCCAAAGTCAGACACAGGTTCTACTTTCGTGAGTGCTGCAGACTAAAAGGAAAACCGATTACGCTGTAAGTTTGGCACGGCCGCAGGCACGACGTCTCTTGATTACAAGACGGCCTCCACGAGTTGCCATACGTGCACGGAAGCCGTGAGTACGGGCGCGTTTCAATAAGCTGGGCTGAAAGGTTCTCTTCATGATGGAATCCAAGGTGATCTGTTGATCTAGATAATAAATTTAGCCGGTTCGAAACCGAGCGCGAATTCTAGAGGTTTCAAGTTGCCATTGCAATCCAAACCTCTAGATTTGTCATCTACGTTGACGCTCGTGCAGGAAATCAAAACAATACATATGGTTACCTTTTATACGCTGTTAATAACAAGTTATCCACAGGGTTTTGTTGCTATGGTGGCAGAGGTCTTTGTTGATAAAGAGTGAAAATCTCGTAAGAGAAAGAATTCAAAGTATTGATAGTTAACAATAAAATATCCAGTCAACATGTTTGCTATGTGGCTTCAAGAATGTGGATAACTTTGCTCAGTCAAGCTAGAATCGTTGCTCAAATAAATTCCAGACGACAATGGAAAGGTAATAAGAAGAGTGAATTCGGTAAATTGGCAAAGTTGTTTGAGTTGTTTGAAAAATGAGCTACCGTCTCAGCAATTCAATACATGGATTAGACCTCTCCGTGCGGAAAGCTCAGCTAACGAGTTGAGACTATATGCTCCTAATCGATTTGTGCTGGATTGGGTTAAGGACAAGTTTCTGGATCGAATAATGGAGTTGCTTACAGAGAACTCTCATGGAACGACAGTCGATGTTGTTTTAGAGATTGGCAGTCAGCGGTCTGCGCAACAGGTATCCGATTCCCCGTCCCCTGTCCAATCCAATCCAGCTCTGGGTTTCCGTGATGGAGCAGCAGAAATAACAGTAGAGAATTCCTCAAGGCAGATTGTCAGCTCCTCAGCACCTGAGCGGACGGCGAAACCATTAACAGGCAGTTTGATCAGACGCTCCTCTAGAAATATGGAGGTGATAATTGACGGCAAACTCAGTCATAAAGGCAGTTTGAACCCAGAGAATACTTTTGACAATTTTATAGAGGGGAAATCGAACCAACTAGCCCGGGCAGCGGCATTGCAGGTGGCTGAAAACCCAGGTGGCGCCTACAACCCACTTTTTATATATGGTGGAGTTGGGCTGGGGAAAACCCATCTGATGCACGCTATTGGTAACTATCTGGTGGCGAGAAAGCCGGATGCCAAAGTAGTCTATCTTCATTCCGAGACTTTCGTAGCGACCATGGTGACTGCGCTGCAATTGAATGCAATCAATGAATTCAAGCGCTACTACCGGTCCGTCGATGCGCTTTTGATCGATGATATACAATTCTTCGCGGGCAAAGAGCGATCGCAGGAGGAGTTTTTCCATACCTTTAATGCCTTGCTTGAGGGCGGTCAACAGATCATCTTAACAAGCGACAAATACCATAAAGAAATCAATGGGCTAGAGGAAAGGTTGAAGTCTCGGTTCGGCTGGGGCCTATCTGTAGCAGTAGAGCCCCCTGAGCTTGAGACTAGAGCGGCAATTCTGATAAAGAAAGCGGAACATAGTAATGTGGATCTGCCAAGTGATGCGGCGATGTTTATTGCCCAGCGGCTTCGCTCCCATGTGAGGGAGCTGGAGGGCGCTCTGAAAAAAGTAATTGTACATGCCAATTTTGTCGGCAGACCGATAGATCTTGAATTAGTGAAGGAGGCGCTTAAGGATCTCTTTGCACTTCATGACAAGTTGGTCACGATAGACAATATTCAAAGGTCTGTGGCGGAGTACTACAAGATCAAGATGTCCGATATGCTGTCCAAGCGCCGGAACCGTTCAGTGGCGCGTCCAAGGCAGGTAGCCATGTGTCTATCAAAGGAGTTGACCAACCATAGCCTCCCTGAGATTGGGGATGCATTTGGGGGGCGCGACCACACAACGGTTTTACATGCGTGTAAACAAGTAAAGAAATTGCGTCTTTCGTCTTCGGACATCTCAGAGGATTACAACAATCTATTGCGAGCACTAGCGACTTGAGCTAATAAGCTATCGCGGTTCGGATTGGCGAATTCATTTCTTAAAAACTAAAAACGATCTGGTGAGTTAGTTATGCATTTTGTGATTTCTAGGGAAGCCATACTTAAACCTCTGCAGCTTATTTCCGGTGTAGTGGAAAGACGGCAGACATTGCCGGTTTTATCCAACGTCTTGCTGTCGCTTGATTCCAGCTCGGTGCTGTCCATTACAGGGACTGATCTTGAGGTTGAACTGATCGGTCGAGTTAACGTTGTGGGCGCGAATACACCCGGCGAAATCACCGTACCAGCACGCAAGCTCGTAGATATCTGTAAATCTCTTGGGGAAGATGCGAAGCTCGAGTTTTCGGTGGAAGACACCAAAATGGTGATCAAGTCGGGGCGTAGTCGTTTCAGTCTGGCGACATTGGCAGCCAGTGATTTCCCTAATACAGAGGAGGAGCCGGGCACTATTGAGCTGACACTTCTTCAGAAAGATCTGAAGGAGCTTTTGGATGGCACCGCTTTTGCGATGGCGCAGCAGGATGTTCGCTACTATCTTAACGGAATGCTCTTCGAATTAGCGAGCACCTATCTTCGAGTGGTCGCAACTGATGGCCATCGTTTGGCCATGCAAACCTTGGCTATGCAAAATCCCGTGGACGCAGCTGTGCAGCTAATACTGCCGCGCAAGGGAGTTGTTGAGCTTGGAAGGCTATTGAGTGTTGAGCAGGACAGCGTTTCGATGGTTTTTGGTCGAAATCATGTGAGGGCTCGCACTAAAGATTTCACTTTTACCTCCAAACTTGTTGATGGGAAATTCCCGGATTATAACCGTGTGCTGCCCAAGGGTGGTGACAAAGTTGTGATCGGAGACAGGAATGAGCTCAAGCAGGCTTTTACTCGTACCTCGATTCTGTCCAATGAAAAATATCGAGGAGTCAGAATCCTGCTGGCGGATAGCGAAGTTAGAATCCTTGCTAACAACCCAGATCAGGAGGAAGCCGAAGAGTCTGTATCTGTGGATTATGAAGGCGAGTCGTTGGAGGTCGGTTTTAACGTTAGCTATCTCGTAGACGTCCTATCAGTTCTTGTATCTGAGCGGGTGAAAATTACGCTCTTGGATTCGAATAGCAGCGCATTGCTTGAAGCCGCGGAGGCTGTTGGGGATGCGCTTTATGTTGTCATGCCAATGCGTCTCTAGTATGAAACATTGCACTCCCCCACTTCTCTGCCGCATGTGCAGTCTCTGCAGTATTGAAGAGATATGGCAGTAATCTCTCGCCTTGACGTGCTGAATGTTCGAAATCTCTCGAGCGTTCAGCTGCTGCCTTCCGAAAAAATGAATGTAATCTACGGCGATAATGGCAGTGGGAAGACGAGCTTATTGGAGGCAATTTACTTGCTTGGCTTCGGGCGCTCGTTTCGTAGCCAGAAGCTCGACTCTATTATTCAAAACGACAAGGAAGAATGTATAGTTTTTTGTGATCTTGCTGAGGGCGCAGCGATTGGCCTGAGTAAGTCCCGGAGGCAGGGGCATCAACTGCGTTTAATGGGAGAGAGGCAAAGGAATTGGGCCGATGCTGCGAGGCATCTTCCGGTTCAAATTCTCAATTCAGAAAGCTTTCTGCTTCTGGAGGGTAGCTCTAAGATCAGGAGACGGTACCTGGATTGGGGCGTGTTCCACGTGGAACATGATTTCGTTAATGCGTGGAGAGGCGCAGCCAAATGCCTTGCGCACAGGAATCTCCTGCTCAAACAAAGAAGCCCAGACAGGGTGCAGTTGGCCGCATGGGACTACGAGCTTTGTCGCTTCTCTCAACATATAGATAGGTCGCGTAAGGAATATTTTGGATTGCTGTATCCTCTGCTGCTCCAAACGGTAGAGCGATTGGTAAGCATTACTGGCCTAAGCATAGCCTATGCTCGCGGGTGGGATGACGGCGAAGAACTGGCTGCTTCGTTGCAGGCGGGGTTTGATAAAGATGTCAGATATGGAGCAACTCAGCTGGGGCCTCACCGTGCTGATATTCTGGTAAAGGTTGGTCGGGCTAGTGCTGTTGAGGTGCTGTCTAGGGGGCAGCAAAAGCTTCTTGTCAGTGCGATGAAGATTGCACAGGGCTATTTGCTGTCCAGGTGCAGCGGTGTGAAATGCGTCTATCTTCTTGACGATTTGCCATCTGAGCTGGATGCCGCCAACAGGCGTCGAGTGTGTGAGCTCCTTGATGAGCTAAATTGCCAGGTTTTCATGACCTGCGTAGAAGAGCATGATCTGGAGAAATCTTGGCCGCCAGGCTTAATGCCAAGAAAGTTCCACGTGGAACATGGTAAAATATGCGAAGTAGTTTAGTCAGTAAAGGTGTCTAAACAATGTGAAAAGGCCCTAAGTGATGGCTGGAAGAAGAGCGCAAAAAGCGACATAAGTGCGCTGCTGCCCTTTAAGCACAGCGGGCGCTCCGCAATAAACAGTGAGTAGGAGATAGTAAAGATGGCTCAGGACTCTGCATACGATTCGTCAAGCATCAAGGTTTTGAAAGGCCTTGACGCTGTTAGGAAAAGACCTGGAATGTATATCGGCGATACCGACGATGGCACAGGACTTCACCACATGGTGTTTGAGCTGGTGGACAATTCCATTGACGAGGCCTTGGCGGGCCACTGTGATGACATTCGTGTGACCATCCATCCGGGAGAAACCGTTACTGTTTCTGACAACGGTCGAGGCATTCCGACCGATATGCACTCTGAAGGGGTGTCTGCGGCAGAAGTGATCATGACAGTGCTGCACGCGGGCGGCAAATTTGATGACAATAGCTATAAAGTTTCCGGAGGCCTGCACGGCGTCGGGGTCTCGGTAGTTAATGCGCTTTCCGAAGAGCTGAAGCTGACTATTCGTAGAGGTGGAAAGGTTCACGAACAAAACTACGTACATGGTGTGCCTCAGGCACCGTTGGCTGTAGTGGGAGAAACGGATGCCAAGGGTACGGAGTGCCATTTCAAGCCATCGAAGCAAACCTTTTCCAATATCGAATTTCACTACGACATCCTCGCCAAAAAACTTAGAGAGCTGGCATTTCTAAATGCAGGAGTGTCAATTCAACTTAAGGATGAAAGAACAGGCAAGAATGACCTCTTCAAGTATGAAGGTGGATTGAAGGCGTTTGTTAACTACCTCAATACCAATAAAGCGCCAATAAACAAGATCTTCTACTTTATGGCAGAGCGCGAGGAAGACGGCATAACCGTAGAGATCGCTCTGCAGTGGAACGACACCTATCAAGAAAATATTTTCCCCTACACGAACAACATCCCTCAAAAGGACGGCGGGACTCACCTTGCAGGTTTCAGGGCAGCATTAACTCGCGTGTTGAACAGTTATATCGAGAAGGAACTAGCTTCCAAGAAGAACAAAGAGGTAGCGACGACCGGTGATGACGCTCGAGAGGGTCTCACCGCGATCATTTCTGTGAAAGTACCGGATCCCAAATTTTCATCCCAAACCAAGGACAAGCTCGTCTCTTCAGAGGTGAAGGTGGTCGTGGAGCAGGAAATGAGCAGCCATTTCACAGATTATCTGATGGAGAATCCACTTGAGGCGAAGCAGATCGTCAACAAGATGCTGGATGCGGCCAGAGCGCGTGAAGCGGCTCGAAAGGCAAGAGAAATGACTCGCAGAAAAGGAGCTCTCGACATCGCAGGCTTGCCCGGCAAACTCGCCGATTGTCAGGAAAAAGATCCCGCATTATCAGAGATTTACCTCGTCGAGGGAGACTCTGCAGGCGGGTCGGCCAAGCAGGGAAGGAATAGAAAGAATCAGGCTATTTTGCCATTGAAGGGTAAGATTTTGAATGTAGAGAAAGCTCGATTCGACAAGATGCTGAGCTCTGCAGAAATTGGGACGTTGATCAAGGCGCTCGGTTGCGGAATTGGGAACGAGGAGTTTTCTCCGGGCAATCTACGTTACCACAGCATTATTATCATGACTGACGCGGACGTTGACGGTTCGCACATTCGCACCCTGCTGCTCACCTTCTTCTTCCGCCAGATGCGGGAGTTGGTAGAGAGGGGGCATATATTTATTGCCCAGCCACCACTCTACAAGATCAGGAAAGGTAAGCATGAGCAGTATCTGAAGGATGAAGATGCACTGGCGAACTACCAGAATCATATCGCCCTGGAGGGCGCGAGTCTGTTTGTGAATCCTGAGGCTCCAGCCATTTCGGGTGATGCGCTTGATGCCATCGTCAAGCAGTACCATAGCACCTATGCGATTATCAAACGTTTGAACCGGCTCTATCCGGCTGAGATCCTTGAGGCGATGGTCTTTAACTCGGAGTTGCAGGAGTCAACCCTGGCCTCTATGGAGAATGTTGAGGCGTGGGTCGGGGAGCTTTCCGCAACACTATTGCGTATTCATCCAAAGACCAGCCTTGGTTATCAGATTACGACGACCAAAGATCGCGAAAGAAGTGTTTACCTGCCGCACATTCGCCAGTCCTTCCATGGTTTGACCAAGGACTTCCAGTTCAACACCGACTTCTTCCATTCAGGGGAATACCGAACCATTGTCAAACTGGGTTCCACTCTAGAAGGGTTAATTGAGACCGGTGCCTACGTGCAAAGGGGCGAGCGCAAACAGGATGTGACGAGTTTCGCAGAGGCTCTCGACTGGCTGACCAACGATGCCATGAAGGGTCATTACCTGCAGCGCTACAAGGGACTGGGTGAAATGAATCCGGATCAGCTCTGGGAAACAACGATGGACCCAGAAAGCAGGCGGATGCTGCAGGTCACTATCGAAGATGCTATTGGGGCAGACCAACTATTCACCACGCTCATGGGTGATCATGTGGAGCCGCGCCGTGCGTTCATAGAGGCAAATGCGCTGGCAGCACAAAATCTCGATATATAACAACATGTTATAATTTCACTGACAGTTCCGAGGCAAGGTCATCACCAAAAATGATGGCCTTGTTTGCTTCGACCCAGGCAGAAAAGGCATCAGTCACTTCTGTGGAGGTTTTACCCTCAACCTCCAAAACCTGACCAATTTTGACCTTGATGACACCTGGTTGCTTCACGATCGTGCGGGCTGGCCAACAGACACCAGCGTTGTGAATGACTGGCAGTACTGGCGCATTAGCGGTGACCGCCAGCTTGGCGCCACCTCTCGAAAACTCTTTGATCGTTCCTGCAGGGCTGCGTGTGCCCTCAGGAAAAATCACTACCGACATGCCCTCCCCCAAGCGAGCCTTCCCTTGAAGCAGCAATGACCTTCCCGCCTCTCTGGGTTTACTCCTATCGATGGCGATTGGTTTTTGAAGACTCATGGCCCAACCCCAGAACGGGATCTTCAATAGTTCTTTCTTGAGAATCGGGCAAACGGGGGACATTGCGTAATAAAGGAAAATCGTCTCCCAGGCGCTTTGATGTGTGCTAAGGACAACAACAGGGTGATTCGGAATATTCTCCATTCCTTCAATTTCATATCTGATCCCGCAGGTAATACGTAACCAGAACAAAACGAAGCGACACCAGGTGGAATAGAGCGAGAATCGTTTTCTCGCGGGCAGCAGAAAGAATACCGTCATACTAAGCAGCGATGTCAATAAAGTGGCTGCAAAATAGCCAATGTAGAAAATAAGCGAGCGAACAACTAGGAGAGAGTGCTTCAGCATGTGGGGTAAATGTCTGTAGATGGAAGAGTATCCGTAGCCATAATTAAGCAGGCGCGGCACTTGATAATCATGAGAGTCAAGAGAAGATCTCTTTCTTAAGTAAGTTCTCAGCAAAGTCTTTCAGCGAATCAAAGATCTCAACTCCAGCAAGTTCGGCTGCGCTGATCTCAGCCAGGGTTGCCACTCCCTTCCCTGTTTTTACCAGGATTGGGCAGCACCCGGCCAACTTGGCGACCAGGATGTCCTTCGATGTGTCTCCCACGAAAGGGGCGCCCTCCACGGAGGTTCCGAACTCGGTTTCGATCTGTTTGATAAGGCCGAGTTCCGGTTTGCGGCATTCGCAGCCCTCCTCCGGTCCGTGAGGGCAGAAGAACACGCCACTGATATGACCGCCAATCTCCTCGACCAGCAAACTCATCTTCTGGTGCATGGCGGCAAGCTCATGCTCATCGAAGTACTTGCGAGCGATTCCCGACTGATTGGTGGCGACCACAATAGTGTAACCGGCAGCGCTCAGTGCTGCGATCGCCTCAATGCTGCCGGGTATGGGAATCCATTCATCGACAGACTTGATGTAGTCGTCCGAATCCTCATTAATGACGCCGTCCCTGTCGAGGATAATCAGTTTCACTCTTTCGCGCTCCGGAAGGATAACTGGCTCAGCTGCTTTGTAAGTGAGAAATGTCGGCTACTTCCAGAAAAAGGCCGCGAAGTGCTCGCAACAAGGCAATGCGGTTGTTACGGATAAGGGGATCATCATCCATTACCAGCACACTGTCGAAGAAACCGTCGATGGCACTCTTGCACCCCGCCAGACTCTCAAGTCCACGGGTATATTCACGAGCAGCGAACAGTGGGGTCACCACGGCCGTCTGTTCTTCAAGGACGCGAGCAAGATGGCGCTCTGCCTCTTCTTTAAAGAGGCCTCGCTGGACCGACTGCCCTTCAGCAGCCTGAACCTCTTTCGCCAAGATATTGGACACACGCTTGTTGGCGGATGCGAGCGATTGCGCTTCTGGCAATCGGCTGAAATGGTGCACGGCACGCACTCTCAGATTGAAGTCCAGGGGCTTGGTCGGTCGCAAAACGAAAACGGATTGGAATACTTCTGCACTGATGCCCTCAGCCTGATACCAAGCTTTGAAGCGATCAAGTAAGAACTCGAATACGTGATTGTCGAGACCCGGTTTCAGCGTCAAACTGCTGAAATTGGCACAGGCGAAGCGAATGCTCTTGAGAATATCCAGATCCAGATCTTTCTCTACGATAATGCGCAGAACACCGAGCGCGGCACGGCGCAGAGCGAACGGATCCTTCGAGCCGGTCGGCGGTTGCCCGATTGCGAACAGCCCAACAATGGTGTCTACCTTGTCAGCTATTGCGAGAACAGCGCCTGTCAGTGTTGTAGGAAGCTGGTCGCCCGAGAAGCGTGGCATGTACTGTTCATTCAATGCACTGGCAACTTCAGTGGGCTCTTTGTCGTGCAAGGCGTAGTAATAGCCAACAATGCCCTGTAGCTCAGCGAACTCTGACACCATGTTGGTAACGAGATCGCATTTAGACAGCAATGCTGCGCGTTCACACCAACTTTTGTTGGCGGATAACTCTGTTGCGATGAATCCAGCTAGTGCAGATACTCGAACTGATTTATCGTAGACTGTGCCCAACTCCTGTTGAAAGACTATGGTTTTCAGTTGCTCCAGTCGCGAGGAAAGCGAGTGCTTACGGTCTGTGTCAAAGAAGAACCTAGCGTCTGCAAGCCGGGGACGAATAACTCGCTCATTGCCCGCAACAACCTGAGCAGGGTCGAGACTCTCGATGTTACTGACTGTAATGAAATTGGGCAGCAGGTTACCTTGCTGGTCCAGAAGGTAGAAACATTTCTGGTGCGACTTCATGGACGAAATCAACGCCTCTCGAGGTACCGAAAGGAAATGCGCATCGAACTTGCCTGTGAGCGCAACAGGCCACTCAACAAGACTTGTCACCTCTTCCAGTAAGTCCTCTTCGATGACGACGCGCGCCCCAAGTTTTTCTCCTTCGGTATTTACCAACCTGCGGATAATGCCCTTGCGTTTCTCGTAGTCCGCCACCACTCGTGCATCAGCGAGCTTTGACTCGTACTCATTTGCGGAATTAAGTGAGATAGCCTGATTGTGCTGGAACCGGTGGCCCCGCGTCTTATTGCCGGAATTGATCCCTAGTATAGAGGCGGGAACTACTTCCCCACCAAAGATCATCACTACCCAATGTACGGGCCTGACGAATTCCTCGCGGCTACTTCCCCAGCGCATTTTCTTGGGTATCGGTAATGCAGCAAGAGAGCGAGTCACAATGTCAGCTAATAAATGACGAGTTTCTCCACCTTTGACGACGGACTGGAAAACGAGTTTCACGATTCCGTCCTTCTCAACACTGCTAAGGGTCTCGAGTGCAACACCACATGAGCGTGCAAACCCGGATGCCGCTGGGGTTGGTTTGCCATCGTTATCATAGGAGGCTGATACTGCAGGACCAACTCGCTCCATGGCTTTGTCGGCCTGGTGTTCCTGCAAGCCTTTGACGATGACGGCCAGGCGACGCGGGGTGGCAAACGATGTCATCGCTTCAAAGCGAAGGTCGGCATTTTCCAGCGCGGTACGAATACCTGCGGCAAAAGACTCTGACAATATTCTCAATGCCTTGGGAGGGAGTTCACCCGTTCCTATTTCGACCAAAAAATCTTTTGTTGCCATGGTGTCCTGCGATGGAATTGTTATTTGTCCAGATACTGCCTGCGCAGATCCTCGGGAGCCAGAGGGAAGCCCAGTGCCTTGCGGCTTTCATAATAGGCCTCGGCTACTAAACGGGATAATGCACGCACTCTGAGAATATAGCGTTGGCGTTCGGTCACGGAAATCGCATGACGCGCATCCAGCAGGTTGAAATAATGTGATGCCTTCAGGACCTGCTCGTACGCGGGTAACGCCAGCCCTTTTTCAATCAGGTACTGACACTGCTGCTCGCAGTCATTGAAGTTCCTGAACAGCGTGTCGACATTGGCGTGTTCAAAATTGTAGGCCGACATCTCGACCTCGTTCTGATGGAAAACATCACCGTAGGTCACGACACCGTTTGGCCCCTTGGCCCAAACAATGTCATAGATGCTGTCCACGCCCTGCAGGTACATGGCGATGCGCTCGATTCCGTAAGTGATCTCGCCGCTGACTGGGTGGCATTCGAGGCCACCCACTTGTTGGAAATAGGTAAATTGAGTCACCTCCATGCCGTTCAACCAGACTTCCCAGCCAAGTCCCCAAGCCCCTAGGGTCGGCGATTCCCAGTTGTCTTCAACGAATCGTATGTCGTGAATACGGGTATCAACACCCAGACTGGCAAGTGACTCGAGGTACAGCTCCTGAATGTCGGGAGGCGAAGGCTTCAAGATTACCTGAAACTGATAATAATGCTGCAGGCGGTTGGGGTTCTCTCCGTAACGTCCGTCAGCAGGTCGACGACTCGGTTGTACGTAAGCCGTATGCCAGCTTTCGGGTCCAATTGCGCGCAGAAAAGTCGCGGGATGAAAGGTCCCTGCCCCAACTTCCATATCAAGAGGCTGCATGAGGACACAACCCTTGTTTGCCCAGAATTGTTGAAGAGCAAGAATGAGACCCTGAAAGGTCCCAAGGTCGGGCTGCGGGGCTGAGGCGGACAAGAGTAACTCCCTTGGTCTGATTTTTAAGAGCTGACAATTATCCTTGATTCGTCGGTCAATATCTATACTCGAACTGCCGCCAAGCCTTGGGGGCTGGCGTTTTGCTGCCGCGTATTGCCTGGGTTAGAATCGACTGCCGCAATGTTGTGTCGTAACTAGAGTGGACGCGATATCGTGAGCAATTTTCCAGCATAATCCGGCCAACGGTCAGGAGTTAGACTATCCAAGTGCTCAAAGTACTTTTCGTTAAAGCGCTCCTGCGCATCTCTTCCTGGCTACCGCTCAGTGTGAACCAGATGCTCGGCTCCCTCATTGGGATATTCGCGTATGCTTTTTCGTCTGACTCACGAAAGGTCACCCAAACCAATCTCAGGCTGTGCTTTCCGGAACTAAATGATACCGAAATACGCTCACTGACATGGGACAGTCTTATCGAAACAGGTAAGACTGGCTGTGAGTTCGGGTATATCTGGCATGCGCCTCTGAAAAAAGTACTTTCTATAATTCTTCGCGTATCTGGCCAGGAGATTTTGAACAGTGCTCTTGCTGCAAAAAAAGGGGTCATTGTCCTCGCGCCGCATTTAGGTAGTTGGGAGGCGTGTGGCCCGTTCCTCACCAACTGCGCCCCAACCACTTTTCTTTACAAACCTCCGAAACTAGTCGGCTTTGAGGAATCGATGGTGGCTTTTCGAAGTCGCGGCAACGCCAGTCTTGCTCCGACTAACAGGAAGGGTATTGCGATGTTGATCAAAGCACTGGAGCGAGGCGAGATAGTCGGTATCCTTCCGGACCAAGAGCCGAATGAGGAAGGAGGGGTCTTTGCTCCGTTCTTCGGAGTCAGCGCATTGACGATGACTTTAATCTCTAGATTAGCGGCAAAGACGGGGGCAACTGTGGTAACCATTTTTGCCAAACGGCTGTCGCAAGGGGAAGGGTTCGAAATTATTTTTGGCGCTGCCCGCCCGGGTGTTGATATTGAGGACCCGATCGTTGCCGCCGCCGCCTTGAATCTATCGATTGAGGACTGTGTCAGGCAGGCGCCCAGTCAGTACCAATGGGAATACAGGCGTTTCAAGCGACAACCCGATAACACCAAGAATGCGCTTTATCGTTAGCGGCGCCAGAGCATCGGCAGGCAAAGTAGCAACAAAGGGAATATATCCAGTCGTCCCAATAAGATGGCAAAACAAAGTATCCATGAGTCACTGGTTATAATTTTGCGACACCCCGCCCACCCATTGAAGTTGGTGTCTAAAAAACGATGGATTCGGGCGCCTCATTGAGCCCCACAATGGCAATCGGGAAGTGCCTACGTCGAATAGCTTAAAAACATTCGCTTCCAGGTCTTGTCAGAAGAAGGTCAGCCCTACTTGGAAGAGGCGCTCCACTTCTGGGATTCGCTTCTTGTCTACCAGGAAAAGAATCACATGATCGCCCGACTGAACGACAATATTGTCGTGTGCAATAAGCACTTCATCGTTACGCACAATTGCTCCGATGGTTGTGCCATGCGGGAGGTCAATATCTTCTATGGCTTTGCCCACCACTTTCGAAGATTGCATGTCGCCATGCGCAATAGCCTCAAGCGCCTCTGCTGCGCCTCGGCGTAGTGAGTGCACGTTAACTATGTCGCCTCGTCGCACATGTGTGAGAAGGCTACCTATTGACGCCAACTGCGGAGAAATCGCGATATCAATTTCACCGCCCTGCACGAGATCCACATAGGCAGGGTTATTGATCAGCGTCATAACCTTGCGGGCGCCAAGACGTTTGGCCAGCATTGATGACATGACATTGGCCTCGTCATCATTGGTAAGGGCAAGGAAGACATCAGTGTCTTCGATGCTTTCGGCCAGTAACAACTTCTTGTCTGACGCGACGCCATTGAGGACAATCGCCTTGCTGAGGCGTTCGGAAAGGTGAGCGCATCGCTCAGCACTGCTTTCGATAATTTTGACCTGGTAGCGATGCTCAACCGCTTCCGCCAAGCGCGAACCGATGTTCCCCCCTCCGGCGATAATGAGCCGTTTATAGGGTTTATCCAGTCGTCGTAATTCTCCCATCACGGCCCTGATATTGCCTTGTGCCGCAATGAAAAACACCTCGTCATCAGCCTCAATAACCGTTGAACCTTCGGGCATGATGGCTCTGTCACGACGGAAAATTGCAGCTACCCGCGTATCGACGGAGGGCATGTGTGCGCGCAGGAAACGGATCTCCTGTCCCACCAGTGGCCCGCCATAATATGCTCTTACCGCTACGAGTTGTGCCTTGCCTTCGGCAAAGTCCAACACCTGCAGAGAGCCGGGCAGATCAATCAGACGCTCAATATAGTGGGAAACCAATTGTTCAGGGCTGATAACGACGTCGGCGGCTATACCCCCGGGGCTGAACAGGCTTTCGTTCGCCATATACGAAGCTGATCGAAGTCGACAAATTTTCTTTGGGGTTTTGAAGAGTGCGTGAGCAATCTGGCATGCCACCAGGTTCACTTCGTCATTCTCTGTCACCGCGATCAGCATATCCGCGTCTTCGGCGCCGGCCATGCGCAGCACGTCAGGATAGGACGGATGACCGACAACGGTGCCGACATCGATTCGGTCTTTTAACTCCCGCAGACGATCTGAATCTGTGTCAACAATTGTAATGTCGTTGGCTTCGCTGGATAAGTTCTCAGCAAGCGAGACGGCGACATGGTTGGCGCCGAGAATGATGATCTTCATTTACTGTCGTTACTCTCCTAACTTAATTCATCGGCAGACATATACAGTCAATGTCCTGATTCGTATCAGGACTTCCTCAGTCGGGCAAAGTAGAAACCATCATTACCATCTGGAAGGGGAAGAAGTTGCCTGCCAAGGCCGCATTCTACTCCCCAATCAGCCTGAATTACCTCATGAATCGCATCGGGGTGATGCGCCAAAAAAACTTTGACGATGTCGCAGTTCTCCTCAGGTAGCACCGAGCAGGTGGAGTAAAGTAAAACCCCGCCGGGCTTCAAACAAGCCCATAGGCTGTCTAAAAGCCCCGCTTGAATTTGTCTGAGTTTGTCCAAGTCCGACTCTCGCCTTAATACCTTAATGTCGGGGTGCCTTCGGATAATGCCGGTGGCCGAGCACGGGGCGTCCAGTAGGATTCTGTCGAATGGTTGCATATCCCACCAGTCATTGACCGCGCCCGCATCAGCCACTAATACTTCAGCAGAAAGCTGGAGGCGACTGAGATTCTGATGCAGCCTCTCCAGCCGACGTTCGTCATTGTCGATTGCCAAAATTCTTGCAGGTGAGCGCACGCTTTCCAAAATATGGCAGGTCTTTCCGCCAGGCGCGGCACAGGCGTCAAGTATGGAAAGACCATTATCGAGCAACATCAGCCCTGGAATTAGCTGAGAGGCCTCATCCTGTACACTAACCAATCCTTCTCTAGAACCAGGGAGCGCATCCACTGGTCGAGGTACTTCCAGATATACCGAGGTGGCTGCCAAGGTGCCGGGATGCGCCGCCACATCTGCCTGATTCAAAAGTTGCAGATACTCAGCTCTGGAAATTTTGCTTGAGTTCACCCTCAATGTCATTGGCGGGTGCTGGTTATTGGCTGCCAGTACTTCTTCCCAGTGATCGGGCCAGGCCGAGCGAATTCGCTTAATCAACCACAGGGGATGGGCGTAACGCGATTCTTGTGAGGCGTTGGCTCTTTCCAGAAGATTGGCACTATCGCGCAGGAAGTTTCTCAAGACGGCGTTTACCAAGCCCTTTGCCCATTGCTTGCCGAGTGCCTGCGTAGCTGCCACCGTTTCGTTGACCACCGCATATTCCGGTACGCGCAGGTAATGAAGCTGATAGATGCCAATCAGTAGCAGGCAACGCAGGTCTGCATCCTTGTCCTTGAGCGGCTTAGTGATCAGTAGCCTGAGAATTGCTTCGAGCTGGAAGTACCAGCGACAGGTCCCGAAGCAGATTTCCTGCAGCAAGGCACTATCCTGAGGTTTGCTCCGCGATTCCGGTGTGCTTGATGCCAACGAGGCGAGCGAACCTTCCTGATTCAAAACTCTGCAGAGTATAAGCGCCGCGTGGGCTCGCAGAGACAATTGTTTCATGCGCCAGGGCTTTCAATTGAGGAGAACGATTGACCTGGCGCGAAGAGCTCCTTGCGTGAATTGAGAATATCGCCAATCGGTAGGGGGTTCTTTCCGGGCAACTGCATCAGTGTTACTTCGAGCACGGAGTCCAGGCAGGCAATTCGAAGATGCTCTCGATCTGCTTGCACAATACAGCCGGGTGCTGAAGCGCTGTGTTCTGGTAGCGGCCTGGCCTTCAACAAACGAATACGCTCGCCCCCGAGCAGGCTGTTGTACTCCGTGGAGCCGCGCGTGTCGGCA